>DKXL01000021.1 GCA_002493005.1 Ruminococcaceae bacterium UBA7127
AAGAAAATATTTTGAAAAAATTAAGTAGTCAACTAAGTTTTCAACCACTTTAATTCCAAGTTTATTTTTAATATTTCAAAAACCATATTAACTTCTATTATAAATGCAAATTATAATAAAGGCAACGGAAAGAAGGTGATTTTTTGAAAAAAATTAAAAATTGTATTAAATTTATTTCAGTTGCCTTGATTTGTACTATGATAACGTCGTTTAGCAACACTTCATTTTATGCAGTAAACCAAAACAAAACCGTGTATATAGGAGGAGATACGTTTGGAGTTAAGTTTTATGCAAACGGAGTAATTGTTACTCAGCTTGAGGATTATTATGACGGCTCTAAATATGTTTGCCCTGCAAAGTCAGGCGGCTTGCAGGAGAGCGACATTATAAAAGAAATAAACGGTTATTGCATTAATTCTAATGAAGAATTAAAAGCCGTTACCGAACAGTGTCAGGGAAAAACACTTCAAATGAAAATTGAGCGAAACGGCAAAGAAATAGACAAACAAATCACTCCTGTCAAAAATACGGTAGGAATATATTTAATCGGAGCATGGGTTCGTGACAGTTGTGCCGGAATAGGAACAATAACGTATTACGATGAGGACAATAATTATTTTGCCGCACTTGGTCACGGAATATGCGATAATGACACTCAGGCACTGATGCCGCTTGCAAGCGGTCAGGTATTGCACGCAAATGTAAGCGGAATAGATAAAAGTGTTGTGGGAAAAGCCGGAAGTTTGAACGGTTATTTTACTGACAGCGAAATAGGGAATCTGACAAAAAATACCGACTTAGGCGTTTTTGGAACAATAAATGACAATTTTGAATATACAAGTGAAAAATATGAGATTGCTGACCGAGATGAAATAAAAATCGGTAAGGCTCAGATTTATACCACTATTGAAAACAGCACACCTCAGTTTTACAGTATAGATATTAAGCGTATTTGTAATAGTGCTGACAACTCAAACGAGAATTTTATAATTAAAATAACAGACAAAAAACTGATTGACAAATGCGGCGGAATTCTGCAAGGAATGAGCGGCAGTCCGATAATTCAAAATGGTAAAATTGTTGGTGCCGTTACTCATGTTTTTGTCAATAACCCTAAGGAAGGCTACGGCGTTTTTCTACAAAATATGGTAGATTACTACAATAATTAGCCCACATCTTGTAGTATTTTGTATGTCAAATTATGATGCTAAAAATATTTTTATCTTTTTTAAAAAAATTTTATTGGAAACTATTGCCAAGATTACCATTTTATGGTAATATAATTTCACATTAAAAAATTCACTGGGGGAAATCATAATGGACAACAAAATTAAACTTATAATTACAGAAGACGCACAAGAGTTTTCGCAAGAAGATTTAAAGGCTTTTGCTAATTGTAACATCACTTTGAGCTATTGTACAAAAGACGGAGAAGAATTAAGCGAAAGGATTAAACGAGAACAGCCGCAAGTTGTTCTGATGGATTCTTTTATGACAAGGCTTGATGCGATTGGCGTAATGCACAACATTAAACGACAAAATGCAAAAGCACCTCTGTTTATAGTATTCTCGTCATTTCACAGCCCTGTGCTTGAGCGTGAAATAATGAATTCTGGTGCCTCTTACTTTGTATTAAAGCCTTATAATGTAAGTGATTTGTGCGAACTGATAGTTGGTATGGCAAAAAAGAATAATGACAAAAGCTTTGGCTACAATATGTTTGACGCATTTGGTATTGAAATGAAAGTTACGGATATTCTTCATGAAATCGGTGTTCCGGCTCATATTAAAGGCTATCATTACCTTAGAGATTCTATTATAATGTCTGTTGACAGGCCTGAAATTATTAACGCTGTGACAAAACAGTTGTATCCGTCAGTAGCCAAAAAATATGAAACAACCTCGTCAAGAGTTGAACGTGCCATCCGTCATGCGATTGAAGTTGCGTGGGACAGAGGCGACATTGATGTTCTTAACTCATACTTTGGATATACAATCCATAATGACAGAGGTAAGCCGACTAACAGTGAATTTATTGCTATGATTTCCGATAAACTGCGTTTGCAGATTAAGAATGCTGGTTAAATGATGTGAATCAGCCCATAATTTTGACAGGCAGATTGATATTATCATTTTTTCTGAGTGTTACAAGCAATTTAAAATAAGCTATGACAACTGCCGTATGCAATGCATACGGCAGTTGTGCTATATTGTTATGTATTCATTGAGATGAACAGAATACAAAATACATTCTTTAACAGTCATCTCGGCAGACTGCTTGAGTGCTTCTTTGTAAAGCAAAAGCTGTTTTGTATAGAGTTGCCCAAGTTTTTGAATGTCCCCTACCCTGTCGGTTTTGTAATCAAGAATAACAAGCTCACCGTTTTCCTCAAACGCCAAATCAACTGCGCCTTGAATTATCACTTTCTTGTCAGTTGTGATATTTTTGTATTCATCAAATATAAGCGAAGGTCTGAGTTTGGCGGTAAAACGCTCCTCGCGCATTACAAGCTGTGACTTTGTAATTCGCTGCATAAGGCTTGATGCAAAAAATCTTGAAAGAGCGGCTTTATCAATGCAATCAGCTTGCTCCCGAGTCAATATGTTGCAGGACACCAAGCGGGATATTTCATCATCAATACTATTCTGTGCCGATTTAAAATCGCAATACTGCAACAGCTTGTGATGTGCTGTACCTCGTTCAACTGATGACGACGTTTCGCTTTTGATAAATGACGGTTTTGAAAGTATTTTTTCAAAATAATCATTGTTTTGCTCGTGCGCAATATTGGATGCTGTAACCTTTTGCGGCAGATTGAGAATTTCTGAATTTACATATTTGAAATCAAGATTTTTTTGCAAGAGTTTTTCATAATCAAAATCATTAGCCGCAAAATTAATGTCATCAACACTTATTTGAGGGAGAGCATCAGATTGTTTAATTTCTAAATCTTTGTTAGTGATTATGTTAAATTCCCAGTCAAAAAATTCATCATTGTGCTTAAGCATTACTGCTGACGGGATTATTTGTTGCTTTAATTCATTAAGTGACGGATGCGCAAGTGCACAAATACAAACCCAGTCGGAAATACTGTTACATCCTGATACAGAATACGGCATAATATATCTGTCAAGCGAAAGTTTTGAATAAAGCTTATTAAGGTATTTGTCTGTATCCTTTTGCGATGACACAACAATGAGTTTTTCTTTGGCTCTTGTAAGGGCAACGTACAGAACTCGGAGCTCCTCGGCGATTTCATTTTCTTCAAGCTCTATTCCCACAGCAAAATGGGGAAATGTTCCGTATTTTAAAAGCCCTGACTTTTTGCGTATACCAAGTCCTGCGTGGCTGTCGATGAGTATGTCTGACTTTAAATCTGACTTGTTAAACTGATGAGCAGTATCGGCAATGAAGCACACAGGATATTCAAGTCCCTTTGAGGCGTGAATACTGAGCACTCTGACGCTGTTTATATCTGTTCCCTCGCCTACTACGGACGCTGAAAGACTTGAGCCGTTAGCAATAAGTTTATCTATAAACGAAATAAAATCCGAAAGTGCCTTGTAACCGTTTGCCTCATAGCTACGGGCATAATCTCTCAAAAGATTTAGATTTTTGACGGCGAGTTCATTGCCGCTTACAGCCAATGACACAGCCTTAAATGAGGTAAGCTCGTAGATATGGGATATAAGCTGATCAACTGAACAAATGTAGGAAAGTTCACGCATAGAATTTAACTCATTTATAAACCGTTCAGCCTTTTGATTAACCTTTGCAAACTGCTTTACTGCAAAATAAAGACTTGTGCGGCGATTGTCGGCACGAAGAATTGCAAGCTCATCGGGAGTAAATCCGTAAACAGGACTGCACATTACTGACAAGAGCGGAATATCAAGTGTGGGATTGTCGATAACTCTAAGAAGATTGAGCATAATTTTGATTTCAAGGGCATCAAAAAAGTTCTCTTTAGTTTCGCTGTACGCAGGGATTCCGCAGGATATCAGGGTGTTTACATACTTCATAGCCTTTGTGCCCGGACTGCGCATTATTACCGCAAAGTCGCCGTAGGTTACGGGACGCATATTATTTCCGTCTTTAATTTTGTATCCCTCGGCAATCATCCGGTGAATCTTATTTGCTATATAATATGCCTCGATTTCATCGCTGTCATATCCGTCAAAGCAGTTCTTTTCTATAAGTGCAATCTCAAAGCTGCTGTCTGTTGACTTGGGATAATCCGCACCTACGTTTAGGTACTCTTCCTCGGTGTAATCCATTTTGGCAGTATCTTGTGTCATCAGATTTTTAAATATAAAATTAACTGCGTTGCAAACTTCTTTTCTGCTTCTAAAATTCTTATCAAGAACTATTGTAGCAGGATAGTTTGGATTTTCATCATTAAATTTGTTATACAGATTTTTTCTGTTTATAAATATTTCGGGCTTTGCCTGACGGAAGCCGTATATACTCTGCTTGACATCTCCTACAACAAAAAGATTTGCTTCGTCTTTGCTTACACACTTAAATATTAAATCCTGAATATCGTTAACATCCTGAAATTCATCAACCATTACGGCATCAAAACGGTTTGCTATCTCCTCAGCCTGAGTGGTTTTTATGTAGCCGTTTTCGTCATCAGGTACTGCAAGAAGATTTACTGCAAGACTTTCTATGTCAGAAAATGAAAGAAGATTCTTTTTGTTTTTGAGCGCAGTATACTCTGAAATATATGTTTTTACAAGCTCGAAGAGTGTTGATACCAAAGCAAACAGTTCAGATATTTCCAGGCTGATTTCGCTTTCGTTCCAAGAAAACCCGGCTTGCAGTTTTTTGATTGTCGCTTTGACCTCGTCACGGTTTAGTGCCACCGAAACCTTTATCGGATTATCTTTGTAGCCTCTGGGAGTTGAAAGTCTGGCAGGGGTATAGCTTTGAATAAAATCTGCTGTTTCGTTCCACGAGCAGATTTTCATTTTTTGTTTTAGGGTGGAAAGAAAAACTAAATCATCGGATAGCTTCTCCGATAATGCCGACTGTAGTTTTTCGTCCTCTTTTATGCGTTCAAGTGAACTTTGAGTAAGACTTATGGCATATTCTATGCCTGAAAAAGCATTGTTAGTGATGATTTTGCCCCAGATAGTATCGGCGGCAGGCTTTTGGGTGTAATTTTGGAGCATATTGTCAAGCCATTTTTCAGGGAACGGCTGTGTTGAAAGAAATTCCGCAACCTTTAAGACGGTTTGACGAAGCTTCTCGTCGCCGTTTTTACTCGAAAATGCATCAACAAGGCTGATAAAATCACTGCTGTCTGATTTGTAAAATTTTTCAAAGGCTGTTTCAAGCGCTTGAGCGCTGAGGATATCAAGTTCACTTGTATCAGCAACTCTGAAATCACGAGAAATATTCAGGCAATGGAAATACTCACGGACTATATTACTGCAAAAGCTGTCTATGGTAGAGATATTTGCGTTATATAAAAGCTGTTTTTGCCTTAAAAGATGCGCATTATAGGGGTCATTGTTGAGTAAGGAGTCCAAAGCCAAGGCAATACGCTCACGCATCTCAGCCGCCGCCGCTCTTGTAAAAGTTACAATAAGCAGACGGTCAACATCAAGCGGACAATCTTCTCGTGTAATCATCTTGATTACACGTTCAACAAGGACAGCCGTCTTGCCTGAGCCTGCGGCGGCTGACACAAGCACAGAGCCTTTGGTAGCATAGATTGCATTGTGCTGTTGATGGGTCCATTGTCTTGACATTACTCTTCTCCCCTTTCTTCACGACTTAGTTCATTGCTGATTTGGTGCATAACTTCTTCGTTATCAACATCGAAGGTATTTTTGCCCTCACCCTTGCGGTAAGCGCAAACGCTGTCGTACGGACAATATTTGCAGGCATCATTAGCACCGATTACAGGTTCTGCCTGAATTTTTCCGCTGTAAAGATTTCTTCCCATTTCTGCAACCAAACAGTCTATCTTCTTAAAGATTTTGCCGAAGTCCTCGAGTGTTGCCAGACTGCGCGCGGAAACAGGTTCGTCAAGTTTTATTTTAACCGGAATATACTTGCTGTTGTCGGTCTTGTCCATTCCGTGAATAACTGTAGTATCGTTAAGCAAAAGGCCGTTCATTTTAAGCGCTTTGTCAATTTCTGCCGTGATTTTGTCTAAGTCATAATCCTTGTCGCCTGTAACTGTAGGCACAGTGGCAGGCATATAGAGTATTCCTGACGGAATTACTTTGCCGTAGCGTTCGCTGCCGCAGCTTTGAATTGTATACAGGTACAAAAGCATTTGAAGATTGATGCCGTACAAAATATCTGACAGCTTAAACTTTTTAGTACCTGTTTTGTAGTCAATTACGCGCAGATATTTTACGCCGTCCTTTTCCATAACGTCGACTCGGTCAACACTGCCGCAGATTGCAATATTATGACCGTCAGGTAATTTAAGCGTATATGCAGGAATGTCGGAACCGATTTTAAGTTCACAGTCAACCGTATCAAAATCACTCTGTGACATCTCAGCAACAATGTGGCTAAGGAGTACGCAAACATTTGAATTTAACACACTGAGCTTGTACATAAATGACTGCGACTTGCTGTCCTCTCCTCCAAAATAACTGCTTATATAATGGCTGAGCGTTTCATCGACAAACGACTTAATATGCTCCTCAGTCATCGAAGCATATTCAGCCTTTGAAAATTCAGTAAAAAATTTCTCGAGAATATAATGTACAAGCGTACCATATTCCATAGGATTGATTTCTGCCTTTCTGTGCTCACGTATGCGAAGTCCGTAGCTGCAAAAATAAGAGAAACGGCACATACTGAATTTTTCAATTTGAGAGGCAGAAATATTCAGATTCTCACCAAAAAGCTTTTCAGCATTTTGAGGATTTTTGATTTCAAAGGGACGGCAATCTCTTGCCCTTTTGATAGCACTGAGCTTTGAAATATAATCTTCATTATCTGAAAAATATGTATTAAGCCCCTTAAGTCCCTGCTCATTATGGCACAATGACCTTGAAAACTCATCAAATGCAGGCTGTAACGCAAGCATACTGTCCTTTTTGCTGTCAAAATCAAGAGCGTCATAGGTGCGAATATTTAAAAATACCCTTTCGGCTTCTGCAAAAATCACAGAAGGTGTATGTGAATTTCCTTGCAGGTCAGCCATCGGATATGAAATATAGAGCTTTTCTGACGGCGAAGTCATACAACAGTACGCCATAAAGGTTTCAAGACTTGCAACATCAGAAAAGCTTTCGCACAGTGTTATATCGCTGAGAGATAGCAGCTTAAGCTCAAAAGACGAGAAAATCCCCGACGTGTGCGGCACAGCAGGAAACACACCGTCTATACAGCCTATCAAAAATGAAGCTCTTTGCTTTGACACACGCACACGCTGTGCTGTCGTTACGGTGACACTGTCAATAGTCTGCGGTATTTGCGACAACTGCATTGCTGAAATTTGCAGACTTAAAAGCTCAAAGTACCGCCCCAGAGTTACGCTTTGACTGTCAAGAACGGCAGCCATTTTGTCGAGAATTTCGACAAACATATTATATATTTTAATTTGCTCGGCACCAATCTGAGGCTCGTTTGCCAATTGAAATCTGCTGTACATCGCACGCAGTGCATCAGGGGCGCCAAGAGATATAATTAAGTTATATAACAGCTCAGTAATCTCTCTGCCGTTTTTGTCTTTTGCATTATTTTTAAACTCAATCAGCGGTGTGATTATTAGTTTGCGAATCTTTTCTGCCGTTTGCAGATCGGCTTCGTCAGCAGATGTAAACTTGTCGGCAAAGCCCCTTGGATTTTGTTTAAATTCCGATTTAAAAACAGTACGGTTTACGTTCCAGACAAATATGTAATTCTCAAAAATATTGATTTCATCTGCAGTTGCACCTGTAAGCCCCGTTTTTAGTATTGCTATTATATCATCACGCTCAAAGTCACCGAGTACCGCCCTGAAAATAGAATTTACAAGACGAATTACAGGCTTGACATCAATATTTGATTTAACGTCCATAAAATATGGAATATCATATTTTTGAAGCACTTCGTTAAGTATTCCGTCATAAGGAGCTGTTTCGTGGCAAATGATTGAAATGTCTGAATAAAGATATCCCTTGTCTATTACTAGCTTTTTTATTTGACGTGCAACAAATTCACATTCGGCATAAATATCAGATGCAGAATAAAGCATAATATTAGACGGCACCGACGAAACACTGTCGTATCTGCCTCGAAAAATTCCTTGTTCGAGTATTTTTAAATCATCAGATTTAAAGCGCAGGATTTTATCCGCCTTGATTGGTGATTTAATTGGAATTCCGTCACGCTTTGCAATATCCTTGAGCGTATTGTAGGTTGCGTGAGAAGTTGCAAAAACTTCCTCATCTCCGCTTGACTGCGGGTCAAGAGTCAGGGCTGCATAGGTGTCGGCGGCTGACTGCATGAGCAATCGAATAACCTTAAGCTGAGCAGCCGTAAATCCGCTGAAGCCGTCATAAAATACTGTGTATCCGTCAAAAATATTATTCTCTGAAAGAATATTATAAAGTCTGTCAAGGTCATCAAGCGGATCAATGTAGCTTTGTGCTACAAGCGCATCAAAGGTATCAGCCACAAGAGCAGTTTCAATCAGCTTTTCACGGAGTGTTTTGTCGGTAACTGTTTCTGCTCCGAGTCTGAGCGTATCGGAATTAATTGACGATTTCTTTAAATCGGTTATAGTCTGAAGCATAACGTCAACAACACTTTTTTTATGCGCAGTACCCAGAAGATCTAATTTTTCTGTAAGCTGTTCAAGCGCAAGACTCATAAATACAGCCCTTGTACCATTGTCAATTACATTTTTTGTCGTAGTATTTGTCTGCTCAAATACATAGCGGCAAAGGCGTGAAAAGCCGAACACAAGAACCTTTTTAGAATTTTTGGCACCGAGTAAATCAAGAAACTCCTTTTCTGTTTCAAACGAGCTTTGATCGGGAACTATCAGCATAACCTTGTCACATCCGTTCAACACAAGGTCGCAGATTTTATTTTGAATAAGAGTTGTTTTGCCTGATCCGCTTCTTCCAAGAACAAATCTTAGCACAATATCACCTCTGAATTTGAGTATATAAGAAAGTCATTATTTAATCATTGTATAATATATAATATCACATTAGGTGGGTCATTAAAAGGACTTTACTTAAAACAGTTACATAAATTTTCAAACAATTCTACTACAAAAAACTTGTATTCATACTTTTCATTTTTTATAATATCATATTCATTATTATCGAGTACATCACGTGCCTTTTTCTCCCCCTCTTCTGCTGAAGAAATACAAATTGAAGGGTACATTACACACCACCAGTTGTGTCCGCTGCCGCTTCCGATTGTAATTCGCAACGCATCGTAGGTGCCCGAGGGCAATGTGTATGAATCATAATAGCGTGTTGAAAAGTGCATTTTTACAATTTGCGATTTAACGGTGTAGTCGTAGCCGTTTTGGCTGATAACATCAGCCGCCGTATTATTGATAGCAGTTAAATTATCGGCAATCAGGCTCTCCGCTTCCTGCTTGCTTGATGCATTTTCAAACAAATTCTGTGTATATTCAAGCACCATGTCACGAACCAACAGTTTTAGATTTTGATCCTGTTCACTGTCGGAATTCGCCATAATGTGCAGTCTGAACACCTCGTTTGAAATATCACTGCAATTTGCCTGAAAAGGAATGAGTGAGTAAACTACTGCAAGCACAAATGCTATGCATGCTGATTTGATAAATAATTTCATAAAAATAACCTGTCCTCTCTTACATTGAGTATGGACAGGTTTTTAAAGTTTAATCAACCTTGCAGCCGTCTTTTATCGGCTTGCACAAAAATGTGTTTGGATAGGTTTGTTTGAGTAACTCATAACATTTTTTAGCTTTACGCTGTGATGTAAACACAGCAAAGACTGCTGAGCCTGAACCGCTCATTCCGCAACCGTTTGCCTTGCATTTGAGCATAGCGGATTTGATGGTATTTACCTCAGGAATTTGCAAAGCAAGTTCAAAATCATTAAAAATCGTGGCGGATATAAGATACATATCACGACTGTAGAGCGCTTTGAGCATCTCGTCGGTGTAGCAGGGATGCGGACTCATCGCGTCAACCTTTTTGTAGGCTTCGGCAGTTGATACGCTTACAGTATCGGGCTTGCAAATCACAATATCAGAGCAATTAAAAGATGGAATCTTTTTTATTGTCGTGCCGATACCTGTACAATATTTTGTGCCGCCGACAAGGCAAAACGGAACGTCGGCACCAACCTCCTCTGCAATAGACTGCATTGCCTTGGGGGTCAGATGAGTACCGAAAATTAAATTCAAGCCCAAAATTACGGCTGCTCCGTCACTGCTGCCGCCTGCAAGACCCGCCTGAGTCGGGATTTGCTTGTCAATATCAATGTGAACACCTGAAACAGGAATATCGCAATAATTAAAAAATCTATATGCCGCCTTTGCACAAATGTTGCTGTCATCACAAGGCACACCCTCATAACCGCACGAAACTGTCACCTTACCGCTGTCATTGTCGGATACAGTAACTGTATCATATAAATCAACAGCCTGCATTATAGTTGATATTTCGTGATATCCGTCGGCACGCTTAGCAGTAACGTCAAGTGTCAGATTAATTTTTGCAGGTGCTTTGACTTTAACTTCCATTGTATAATACCAACAGCCTTTCTGCCATAAGATAATAATGAGCTATATATCTATTGTTAAAAACATAATTATGAGTTTTGCTCTAATTCTGCCAAAAATTCTTTGATACGTTTAAGAGCAGTTTTTAGGTGGGCTATGGAATAAGAATAGGATACACGAACAAAGCCCTCGCCTGACTCACCAAATGCGTTTCCCGGAACAACGGCAACGTGTTTGTCCATAATAAGTCGTGTGCAAAATTCCTCAGAGCTTAATCCCGTGCTTTTGATGCAAGGGAAAACGTAGAAAGCACCCAGCGGTTCAAAACAAGAAAGTCCCATTGAATTAAATCCGTCAACCACCAGACGGCGGCGCATATCGTACTCGTCACGCATATGCGTTACGTCGTTATCTCCGTTTCGCAGAGCTTCAATAGCTGCATACTGAGCAGTAGTAGGAGCTGACATAATGCCGTATTGATGCAGTTTTGTCATTTGAGCAATAATTTGCTCAGGCCCCAAAACATAACCAAGACGCCAGCCTGTCATTGCGTATGATTTAGAAAAGCCGTTGATGACGATGGTTCTTTCGTACATACCGTCGATTGAAGCTATAGAAACAGGTCTGCGATTACCATAGGTAAGCTCAGAATAAATCTCATCGGAAAGCACCATCAAATCATTTTCGATTATAACCTTTGCAATTTCTTCAAGGTCGTGCTTTTCCATAATAGCGCCTGTAGGATTATTTGGAAACGGCAAAACCAGAAGTTTAGTTTTATCGGTGATTGCCGCACGCAAATCATCAGCTTTTAGCCTGAAATTATCTTCATTTTTGGTGTTAATAATAACAGGCGTGCCCCCTGCCATTACGGTAAGCGGCTCATAACAAACAAAGGACGGCTGGGGAATGATAACCTCATCGCCTTGTTGAATAATTGAACGAAATGCAAGGTCTATTCCCTCGCTTCCTCCGACAGTAACAAGAGTTTGGGTCTTGTAATCATATGTAATGTTAAAGCGGCGCTTGTAATAATTGCATATTTCCTTAAGCAAATCGCTGAAGCCACGGTTAGGAGAGTACCACGTCTTTCCCTTTTTTAAAGAGTCAATGCCCTCATCACGAATATGCCACGGAGTCTGAAAATCAGGCTCGCCGATGCTAAGCGATATTACGTCTTCCATTTCGTTGGCAATATCAAAGAACTTGCGTATGCCTGAGGGCTTTATGTATTGAATTTTATCGTTTAAGAACTTAGAATAATCTATCACAGGACCAAAAGCCTCCCATCCTCTTTGTGCTGAGGACTTGCCAGATTAAGACCTCTGTCTTTGTAGCATCGCATAATGAAGTGAGTTGCCGTGGAAATAACACCGTCAATGGTTGAAAGTTTTTTGGCTACAAACATTGCGATATCCTGCATAGTTTCTCCTCGTACAATAAGAGAAAAATCATAAGCTCCCGCCATAAGGTACACCGACTTAACTTCATCAAAAGCCATACACATCTCTGCCATTTCATCAAAGCCTGTTTCCTTTTTGGGGGTTACCTTAAGCTCAATCAGTGCTTCAACATAGCTCTGCTCAACCTTTTCCCAGTCGACAACAGCTTGATAGCCTTTGATTACACCTTTGTTTTCGTATTCCTTAATCTGAGCCTTTATATAATCCTCAGGTTCACCGAGCATTGCCGCAATCTCTGCGGTTGTAAAGTCTGAATTTGCACCCAAAAGTTTTAATAATTTATCCATTGATATTCCCCCTGTAAAAATCTGTGAAAATGCAATAATGATGAAAGTTATAATATATTTTTTCAATTATACAGCCTGAATTGCGCGATTGTCAACAGTATTTATCATATTTATGCACAGCGCAGCCAAAAGAGAAATCAGCTCGTTTGATGAATCACGAATCACAAGTTCGTAACCGCTGTTTTGCTTGTGCTGAGCAGAAATTACAGCATTATCAACATCAATTATGCTAAACTCCTTGTCGGCTATGTTACCTATAATATGCCAGTTGTTGCCGTAGAATCTGCACTGAACGCTGTTTAGAGCAGTCATAATTACAAGAGTTGCCGCTGAGTTGTCGGTTTTGAGTGAATATGACTTCACTCCGACAATAGGCAGTTGACGAATTTTTGCAACGACAGTCTTGTACTCGTCAAAAATATCAAGTTTTATGCTGTTTTGATTGACAGTATGACGCGATTTTTTAAGAACAGCGCTGTACTTTTCTTTGCCAAGCTCATCATATATGACAAAACAAGTATCAGCTGGCGAAACATCACGCCTGATAAACAATTTCATAATATCACCATATATCAGCAAGCGGCTCAGCGCCGCTCAGCATTTAGGCAGACAGTTTGATTACACTGTCGCATATTTTCCGACTGTTATCGAGCAGTTTACTATAAAATAAAAATACCGCAGAATCAAATGCTTCTACGGTATAGTATACATCAAATTTTATAAATATACAAGCGCTATAAAAGTATTCTTGTGATGTGTTTGTTGTTAAACAACGCTTGTTTTCCGAGCCTGTATTCAAACTCCCTTATGTAGCATCCCATATAGCCAAGCATCAGCCAAAACCACATTACCATAAACGATACATCATAAAGCAATGCACGCTCAAACAAAGCATAAATCAGGTAAGCAAACAAAAATGAAAACAGACAAGGATATACGTCGTTGCGGTAGTTACGCTTTTGCAAAAACAGATGTTGTGCGGAATGTTTGGCAACGCGGAACCCGAAAATCGCAAAAATGATGAAACCAAGCGCACCGGTCGATACAAGAATCGTAAGATATCCGTTGTGAATATCGGATTTATTTAAGTTGTAATCCAATGCCCCTGTGCCGAACTTTTGGCTGTATGGAATGATATTACCGTTTGAAATTCCGATTACAGGAGAAATTCTAAACAGCTTAAATGACTCCTCCCACAACTTTGTGCGTCCGCTGTCTATATTTTCGTTTAGATGTGAGAATGTTATTGAGCCGTCGCCTTTTTGTTCATTTTGAGACTTATCAGGTTCACCCTCAAGAACATCTCTGTTATCAAATAAAAGGTCTGTAACAGAAGATGTCTTAGAAAAGACAACCGAAAATCCTGTTTGACAAATAGTTCTGAATACAAGAGAAGAACCGACAAGAAGCACTCCCACGAGCACAAGTGATATAATTTTTATGATTATCTTTGAGGTTGAAAGCCCTGTTTTGTCAGCAAAAAACAGATATACAACATAAACAATACAATAGCCGAGTCCGAGCACCATTGAAGCATTTGAGTCGCAGAGCAAAAGCGAAAACAGATTTGTTGCGCCACAGGCAACAATCCATATCTTACTAACTCTAGGCTGGAAAACCATATGCATAAAATCGGATTTATAAAGCATATGACAGCACACAAGCGACACTACAGCGGCAAAACCAAGCATATTGGGGTTAAAATAACATCCCGTAAATCGGTTTTCGTAGATAATTACTTTATACCATCCCCACTCAAAGCTAACTCCGAACATCAAACATATAATGCCGATAAAGTTAATTACGGTGGTTATGTATACTATAAAACGTGCAATAAAATAGAGTTCTTCTCTAAAATCAAAATTACGTTCAGTGTGCATTCCGTAAAACAGGAAAAAGCAAAATGAGATGTGTATTAAAAAAAGTATGCTGTACAGCACCGTGACAGAAAAATTAAATAAAAAGTTTATGATAACGGAAAAAGCCGTAACAGCAAGAAATGCACCAATCCAAATGCCAAATCTCAATCTGTAAAAATTCTTATTTTTTACCTGAGTTTTCCATACAAGATAAATTCCCCATATAAATATCGGGACTAAAAACACATATGCGGCAATCTGCAAAAACGAAATGTAGCAAAAGAATAAATTAATAATGTAAACTCGTCTGAACAAAGACGCGTCGTTTAACTTCTTTTTAAAAGCAATCATCTTACCCCTCGTAAAACTTTCGTTGAAATCAGCGAATTACTTCCTTTATTGTCTTGAACATTATCTTGATATCAGAACGAAATCCAAAGTTTTTGATATACAAAAGATTATACTTCATTTTTTCGGGAAGAATAGTATTAACGTATACATCATCGATGTTTTCTTCTCCGCTCAAAAGTTTTTCCTCATCTTTATACATTATGGATGCCGGTGATGTGATTCCCGCAGGCATTAGAAGAGTTGCATAATATTCGGGTGAATACATATTCACATAGTGCTCAACCTCGGGACGTGTGCCGACAATAGACATACTTCCGAAAAGTACGTTGAATATCTGAGGAAGCTCGTCAAGACGATATTTACGCAAAAATCTGCCCACCTTGGTTATTCGGCTGTCACCGACGGTAGTTACAAGTGTTCCTAATTTGTCTGCGTTTGTAATCATTGTACGGAATTTTAAAATCTTGAATTTGCGCCCGTAAGTTGTGATGCGTTCCTGTTTATAAAAAATCGTTCCTTTTGAGGTAGTTTTAATAATAATCGATATAACAATTATCGGAATTACTAAAAACAACAACAAAATCAACGAAATCACTACATCCAAAACACGCTTCAGTACAAGACTTGCGGATTTTTGACAGAGAATATCATAATAGGGTCTTACTTCGTCACATCTAAACTGCGGTGGAAGCTTATCAAATGATTTCATTAACTTTCTCCTTACAAAATATATCAAAACATATCTTAATACGCTTATTTATTACAGTATATATACAATAGCATTATATATCTTTTATCAGATTTTTTCAAGCTGTATTTTATGGCTTTAAAAAAATCCCATAGACGGTAAAAACCGACGGTATGCAGCCGTCGGTTTTTAGGTAATTTTATGGAGTAATCAAGCACATAGAAAGGAAGTTGTTAGTGAATTTAGTCGATAAATTGTTTATCGTGTCTATACTATAACACGCCTTTTGTTAATTGTCAACACTTTTTTTAAACTTTTTTGATTTTTTTAATACTTTTTCATTAATTGCACTAAAAGTGTTAAATGTCTTGACTAAACGAATAAAAAATTGTAAAATTAAATTGTATAAAAGTTACTTAATACACGGCTTTGCAATCAAATCAATCTGTGTATTACCGACTTTACTTTTAGGAGGCTTTTTATGACAAACGAATACAGTCCCGACCTTATTACACTTATCAGTGATGAGGGTGAAGAGATTGAATTTGAAATGCTGGATATTATTGTAAATGAAGAGGGTAAATTCTACGTTCTTTATCCATATTATGAAACTCCGCAGCAAGCAGTAAACGATCCCGGCGAGTATTATATTTTTGAAGCTGTTACTATGGACGGCGAAGAAGAACTTGCTGAAATTGAGGACGAGGAAAAACTTGAGAGAATTGCGGCAATCTTTGAAGAAAATTATAATGAAGTATTTTATGGTGAAAACGACTAAGTCGGCGTTATTCTTCATATAATACAAGTGTGACAGTTAAATCACAATAAAATTAATAATTATTTAGTCAATTCCCTGCCTGATGCGTGAATGATTTTAAAATAACCCTACAACATTTAAATCGGGAGCTTGGCTCTTTGAACGGTGTGCAGACCTCCCGTTTCTCGGAAGAAGGGAGCCTGAAGTTCAAAGGAGAGCACCCACCTGTCAACTCGTAGGCAGGTTATTTATTTAAATCATACGGTCAGGCGGGGCATTTTGTTATTTATAACTTTGATTTTAAAATACAGGAGCAATTTATTATGAAAATTTCAGTCCTTGGATGCGGTCGTTGGGGCAGTTGCATTGCTTGGTATCTTGACAAGATCGGTCATAGCGTTATGACCTGCGGTCTTGCAAACGCACCGGAATTTATACAATTAAAGGAAACAAGAAAAAATGATTATCTCACCTTTCCCCCGTCTATTGAGATTTCCGATAACCTTGAAATTGCAGTAGAACGTGCCGAGGTGATTGTTATTTCAATTTCATCACAGTATCTGCGCTCATACTTTGAAGATATTTCAAAATACAGTCTTGACGGTAAAACCATAGTTCTGTGTATGAAGGGCGTTGAAGCCGCAAGCGGAAAACGTTTGAGTGAAATTGTAAGCGATTTTGTTGACAAAGACAAAACAAACGTGGCTGTTTGGGTAGGTCCGGGACATCCGCAGGATTATGTCAAGGGTATTCCTAACTGTATGGTAATAGACAGTGATAATCAAGAGATGAAAGAAAAACTTGTAAACGAATTTACAAGTGATCTTATCAGATTTTATCTGGGCACTGACCTTATCGGCAGTGAGATTGGAGCTGCGGCAAAAAATGTTATAGGAATTGCGGCCGGTATGCTTGACGGACTTGGTTATACCTCTCTTAAAGGGGCGCTGATGGCAAGAGGCACCAGAGAAATTGCAAGGCTTATTAAGGCTCTCGGCGGAAACGAAATGAGCGCATACGGACTTTGTCATCTCGGTGATTATGAGGCAACACTGTTCTCATCATGGAGTCATAACAGAAAATACGGTGAAAGCTATGTTAAGGGCGTTAAGTTTGAGAAGCTTGCCGAAGGTGTAATGACATCCAAGGCACTGCTTAAACTCGGACAAGATTATAATGTAGACTTGCCGATTGTTGAGGCTGTTTACAGCGTTTTATTTAAAAACGTTGACGCAAAAGAGGCATTAAACCGCTTGTTTGTGCGTTCTGTAAAAAAAGAATTTTAATTAGGCGGTACATAGGAAATGGGTAATTCTAAAAAACATAAAAATAATACAGCAACAAATAAAAACAAAAACAGTGCAGCTGCTAAAAACGGCGCAAATAACAAGGTGTCGACTGTACAAACTATTGAAAAGCAGAACAAACTTGAATATATTGCAGTTAATATTCTGAGCCTGTTTGTTTTTGTTGCATTTGCGTACATTGCAATAATGAGCTTTATTCAGACAAGCGTAATTGACCCTGCAAGTTACTCAAGCGAAGTGATTTTGTACCAAACGGACAATGTTGCTCTCAATCTGTTGTTTACGGCTTTGTTTGCAGTGTTTGCTTTTAAGATGAATAAACATTGTGACTTTTTTGCCAAGCTCAATATAAAAGTATATGAAATCTGCCTTGTTGCTTTTGTGGCAATTATAGGATTTGTGTGGATATTCTCGGTTACTTCAATTCCTGCCGCTGACAGCTACAACCTTTTTGAAACTGCGACAGGCGCCGCTAAGGGTGTTTATCCATCACTTCACAACGGACAGGCATTTTACAACAGCGATTATTACGGCGGCTATTCTTACTACAACTTCTATCCGTTCCAGCTTGGCTTTGTTTTTATCAGTGAAATTGTATACAGAATATTCGGCACATCAAGCTCAATGCCGATTCAGGTCATTAACGTACTGTGTGTTGCCGTAACATACCTTGGCATTGCAAGAATTACAAGACGATTGTTTAACAAATTATCTATCGAATTTTTTGCAATTATTCTGCTTGCCGGCTGTTTTCAGCCGATTTTGTTCAGCACATTTGTATACGGCAATATCATTGGTATGTGCTGTGCTGTGTGGGCAAGCTACTTTCTCATCAAGTATTTTCAAACAAACAAATATACAGCGCTTATCCCCTGCGGACTGTTACTGGTGGTGTCTACGCTTGCAAAATACAACAATATGATTTATCTTGTTGCATTTGCAATAATGTTGATTATCCACACAATTATAAAGAAAAAGTGGCAGAGCGTTGCCTTTGCACTTGCAATTTGCATTGCTACTGTCGGTGCAAGCAATTTGATTATTATTAGCTATGAAAGCAGGGCAAATGTCGACCTCACGAGCGGTGTTTCTCAAACCTTGTATCTTGATATGGGTCTTAATGAATCATATATGGCGCCCGGTTGGTACAATGCCATTGCAATGGAAAACTACAAGAGTCACGGCTGTGACGCAAAGCTTTCATCAGAGCAGGCTTGGGCCGATATTAACTCAAGACTTTCCAAAATGGGCAGTGACCCTGAATATGCTATTGACTTCTTCTCAAAAAAGATTCTCAGCCAGTGGAACGAACCGTCATATGAAAGCATCTGGATTAGTAAGGTTAAGAACCATACAAACGAGCTTGGAGCTATAGGCAACGCTATGTATGGCGTAAACGGTCAGGGCGGCAGTCTGGGTCAGCTCTTTGAACTGTATTTTAATCTGTATATGCAGATTTTATTTGTACTGTTTGCAGTCGGAATTTACTTCTTGTTCTTAAACAAAAAGACAAACATTATGACTGTTTTACTTCCTCTTGTTTTGCTTGGAGCATTTGGATACCATCTGTTGTTTGAGGGTAAATCACAATATATCTTTGCATATGTTCCGCTTTTGATTCCGACAGCAGCGTATGCATTAAGCTGTATTCTAAACGGAAAATATACTCGTATTAAGCAAACTGTCAAGTCACTTAAGACTATTCCTAAAAAAGGAGAAAATTAGTTTTAATTAATTAAAAAGCCAAAGCCTGCACAGCAAATGCCGTGCAGGCTTTTTGTGTTATCCGTCCATTAAAGATTGTCTATTTTTAATCGGATATAAATATTAAGCGTGATTTTCTATTCCGAAGTTTTCAAATCCTGTTTCTTCAATAAGGGATAAATAATAATTTATGTCGTCATCGGTGTAAGACATACGAACTTTTATGCCCGACTTTATGTGGACATTTCTCTCGATAAAAAACCGTTTAAACCACATTTGGCACCACGAAAACGGCAATAAAAGTGAAAATTTGTTGAGGTAGGGATATTTTACCGCCATCTGTTGTCTGTTAGGAAAAACTGACGATAACAGATAAGCAAGTTTTGATTTCTTTTTGCCATGCTGCATACTTTTAGAAATCAGTTTTTGCGAACTGATCATAACCGCAACATCCTGTCTGCCAAGCGTTGCGCTAAGCAAAATATATACTTCCATATTGTCAAATTTCATATTTGGCGTTGGATTGGAAAACCAATTAAAGGCGATTTCTCTTATCCTGCTCTCGTATTTCGTAAGATTTAAAAGTCTAAGCCTGTCATTTAGGTAATCAAAGTCAAATTCATTTCGGTGATTTTTATAATACACGTAGGTGTCAAGCACCATCCTGATGCCCATTCCGCCGATTCTGAAATGATTTGAATTGTGTACGAGCATAAAGATATAGTAATCTTCAGGCTTCATTTGATATGAACACTTGTAACCCTCGCGCTTAACTGAATTATCAAGCTGGTCTTTTAGGTAAGGAAAATAGCTTTCTTTTTCGTGCACAAGTGTTGTGTGCATTTCAACATATATTAGAGGCTTTTTTTGAAAATGATATTGATTGTCATCATTATGCAAAAAAGTGTAGCCAAGCTCGTTGAAAACAGCCTTTACGACATCAACCTGATTAACGTCAAATAAGATATCAAAATCACAGACAGAACGATATTCGGGGCGAGGGTATTCCCGCTTCATAAAATAACCCTTAAGAGGAAGATTTTTTATATTATTAGCGTCAAATGCAGTTAAAAGTTTTTCAATTTCATAATCAAGATTACCGTCAATAAGAAGTTCTTTAGCCGAATTCTCCTTAAGTGTTTTTTTTATGTCATTATCTGGCAAATAATTTTCGGACAAGCTAAGTACAACATTAGAAAGCATTGCCTCTACCCCACATCGCTTTGCATATGAAATAAGCGATTCCCATTTTATTGTATCATCGGGCAACGGAGCGGAGGTATTATTGACTGCCGCCGAGAGAACCTTAATCAGATATTCAAATTGTATTTTCTCGGTTTGAGTCAGAGTTTTCTTCATTATTAATATCCTTTGTCTTTGTTTTTAACAATCCTGTAGTTCTTCTTTTGGCGGCTGAAAAACAATGTCGAAAAAATCGGGTGTAATACCATATGTTAAGATACAGCCTGTAACTAAATGACTGTGTAGTATATGGCTTGCCCTTACGGTAAAATGCAGTTACAACGGCGATTATATCTTCATCTTTTACGCCGTGTTCGTATACAAATTGATTGTCACCGCACATCACATAACTGCCATCAGAGTCAAAGTTGACTACTCTGTGCATAACATACGACCCGTCCTTGCGGACATAGAGCGGCAAATCAAAAAGATGCAGTCTGCCCTTGGGTTTTGTGAGCACAACCGTATCTTCGCCGTTCCTGAGCATTGGGTACATACTGTTACCGCTTGGAGTAAAGGTAACTGTTCCGCCATTGTCAAGTTTTTCACGCATTATATCAATTATTTCATTAAAATTAATCTGCTTATTCAAGGATATCAGCGTCCTTTAGCTTTTGAATAAAATCATCTATATCACTTTCCGCCTTTTGCGGTGTAACATCATACTCATCAATCATTTTACTTAAAAGCTCATCTTTGTCTGCACCGTTCTGCAAAATACCAAACAGGAACGCACCTGTTTCATTAAGGTTAATAATGCCGTTAAAGTCAAGAGTCATAGAACCTACAGGAACAACTACATATGATTCTGCTACCTTGCGCAATATGAAATCATCTTTTATTTTCATAATATACCTCTCAAATAAATACAAATAAGTTTATGAGGTTATTATAATATATTTTAAGCGGAAAATCAATAAGGGTGTTGTCCAAAGACAACACCCTTATATAGAATTGCATATAATTTTTATTAATACATTCCGCCCATATCAGGTGCTGCAGGAGCAACTGCTGCGGCAGGTTCCTTGATGTCTGATACGAGTGACTCTGTGGTGAGCACCATTGATGCAACTGAAGATGCATTTTCAAGTGCAGAACGTGTAACCTTGGTTGGGTCAACAATACCGGCTGATACCATATCTGTATACTCTTCTGTAAGAGCATTGAAGCCGTAGCCAACCTTGTTCTCACGCTTGATATTCTCAACGATAACACTGCCCTCAAGTCCTGCGTTAGCCGCAATCTGGCGAAGCGGCTCTTCGAGTGCCTTAAGAACAATCTTAGCGCCTGTCTTTGCATCACCGTCAAGAGTTTCTACATATGCTGCAACAGCAGGAATTGCGTTCATACAAGCAATACCGCCGCCTGCAACGATGCCCTCTTCAACAGCAGCCTTTGTTGCGGCAAGTGCATCCTCAATACGGAGCTTCTTTTCTTTCATTTCAATCTCGGTTGCCGCACCAACCTTGATTACTGCAACACCGCCTGCAAGTTTTGCAAGACGTTCCTGAAGCTTTTCACGGTCAAAATCTGAAGTTGTTGTTTCAATCTGCTGTCTGATTTGTGCAACTCTGCCCTTGATAGCATCCTTGTCGCCTGCACCGTCAACAATGATTGTATTTTCCTTTTCAACCTTAACCTGACGAGCAGTACCGAGTTGGTCAACAGTTGTATCCTTAAGCTCAAGACCAAGCTCAGATGTGATAACTGTACCGCCTGTGAGGATTGCGATATCCTGGAGCATCTCTTTTCTTCTGTCACCAAAGCCCGGAGCCTTTACTGCAACACAAGTGAATGTACCTCTGAGTTTGTTGAGTACGAGAGTTGTAAGAGCCTCGCCCTCAACATCTTCAGCAATAATGAGGAGCTTTTTACCCATCTGAACTACCTGCTCAAGAAGCGGTAAAATTTCCTGTGTTGTTGAAATCTTCTTGTCTGTGATAAGAATAAGAGGATTGTCAAGCTCTGCTACCATTTTGTCTGTATCGGTTACCATATACGGAGCGATATAGCCACGGTCAAACATCATACCCTCAACAACCTCGCTGTATGTGTCGGCTGTTTTTGACTCTTCAACTGTGATTACACCGTCAGTAGTAACCTTTTCCATAGCTTCTGCAATAAGGCTGCCGATAAATTCATCCTGTGAAGAAACAGTAGCAACTCTAGCAATATCCTGTGTGCCCTTAACTTGCTGGCTGTTGTCAATTACTGCCTTTACAGCAACGCCGACAGCGTCTGCAATACCCTTTTTGAGTACCATTGGATTTGCACCTGCAGTTACATTCTTCATACCCTCTCTGATAAGAGCCTGAGCAAGAAGTGTTGCGGTTGTTGTACCGTCGCCTGCAACGTCATTTGTTTTGATTGATACTTCTTTAACAAGCTGTGCGCCCATATTTTCAAACGGGTCGTCAAGCTCAATTTCCTTTGCGATTGTTACGCCGTCGTTAGTAATAAGCGGAGCGCCGTATTTTTTGTCAAGAACTACGTTTCTGCCCTTAGGGCCGAGTGTGATTTTTACGGTATCGGCAAGCTGGTCGATACCTTTCATAAGAGCTTTTCTTGCATCTTCACCATATGCGATTTGTTTAGCCATAATATATTACCTCCTGAAAATTACTCTAATGTTGCAAGGATGTCTGACTGATTTACGATTGTGTATTCCTCGCCGTCAATTTTAACCTGTGTGCCTGCATACTTGCTTGCAATTACCTTGTCGCCTACGCTGACATACATTGTTACCTCTTTGCCGTCAACAACACCGCCGGGTCCGACTGCAACTACTGACGCAAACTGCGGTTTTTCCTGAGCAGCTGATGATAAGATAATACCGCTCTTGGTCTTTTCTTCTGCTTCTTCGACCTTAAGTACTACTCTGTCAAGTAATGGTTTGATAGTCATAATTATATAGCCTCCTGTAAATAATATACCAACTGTTTAGCACTCTCGTTGTTTGAGTGCTAATTATATTTTATACCAATTTTTAGAAAAGTCAAGAGAAATTTGACTATTTTTGACCTTTATTTTTATAAACAAAAAATTTATATTGTACAGCGGTGTGACAGCGGCATGATGCCGCCCACAATTCGGCAACGTGACGTTGCATCCATTTTCGAGTAGATAGCGGGTAGATAGTATAATATATTAAATACGTCATTTGCCCGACAATTACAATTCATTTTCGGGCGACCAATGGTCGCCCCTACGAGGTGGGGTTTATTGGTACGCAAGTCGATTCCTGCGTTATCAATAGAAGAATGCTTGGTTCGGAATACCGATTTTAAGCGGTGGTGCAAGGAATATACACGAACTAAAAAAGCGGCGTGACAGCGTCCGCAATTCAGGCAGACAGCTTGATAGTATCTACACTTCTCCGCCCGACCGTTTTCGAGCATTTTCTTTTAATGCAAAAAGTCGGCTGCATATTGCAGCCGACCGTAATTTTTAATCTTTACTTAACAGCATTCTGTCATTGTCCATTTTGGAACCGCTTACCTGCTCAAATTTTTGGAGAAGCTGATCAACAGTAAGCTGCTTTTTCTCTTCGCCCGAAATATCAAGAATAATCTTGCCGTCACTCATCATAATAAGACGATTGCCGTGTGTAATGGCATCTTTCATATTATGAGTTACCATTAATGCAGTAAGATTGTTTTCCTCGATAATCTTATCGCTGAGTTCAAGCACCTTTGCGGCAGTCTTTGGGTCGAGAGCTGCTGTGTGCTCGTCAAGAAGCAAAAGTTTAGGCTTTTGAATGGTAGCCATAAGCAAGGTAATTGCCTGGCGCTGTCCACCTGAAAGCAAACCAACCTTAGAGGTCATTCTGTCCTCAAGTCCGAGATCAAGCTCTGTGAGCATCTCACGATACTTTTCTTTCTCTTCTTTTTTTACACCCCAGGAAAGACCTCTGCGCTTTCCTCTGCGTGCCGCGAGAGCAAGGTTTTCGACAATTTCCATATCTGCAACCGTGCCGGTCATAGGGTCCTGAAAAACTCTGCCTATGTACTTTGCTCTTTTATGTTCCGACAATGAGGTTACGTTCACGCCGTCAATAACAACACTTCCGCTGTCAACCGGCCATACGCCTGCAAGAGCATTGAGCATTGTTGACTTTCCTGCGCCGTTGCCGCCGATTACCGTGCAAAAATCACCGTCATTTAAAGTAAGACTTACTCCGTCAAGAGCCAATTTCTCGTTAACAGTTCCGGGATTAAAAGTCTTATAAATATTGTTTATTTCAATCATTTTTTGACTTACCTCCCGAATTTTTTACGTTTTTAGCCTGAATTATCGACTTCCAATACGGAATTGCAAGGAAGAGTGCAACAACAACTGCAGAAAGAAGTTTGAGATAATTTGCAGGAAGTCCGAGCTTTAGAACTATTGAAATTACAATGTAATAAATAACTCCGCCGATGACCGATGCTAAAAGTCTGAGCGCAAAGTTCTTGAACAGCTTACCAAAGATAACCTCACCTATGATTACAGCCGCAAGTCCTATTACTATTGCGCCTCTGCCCATATTTACGTCGGCACTGCCGCTGAACTGTGCAAGAAGTCCGCCGGAAAGAGCTACGATACCGTTGGAAATAACAAGACCTAAGATTTTTCTTGAGTCGGTATTGATGCCGTTTGCCCTAGCCATAGCCTGATTACAACCCGTAGCACGTATTGAATGGCCAAGCTCCGTTCCGAAAAACCAGTAAAGCAGAGCGATAATTACTGCAACAAAAATGCCGCAAACCAAAATAGTGATACCCAAACCGCTTGTCTTTGAAGAAACAATCAGATCGTAGTTTCTCCAGCTTATAGTAATGTTTGCCTTGCCTTCCATAATGGCAAGGTTGATGGAATAGAGTGCAAGCTGAGTGAGAATACCTGCAAGAATTGCCGGTATACCGAACTTGGTGTGCAGTATTCCCGTTATAAGACCTGCAATACAACCTGCCGCAAAGGCGATAGCCATTGCTACCCATATATTAACCTGATAAACGGTTGTAAGCACAACAAGAACTGCTCCGCCGAGAGCTATTGAGCCGTCTACGGTAAGGTCGGCAAGGTCAAGAATTTTAAAAGTTATGTATACGCCTATCGCCATTATGCCCCATATCATTCCCTGGGCTATAGGCGATGGAAGCGATTGCAAAAATTCTAACATATTTTATTTTCTCCTGTTAAACAATCAAAAAGCGATAAGAAAACTTATCGCTTTCAGATGATATTTTTATAACTTATTATACTTATTCTTCTGTTGAAATAGCCTCATAGTCATCGGGAATCTTAACTCCGATTGCCTCAGCTCTGTCTGCAAAATACTTCTTAACAGGAGCTTCATCGTATTGGATTTCCATTTCAGCAGGATCTGCACCCTCTACAAGAATCTCATAAGCCATTTCACCGGTCTTTTTACCAATGTTGTAATAGCTGATTGAAAGTGTTGCAATACCACAACCCTTGCAGATACCTTCTTCGCCTGCGATTACAGGAATCTTTGCAGGCTCAAGGATATTGTTGATAGCCTGTGCGTTAGAAGCAGCAGTATTGTCTGTAGGAATGTATATTGCGTCACACTTGTCTGTAACCATCTGCTGTGTAACTGTTGAAACATCATTTGTATCTACAAATGTGTACTCCTTAGACTCAATACCGAGATTTTTGAGTTCCTCGGTAACTACTGTAGCCTGATACTTTGAGTTTGTTTCAGATGAGCAGTAGAGAATGCCTACCTTCTTAACATCAGGAACAATCTCTTTAACCATTGCAGCCTGTTCTTTGAGAGGAGCAAGGTCAGATGTACCTGATACGTTAAATCCTGTTTTACCGTTCCAATCCTTAATTTCAAGAGCAGAAGCATAATCTGTGATTGATGTTGCAAGGATCGGAATAGTGTCGGTAGCCTGAGATGCGGCTGCAAGAGCATCGGTTGCATTAGCCATAATAAGGTCAACCTTATCGCTTACAAACTTAGATGTAATAGTTGTGCAGTTTGTTTTTTCGCCGGATGCGTTTTGCTCGTCAAACTTAACGTTATCTGCACCGAGCTTTTCTGTGAGAGCATCCTTAAATCCCTTTGTTGCTTCGTCAAGTGCAGGATGCTGCACAAGCTGGCAGATACCAATGTTGTATACCTTACCTGAATCAGCAGTTTTATTGCTGCCCTCAGGTGAATCTGCCGAACCACCGCAGCCGGCAAAGCAAGCGGCTGTCATAAGCGCTGATAACGCGAGAGCAAGTATTCTTTTAATTTTTTTCATAACATTTCCTCCTGTGCTTTTACACTTTTATGTGTTAAAGCGTTATGTCAACTAATATTATATTACAAAATAAACAATAATTCAAGCATTCTGCTTAATTTCATTATTATTTATAATAATGACAGCGCATTTTTGGTTATTTTGCCACAACATTATTTTCTCCCAGTTGGTATCTAAGCTCCTTTATCATCACATCGTTGATTGAAACCCACATTGTTGTCGGTGCTTTTACCTTGCGGTTGGAATTGGTGAGATAAAAAATAACAGGCGTAGTGCCTTCAAATATGTCGAGCACACGTTTTGCTTTATTGTATAGCTCTGTATTTAAATCATCAATACGCAGATAAAGTGCTGACGGAGCAGTAGTTTTTGTATGACCTGAGTTTTGTGCAGTCTTTTCAGACAAGCGGCTCTGTGACACAGGCATATTTTTACATTCCTCGTTTGTACGGGCAATAGCTATGGTATCACAGATGATTTTTGGTTCTTCGTTTTCTTTGAAGTTGACAGTTCCGTTTATAACAATCGCATTGCCAACCCCCATAAGCTGTGCATACTTATCATAAACATTAGGAAACACAACTACTTCCATCACACCGTAACGGTCTTCAACATTTATAAAAGCCATCATTTTGTTGTTTTTGGTAAGCTGAGTTTTAATTTTTGAAACAATGCAGACAAGAGTTACCTTTTTTCCGTCAAAATACAGATTGTTGTCATTACCGATTATGTCGCCTGACTTGTCTGCTTTTATGCGCTGTGCAAATAAAGTGTAGTCATCCATAGGATGTCCGCTGAGATACATTCCGGCAATTTCGTTTTCCATATGCAAAAGTTCCTGAGTTGAAAATTCGGGCAAGTCAGGAATTTGAGGCGCGGAAGAAATCTGCTCCTGCTCACTTCCCATATCAAAGAATGATAACTGACCGCCCATATTTCGACGGTGTTCGTAATCGAGGTCATCAAGAACCGACTTGCATACCGCAAGAAGTTGGCGGCGGTTTGCGCCCAAGTTATCAAAAGCGCCGCATTTGATAAGACTTTCTATTGCACGGCTGTTCATATTCTTGCCGAATAAACGCTTACAAAAATCATAAAATGAGCTGTATGGTTTGCTTCTTCTTTGGGCTATAATTTCATCGATAAACTGTTTACCGAGATTTTTGATTGCAAGTAATCCGTAGCGAATATTACCGCCGCTTACGGTAAAGCCGTGATTACTTTCATTTACATTTGGAGGCAAAACCTTGATACCAAGCCGCTGACATTCTGCAATGTAAACAGCCATTTTGTTTTGATTGTCAAGTACGCTTGAAAGCAGTGCCGCCATATATTCGTGAGGATAATAGCATTTTAGCCATGCTGTTTTATAGGAGATTGTGGCATAAGCCGCCGCGTGAGATTTGTTAAAAGCATATGACGCAAAGCTTTCCATCTCATCATAAATTGAGCTTGCCGTTCTTTCGTCAATTCCTCGGCGCAGACATCCGTCAACAACTATATTGCCGTCGTCGTCAGTAAGTCCGTTTATAAATATACCGCGTTCTTTTTCCATTACGCTGTGCTTCTTTTTGCTCATTGCACGGCGAACGATATCGGCTCGTCCAAGACTGTATCCTGCAAGCTCACGAAAAATCTGCATTACCTGCTCTTGATATACTATACAACCGTAAGTAACGTCAAGAATATTTTTAAGCATTGGGTGCTTGTATTTTATGTGAGAGGGATTGTGGCGGCAGTCAATATAGGTAGGAATGCTGTCCATAGGTCCCGGACGGTAAAGCGAAAGTACCGCCACCAAATCTTCAATGGAATCAGGCTTTAGCTGAGTGAGTACATTTTTCATTCCCTGACTTTCAAATTGGAAAACTCCCTCGGTATTGCCGTGAGAAATCATCTCAAAGACCTTGGCATCGTTTTCTGTTACCATATCGGGAGAATAATCAGGGTGATTTTGTTTAATTATTTTTTCGGCATCGCTTATTACCGTAAGGTTTCTAAGCCCCAAAAAGTCCATCTTAAGAAGTCCAAGCTCCTCAAGAGTTGTCATTGTAAATTGTGTGACAACATTGTCGTCGTTCTTTGATAAAGGAACATAGTCGGACACAGGCCTATCTGTTATTACAACACCTGCCGCGTGCATTGTTGCGTGACGAGGCATTCCCTCTATGCTCATTGCAATATCGAGCAGATTTTTAGTCTGTTCGTCCTCATTGTAGCGTGTGCGAAGCTCCTTGCTGATTTTGAGAGCTTTTTCGATAGTTATATTGATTTCAAACGGCACAAGCTTTGCTATAACATCAACTGTTGCATATGGAATTGCAAGTGCTCTGCCGACATCACGAATGGCGCCGCGAGCCGCCATTGTGCCGAATGATATAATCTGTGCAACGTGGTCTTCGCCGTATTTGCGAACAACGTAATCGATTACCTCTCCCCTGCGCTCCTTGCAAAAGTCAATGTCAAAGTCAGGCATACTTACTCTTTCGGGATTAAGAAAGCGCTCGAAGAGCAGATTGTACTTGATCGGGTCTATGTCGGTTATACCGATACAGTAAGCACAAAGTGAGCCTGCGCCCGAACCTCTGCCGGGGCCTACGGGGATTCCGTTTTCTTTGGCATATTTTACAAAATCATTTACTATGAGGTAGTAATCGACAAAACCCATCTGCGACACTGTGCTTATCTCGTATTCAAGGCGGTCGATTAAGGATTGGTCGGGATTTTCTCCGTAGTATTTATACAGTCCCTTGTAACAATTTCGTCTGAAATAATCAAGGTGGTTTTCTCCGTTTGGAGCATCAAATCTCGGTAGTTTGCGAACGCCGAATTCAAATTCGACGTTGCACATATCAACAATTTTTTGTATATTGTCGCAAGCCTTTGGATAAGCCTTGAAAACCTCACGCATCTGAGCTTCGGTCTTGAGATAAAATTCATCAGTTTGGAACTCCATCCTATCGTTGTCATTAATGGTGCGGTTAGTCTGAATACAAAGCAGTATGTTGTGAGTTTGACTGTCGGATTGTTCAATATAATGGCTGTCGTTAGTTGCAACTATATCAACTCCGATTTCGTCTGCTATACGAACAAGGCTTGGTATTATTCTCTTTTGCTCTTCAATTCCGTGGTCTTGGAGCTCGATAAAAAAGTTTTCTCTACCAAAAAGGTCACGATAATACTCAGCCTTTGCCTTTGCGGCATTATAGTCGTTATCCAAAAGAAGTTGAGGTATTTCACCTGCAAGGCAGGCTGAAAGACAAACCAATCCCTCGTGATACTGCTTTAGCAGTTCATCATCAATTCTGGGCTTTGAATAAAATCCCTCGGTAAATCCCTTGGACACAAGTTTAATCAGGTTTTGATATCCCGTTTGATTTTTGCAAAGCAGAACCATATGATAGTATTTTCCGTATGCAGAAGTCTTGTCAAAGCGCGACTGAGGAGCAACATACACCTCACAACCGATTATCGGCTTAATACCCTCTTTTTTGCACGCACGATAAAAATCAATTACTCCGTACATTACACCGTGGTCGGTTATTGCAAGAGAAGTCATTCCCTTTTCTTTGGCAGACAAAGCAAGCCTGCTGATGCGGCAGGCGCCGTCAAGCAGACTGTATTCAGTATGAACATGTAGATGTGTGAATGCCATATTACTCACCCGTAGCTATTGCTGTTATTGCACCGTCACAAAATCTTACGGTGAACGCTTCGTCCTTTTTTAGTTCTGACTTTGAAGTGATTGCTTTTCCGTTTTTTTCGGCAATAGAATAACCCCTTGACAACACTGATATCGGGTTTAGTGTTTCAAGTTTTGATGCCGTGGTTTTGATAATGTATTGTTTTGATGTTAGTTTATCATTCATCAGATGAATGAGGTTTGTTTTTATATTATCAAGATTTCGCTCATACTCGGCTACCTTTTGTGACGGAGATGAAAGTGAAATTCGTCTGTTTAATTCTGAAATAGAATTATCGGCTTTTTTCAGCTTTAAATCAAGAATTGAAGATAAGTATTGCTGTTGAGAGCGATAATGATTCATGAGCTCGTCCTTGTCAGGCACGGCAAGCTCAGCCGCCGCCGACGGAGTTGGCGCCCTGAGGTCTGACACAAAGTCGCAGATAGTAAAATCGGTTTCGTGTCCGACAGCGGATATAACAGGGATTTTGCAGTTGTAGATTGCATAAGCAAGCTCTTCGCTGTTAAACGCCCACAAATCCTCTATTGAGCCGCCGCCCCTGCCGATGATGATAACATCACAGGCATTATGTTCATTAAGTCTATTGACTGCATTTACAAGCTGAGTAGGTGCGTTATCGCCTTGAACAAGTACAGGACACATTACAATATCAGCGCAGGGATAACGACGGCTGAGAATATTGCGAATATCCTGAACTGCCGCACCCGTAGGAGAGGTGATTACACCGATTGTGCGAGGATAGCGTGGAATCGGCTTCTTGTGCGCCCTGTCAAACAGACCCTTTTGTTCAAGCGACTGCTTTAGCTGTTCATATGCAAGAGTCAGTGCGCCGACGCCGTCGGGCTGCATATCCTCAATATAAAGCTGATACTGACCGCTCGGCTCATAGACAGCCACTCTGCCTCGGCAGATGATTTTCATTCCGTCCTGCGGCTTGAATCGCAGGTTACGTGCATTGCCTGCAAACATTACGGCACGCATAACCGACTTTTCGTCCTTAATTGACAGATAGATGTGACCGCTGCGATAGTGGTCGGTAAGGTTTGAAATTTCACCGGTTACAAAAACAACATTAAGTCTTGGGTCGTTTTCTATAAGTGATTTAATGTAGAAATTAAGCTGTGAAACGCTTAGCACCTTGGGTGCATTAAACTGAGGTGTGTACATTTTTATACTTCCTGTATGTCAGATATGCAATGCCTGCGGCATTGTCTGTTGAAAACTGTGGTTGTGCAAATATTGCATTGTATTTTTCTGTAAAAGAATTTTTAATGATTTGGTTTGACATAACTCCGCCTGCGTACAGAACCGGAATATTGCCGTATTTATCGATTAATCGCCTTGTCATAAGCGATAAAGTTTCTTCAATATATTTTAGACAAAATGCCGCCGTATACTCACTCGACTTGCCGTCCGAAATTAGCTTTTGGCAAAGATTTTCCACTCCGCTGAGGCAACAGTCACATCCCTTGAGCGTAGGCTTGACTGTGATTTTTTCATTACATTTTACTGCAAGCTGTTCAAGCTGTGCCCCACAGGGAAACTTAAGTCCAAGCATAAGCCCTACTCTGTCAACAGCCTGTCCTGCGTTCAAATCAAGAGTTTTTGCCGCAGGTTCAAGCGAAAAGCCGCAACCGCTGCCATCTGCAATTACAGCCTCAGTTGTGCCGCCGCTCACGTGAAACGCGAGAAACCTTTTTGAAAATAAATCATCACGCTTTGAGTCAAAAAGCGCCGCGGCAATGTGCCCTTCCTGATGCGAAAATGTATAAAAAGGGAGCTTTAATGCAGATGATAAAATATGTGCCGTGTTCTCTCCTACTGTAAAACACGGCATATATGAGCCGTTTGCAGGACGCGGACGACAAGACGCACCGATTGCGACAATGTCATTTGTGTCAACGTCACAGACAAGCTCAGAAAATAATGTATGCAGTTGTGCTGTGTGGTGAAACACAGCGTCACTCTGGCGCAAGCCAAGCTGACCCTCTTTTACAGGCAGAAGCCGCTTTTGCTGAAGCATTTCACCTGTTGTGCTGTCAAAAAGAGCAGTTGATGTGGTGTAGTTTGATGTATCAATTCCTAAAAACAAGCTCATTGTTCCTGCTCCGCTAAATCACGTGAATATGAACCTAAAATGCCGTTGACAAATTTACTCTCGTCGATTGTGTACTTTTTGGCAAGTTCAACAGCCTCGTTAATAGAAACGCTCTGAGGGATGTTGTTTAGATATGTTATTTCATATATGGCAAGACGTAAAATGGCAAAAGACGGTTTTGAAATTCTGGAAATAGTCCATCCTTTTTTGAGATATTTTTTGATTATTGCATCAATATCATCAATTTTGTCTTCAATGCCGCTGACAACAGCCTGCGCATAACCGCAAACTCCGCCCTCATACATCTCGGAATTGTCCTCAATGGTTGCTTCAAGCGGTTCGTCGTCAAATGACTTTGAAAACAAGAGCATAAATGCCTGTTCTCTTTCTTCGCTTCTGGTTAGCTTAATCTTGCCCTCGTTTAATTCGTTACTCATAATCATACCAACTTTACATTAATTTACAGAGTAATTATAGCACAGTAATGATTAAAAGTAAATACAAATTCGGCAAGGTTAAATTAAACTTGGTTATGCTCCGACGATTGAAATATCATCAAACTCAACTTCATAGTGTGAGGTAACAGCATCGTCAATTATAAGCGCAGAGGTATCGCTTAGCTCACCGTCAGGTACAATCACAGTTACACCCTCATCGCTTATATAACACAGGCATTCACTGAAACCCTTTGCCTTAACTATGCTCTCAATGCTGTCCTGAACAGTAAACACCCTAAGCATTTCCTCAACTGATTTCTGAGCCTGGCTCTTTTGCTCTTCACTGACATTTTCAAGATCAAAAATCTCCTTGGCATCGTCTATAACTTTATCCTGTGTGCTTTGTCGCTTTGTGCGCTCAGAGGCAAAATAATTTTGACTCTCTTTAGACAATGCCGCAGTTTGCACTGCCTCGTCAGCCGACGAAGGACTTACGGTTGCACTGACATAGGACGCCGCCCCCAGTTCCTTTGAGGCTGTCAGAGAATTATCTGACGAAAACTGCCAGTTTATGTACACTGCTGTGCCGAGTGCGAGTACAAGTGCTGCCAATACAACATATTTTTTCTGAAATTTCATAATACTACCGACCTTTATTCTGATAATTTTGTAATACATACTTTTGCCGTTGATATGTCAAGTGCCTTGGTTACGGCTTCGGTTATCCGCTCGACTACAATCGGATCGTCACCACCCTCACATACAACAAGAACTCCTCTTATTAGAGGTTCAATTTCCTTTGTTTTGGTTGTGCTGTCGTCAAGATAGACGTACTCAACTGAATTTTCCATTGTGAGCAACACCTGAGTTTTGCCCGCGCCATCAATGTGTGTAATTACACTTTGAAGATCACTTTCAATTTGTGTACTGTACGTTGTTACTGAAAATTCCTCTTCCTCCTTTTTGCCTGAAAATGAGCCAAGGTCAACATATGATGATATGAATATCAAGGCTATACCGATTATTCCCGATATTATGATGACCTTGCGGATTTTGTTGTTATCAATGAGTTTTTTTAGTTTGCCTGCGGTTTTTTCTTCCATTGTTTACTCCGTCATTACGTTCGGCTTTGTGCCGAAGTTATCGTAAGTTATATTGATTATTGTGTCAATGTAAGGCTTGTAATCATTACTTATATATATGCTGATTGATGATATGATTATGCTGTTTTGTGAGGTCTGAGATAAAATAATTTCGCTTCTGTTTATCTTTATGTTATTTTGCAAGAGCAGGTCTGAAAGCGTGCTTTCTAAATTTAACTTAGTCTGACTCAGCACTGCCTTGCTGTAAGCCTCATCATCGGTTGATGTCAGCTGATTTGGCGGTGTGTGCTCAGATATACTGACACTTGCCGAACCTAATGCATTCTTAACAGGCACAATCATACAGCATATTATAAACGCCCCTAACACAAGATTAACAATCTTTTTTGTACTTCCGTCAGTAATAAAGGTTGACACAAGCGTGCAAATCAGAGCAGATGAACATACAACAGATACAACAGTGAACATCTCTTTCAACTTCCGCCACCGCCAATCATCAAAACCAAAGCGGTCGAGATTATGTATACCGACATTATGCAAAGCAGGATTGCAAGTAAAGTTGAGAACACCGACGTTATGCTGTCAAGCAGTTTTGATACTCCTGCAAGGCTTAACACCTCGGCTGTTGACTTGCCTATCCAAAGTGTGAGAATCCACATAAGGCATTGTAAAATAACAGGTAAAAACACAAAAGCTATTGAAATTATTACAAAAATTCCTACTCCGGATTTAAGAAGCGCAATACTGCTTTCAACAGTTTTGTAGGCATCAGACAAAGCCGAACCGACAATAGGTATGAATGAATTAAGAGTAAACCTGACTGCCCTTGTTGATACATTGTCAAACGATGTGGTTATAAGCTGGCGAAAGCTTAAAAGGGCAGTAAATATTGTCATTGCAAAACCCAAAAGCCATTTTATGAGCTTTGAAATTATGGTTGTAAATCCGCCGAGGTTAATATCGGGCGATATTGAAGATGTGATGCTCAATCCGAGAAACATATTAAGAAAAGGAACAATTATGCGTGAGGAAAGCTGTCCCACTCCCTCGCCTGCGGCTATCATAATAGAATAATATGAAGCTCCGCTGATTGGGTGTCCTGACGACGCCATAGCAACAGTCATAACAGGGATATAGGCAAGCATTACATTGGAGGCAGCCGAAATTACACCGCTTGTTGTATTTATAACTGAGATTGCAGGCATTGCAACGGCGCAGGTTACGCAAAGCGTTGATGTGATGTTGAGAACATTTGATACATCGGAGCTTAAGGTGTTTTTGTATGCACTTAAAATTGAACACAAGAGCAAAAGTGCCGTTATGTTTAAAAGCCCTTTCAGTGGAGATGACATATTGTCTGCGGCAAGTGATTTGACCTCATTTATGACGCTGTCAAAGCTGAGCGCGCTAATCTGATTGCCGTCCGCCGCAGTTAAGCCGATATTTGTAAGACTTTGTCTGACTTCGTCCGAAAGCGAGTTGTAAAGCTCGGAAAGGTCAAAGGTCAGTGCACCGCTGTCGTTTGTATCTCCGTTGCCATCAGCGAACACTACGGTTGTTGAAAGCGTTGTAAGGATAACGAAAGTAACTACTATTAAAATAATTTTTTTCACTTCACACCTCTATTGACTCATAAGCGACAGCACCGTGTTAAGAATGTCGCTGTACAAGGGCAAGGCTGTAATTGTAACCATTATTTTACCGGCAAGAGATACATTGCCCGCAAGCGACTGACTGCCTGCATCCTTGCAGGTATTTACCGCAAATTCGGTGATAAGGCAAATTCCGATTACCTTGAGTAAAATAACGATATAATTTATATTTATATTTGACGCCGCCACAATTGAGTTGAGCGTACTGATTATTAACGACACCTGCGAGAGCATACTCAGCAGTATGATAATCGAGCAGGATATGCCGAGCATAAGTGCAATTTCACTGTTGCGTGAGCGCAGTGTGAGAATGATGATTACGGTTACAACAGCAAGTACACATATTGAAAATATGTTCATTTTAAAATCCAAATAATTGCTTGATGGTGCTGAACAGCGAGCTTATCTGAGTTATGATAAGCGTGAGCACCACAATAAGTCCTGCAAGCGAGGTAAGCATTGCCTGTTCCTCCCGTCCGCTTCGTATGAGAAGCTGAGAGAGCACTGCAACAATTATTCCGACCGCCGCAATTTTGAAAATGAGTTCAACGTCCATTTTTACCTCTTTTTATATCATCATCAGGGCAATCGCTGCGCCTGCAAAAAAGCCCATAGATTTGTATAGCTTAGATTTTTGTTTGATTGCTTCTTCTGCAAAGGAAAGCTGCTTTGTAAAAGAAATTTTGTACAACTCAAGATGCTTCATCTGACCGTCAACATCGGTTTTTCCAAGCTGTGTGCCAAACTCATATAACAGCTTTTTGTCAGCCTCGGTAAGCGATAAATGCTTTGGAATATTATCGATTTTGTCTTTCCACACTGCTTCAAACGGCAGGTTCTGAGCTGTGTCTATCGCAAAGTACAAAAGCGAATCGGAGTTTGCGCTTGAGGTTATGACTGTAAAAATATCGGCAGAGCTGTAGCGGATGTTTGTTGTTACCGAGTTTATAAACGCTATGAATGCTTTGAGAAAATCACGCCTTTTGCTTAGTCTGTGGGATAATAAAAACCCCGTTGACGTTGTTGCCGCCAACAGCATAATGCATCCGAGAAATTTAAGCACCAAACACATCTCCCACGTCCGTAATTTTGACAATTTCACCGGGCTTGCTCTTACCGCCAAGAAATACTATCGTTGAAAACGCACCTGTTGCTACAAGCTTTTTTATGTTTTTCTTTCGTTTTAGCTCAAGCTCGTTTGCGGCATGAACAGAAGCAATTACACGCACACCGCAGTTTACCGACTGCTCCACGGCTGCTATGTCGTCGTCACAGCCAATTTCATCACATATTATAATGTCGGGTGACATACTGCGTATTGCCTGAATCATTGCTGTACTCTTTAAATAGCAGTCAAAAACATCGCACAAACCGATATCGTTTTGAAAACCTCCTGCCGATATTCCCGAAAACTCGCCTCTTTCATCAATTAGCGAAACATTTTTGCAATACTCGGTTGAAATTATCCTTGCCATATCACGCAAAACTGTTGTTTTGCCGCTGCAAGGTGCTCCACAAATAATCACTCCCCCACTTTTTGACATAAGTTTGTCTGTGAGTGTCTTTGAACAATTTTTGTGTTCCCGTGATATTCGTACATTAATTGACGTAATATCTCGGATATTTGTAATCTTGTCTGAGTTCATTACCGCCGTTCCGCAAATTCCCGCCCTGTGCCCGCCACGCATTGTTATAAAGCCGTTTACAATCTCATTTTGCCTTGTATACACAGAATAGTTGCATAGGTTATGAAACGTATCAGCTATGTCAGACTTTGAAACACTAAGCATTGAGCCTGCGATGGGAGTGCTGACGAGTCCGCCGTTTTGAGTAATATAATATGTAATTTCTCTGCAAACTATTGTGACAGGGCGATTCAGGCGCAGGCGGATTTCCTGTGCCGTCGGGGCAAGCCTTGGTGCAAGCGGAATAATTCTTCTGCCTATACTTTGGCAAATACAGCCAGCCGCTTCAATAAAACGTTTTTCATTATCAATACCTGACATTTATCATTCCTCCTGATACCGTCAATAATTTGAAAATCAAATCCGGTATAATGTTTGTACACTTAATACTATGCAGACAAGCATAAAAATATGACCTCAACATTTTGTTGAGGTCATAAGATTAAATTAATATTGTGTTATCCTATGATTTTGTTAAGGATTACGGTTACTTCTTCGGCTGTAAAGTTACCTTCAATTACAGCAACGCCATCTGTTATAGGTTCATTTATAATTGGAGAAGATATTATTTCACCGTCAACGGTGACGTTCAAAACTTCACCTTCATTCAGAGTGGTAAAATCAGAAAACTTCTGAGCACCCTCATCGGTAAAGGTAAACAAAATTGAATAATCATTGAACCCTGATGCATCATTTATTTGAATTTGTACACTTTTTATATCATTAACATTAATAATCACAGCTCCGTCTGAATCCTGAAATTCAACATTTCCGCTGAGATTTGTATGAACAGACACATCTACATCTTCTGTTTGAGTGAGTGCAGTTGAAGCCGCGGTTGTATTTTCTGTGCCGCTTTTTGGAGAACTGCCGTTACAGGCAGATAATGAGAGCACAGTCAATGCGGTAATTATAATTATACAAAGTTTTTTCATAGTTTAACCCCCGAGCATAGATTTGAATTCTTCTTCGGAAAGAATTGTAATTCCAAGCGTTTGAGCCTTGGTGAGTTTGCTTCCTGCTTCTTCCCCTGCAAGAACATATGAGGTCTTTTTTGACACCGAGGAGCTTGTTTTGCCTCCGTTTTGTTCAATTATTTTTGTCGCTTCACTGCGTGTCATTGTGGGCAGTGTTCCCGTAAGCACAAAGGTCTTTCCAGCAAAAATTCCTCCATCCGTCTTTTTGACAGATGGTTTCATTTTTAGTCCCAATGATTTGAGGTCTGATATAAGCTCTTTTGTGCTTGGAAGTGAAAAGTAGTTTTCTATACTGATTGCCATTATAGAGCCAAAACCGTCAATGGCTTCAAAGTCAACGGCTTTTGCGTTCATTATATCATCAATAGATTCAAAATTCTCACAGATAAGTTTTGCCGCCTTTAGTCCTATGTTGCGTATTCCGAGAGCATACACTAAGCGGTAAAGCTCATTGTCTTTTGATTTTTCTATAGAAGAAATAAGATTTTGCGCAGATTTTTCTGCCTTTCTTTCAAGAGCAGAAATATCATCAGCTGTCAGTCTGTATAAATCAGCCGGAGATTTGATGAGTTCTTCATTCAAAAGCTGTTCGAGCACAGCCGGACCCAAGCCGTCGATATCCATTGCATCACGGCTGACAAAATGAATAAGGTGGCGCATAAGCTGAGCAGGGCAATCGGTGTTTGTACAACGGATTGCCGCCTCATTTTCGTCGTTTTGAACAGGACTTCCGCACGAAGGACAAACGGTAGGAAATTCAAAAGGAACAGCATTCTCTGCGTGCTCTTTAACCGAAAGCACTTCGGGGATAATCTCGCCTGCTTTTCGGATGATTACGGTGTCGCCCACACAAATTCCCTTTTCGTCGATAAAATCCTTATTATGCAAGGTTGCGCGGCTGACAGTTGTGCCTGCAAGCAACACAGGTTCAAAGTTGCCGACGGGAGTGAGGACTCCTGTTCTGCCGACATTAATTTCTATGTTAAACAGTTTTGTCGTTTTTTCCTCGGGAGGATACTTATACGCTTCTGCCCATTTTGGATATTTTGCGGTACTTCCGAGAAGCTCACGGTTTGAAAAGCTGTCAACCTTAACCACTGCTCCGTCGATTGCGTAATCAAAAGTTCCGCGCATATTTCCTATGCGCTCAATCTCCTCAATCACATCATCTATATTATCATAGAGATTATAAAATGCTGTAGGAAAACCAAGCTCAGTAAGGTAATTAAGGCTTTGAACGTGGCTTGTAAGAGATGTGCCCCGTACCTGCTGAATATTAAAGATGAAAATATCAAGATTTCGGCTTGCGGTTACCTTTGCATTTTTTTGGCGCAGAGATCCTGCCGCCGCATTACGGGGATTTTTAAAGGTTTTTTCTTCATTTTCCTCCTGCTTTTGTGTGAGGGCTTCAAAGGAAGCAAACGACATATACACCTCACCGCGTACCTCTAAATACTCAGGTGCGTTCTCAATGCGTTTTGGCAGACTTTTGATTGTCATTAAATTTTCGGTTACATCTTCGCCTGTTGTGCCGTCACCGCGAGTTGAACCACGGACAAATACGCCGTTTTCGTATTCACAGGAAACGGAAAGTCCGTCAAACTTTGGCTCGACAACATACTTTACATTTGGCAATGTTTCACGCACTTTTGCATCAAACTCACGAAGCTCGTCGTGCGAAAAGCTGTCGTGCAGGCTCTCCATTACGACAGTATGCGTTACAGGAGAAAACTTTTCGCCTGCACTGCCGCCTACTCTGTTTGTAGGAGAAAGCGGTGATTTGAGTGACGGAAACTCGGCTTCCAAATTTTCAAGCTCACGCAACATTTTGTCGTACTCAAAGTCAGAAATCTCAGGCTCATCCCTGTTGTAGTATAAATTGTTATGATATTCAAGCTGTTTAGTAAGCTCTTGTACTCTAAATTTGGCATCGGTAAAATTCATTTATGCTTCCTCACATCAAATTCTATTCATTTTGGCACTCTGCTTGTTCTGCTGTCATTATTGTCGCCATTAAAAATTGAAATATAATTATGCGGCTTTTACTTAACCTGAGATGTGCCCTTTTCTCGCAGGAATGTTGATTCCAGGTCAGCAAGATGCAGCTTTACTGCAAGAGGATAACGATCATAAGCCTGACTTATAGTGTTGCTGTTTTTATCGCCAAACTCGCCCATATGCCAGCGAATTGCCATTGCCTCGTCAATTTTGAGGTGCATTTTGCGCTCTATGAGAAATACGGACTTTTCGCCGTGACCGTAAGGGAACTGATCCTCAATTGCATAATAGGGGACCTTTTCCCATTGCCCGGTAAGCTCGTTTTTAACATTTCGGCTAGATACTTTATAAAACTGTGCCTTGCACAAGTCATGAAGCAGTCCGCAAATTGCAAAGCTTTCAATATTATCTGTATCCTCGTCAAAATGCTTTTCCATCATTGTGTTAAAAACACTTACAGAATGCATTACAAGTCCGCTCTCACAGGCACAATGATATTTGGAGCTTGCAGGCGCTGTGAAAAAATCTGTACGTTTAAGCCACTCTAAAAGCTCATCTGCTCCCTGTCGTGTTATGTGTTCGTTATATATTTCAATAAATTCTTCCTGAGGGGTCATAATAATACCTCCGCGGTCAACGCCGCTAAAAATTGTTTAATCTGCTGTCACTAAATTGCAGACAGAACTTATACTAATCATAATGTATAAATTATCATACAATAAAAAGGGCACCCGATAGGATGCCCTTATAAAACTATATTATTCAGCTGTTTCTTCTGTTGCTTCTTCTGCCTCAGCTTCCTTTGCAGGAGCCTGCTCCTCTTCAGGAAGAAGTGCACGCATTGAAAGACTTACACGCTTCTTGTCAAAGTCAATAGCTGTAATCTTTGCTTCAACAGTTTCGCCTACTGAAAGAACATCTGCGGGCTTTTCAATTCTCTTGTTGGCAATCTGAGAAATGTGGATAAGACCGTCAATGCCCGGAATGATGTTAGCGAATGCACCAAATGTTGTAAGACCAACAATTGTTGCGTTTACTACTGTACCCTCAGGATACTTGTTCTTGAGGATTTCCCATGGATTGTCGTCAGCATTCTTGAAGCCGAGAGAAATCTTCTTTGTTTCTTCATTAATGTCTTTTATGTAAACATCTACTGTATCGCCAACATTAACTACTTCGCTCGGGTGCTTGATGTGAGTCCATGAAAGCTCAGAAATATGAATCATACCGAATACGCCGCCGAGGTCAACAAATGCACCGTAGCTTGTAAGTGACTTAACAACACCGTTGTAACGCTTGCCAATCTCACAGTTCTTCCAGAATTCCTCACGCTGAGCAGCTCTCTGCTCCTTGAGCACGCTGCGGATAGAACCGATTGCTCTTCTGCGTCTGCCGTTCTGAGAAACCTCAATAAGTCTGAAGTCAACCTCCTGACCTACCAAGCTGTCAAGACTCTCTTCACGAGTTGCAGTTGCCTGTGATGCAGGAACAAAAATTCTTGAGCCGTTGAACAGAACAATAACGCCGCCCTTAACAGCCTCTGTAACCTTGCCTGAAAGAACCTCCTGAGTATCAGCCTTCTCCTTAAGTTCTTCCCAGCCCTTTTGAGCGTCTACTCTGCGCTTTGAAAGCATAATTGTGCCTTCCTGGTCGTTTGTCTTCATAATAAGAAGCTCAACCTCGTCGCCAACCTGAACAACATCTTCAGGCTTTGCATTAGGATCGTTTGAAAGCTCAACAGCCGGAATGATGCCGGTCTGTTTTCTGCCAACGTCAACCTGAACTTCGTTTGGTGCTATGCTAAGCACTGTGCCCATTACCCTCTCATTTGTATTTAAGTTTTTGAGGGACTCTTCAAGCAACTCCTCAAAAGATTCTTCAACCATTGTTTCACCGGATTTAATTTCACTCATTGTATCCAGTACCTCCTTTATTATCCTTGCCGGTGTCGATGCGCCGGCAGTTACGCCGATATTGTTGGCATTATAAACCTTGCCGCGGTCAAGCTCTTTTGCTGTTTCAATCAACACAGTATTTTCGCACTGCCTTTTGCAAATATCAAAAAGCTTTGAGGTATTTGAGCTGTGTCGATCACCGATCACTACCATAAAATCAGATTGCTCGGCAATTACCGCCGCCTCATTTTGCCTAACTTGCGTAGCATTACATATTGTATCAAATATTTTTGCATTTGTACATAGTTTTTTTATCTTTTTTATACATTTTTTCCATTCTTGTGTGTCAAATGTTGTCTGTGCAACAATTAACACGTTCTTATTATTCATTTTTAGAATAATATCTGCTAAATCATCAAGTTCTTGTTCATTATTGAAAGTATAACAGGTTGCAAGGCAATGACCGATAATGCCGCAAACCTCGGGATGATTTTTGTTGCCTGCAATCAAAACAACATCAGAATCGGGGTTTGCATCGCTGACAATTTTGTGAATCTTCTTGACAAAAGGACAGGTCGCGTCTTTGTAGCTTATTCCCCTCTTCTCAATGTCGTCAATCACTGAACGCTCCACTCCGTGTGAACGAATGACAAGAGTTGAGTCGTCTAAAATATCGTTTGGGCTGTCTACAGGAACGCATCCGCGCAGTTTAAGCTCATTAACAAGCTCCATATTATGGATTATAGGCCCGAGCGTTGACACTTTGAATCCCTGCTCAAGAAGTTCGTTTACAATATTGATTGCACGGTTTACACCAAAGCAAAAACCTGCCGAATCAGCCTTTTTTATACTCACTTAAGTCGTGCTCCCTCATTTTTTTGATTTCATCCATAATCATATTTGACGCATTTTTAAGCTCTCGCCTGCCGCCGTCGACAGTAAGTCCCAAATCTTTAGGTGAAAGCGGTTTGCCAAAGTGAACTACACGCTTTGAGAAAAGATGCTTTGGATTACCGACTATTGTGATACACGCAGGAACAACAGGTACCTGCATTTGCTGTGCAACAAGAGCGCAACCACTGCGAGGACGCATAAGGTCGCCGGTCTTGGTTCTGCCGCCCTCAATGAAAATTGTCATTATCTCGCCCTCTGCAATGAGGTCGGAGCCTGTCTTGATTGCAACTCCGTCGCCTGCACCGCGTTCAACAGGGAATGCGCCCAGCGCACGAATAAGACAAGCAAAGAATTTGTTTTTAAAAAGCTCAATCTTTGCCATAAAAAACAATCTGCGCTTTTTTTGAGAAAGACCGAGCAAAACGGGGTCTGAATATGAGAGATGATTACTTGCAATTATCAAACCACCCTCTTTGGGAAGCGGCTGATCGCATATGGTTTTGTAGCGATAAAAAAGTTTAAAAATCGGCTTGCATACCACACGTCCTACTGCGTAGAGAGCCTTAGACTGTCCCATTATACATTCTCCTTTATTACAGAGATAATCTTGTTGACCGACTGTTCAAAATCAAGATTGGTGGTGTCTACCATAACGCATCCCTCAGCAGGCTTTAACGGCGCTGTTTTGCGATGGGAATCGTTGTAATCACGCGTAATTACATCATTAAGAATGTCATCAAATTTTACATCCATTCCCTTTTCACAAAGCTCCTTGTAACGCCTTTTGGCTCTTGCCTCTGGAGATGCGGTAAGAAAAATCTTGACCTGTGCATTCGGCAGTACGACCGTACCTATATCTCTGCCGTCCATAATTACATTGTTTTTCTTTGCGATATCACGCTGTAAATCAAGCAGATATGCACGAACCTGCGGAATTGCGGAAATTTTTGAAGCCATCATTGAAGCTCCAGGGGTACGAATGAGTCCTGACACATCTTCGCCGTCAAGCAAAACCATCTGCTCACCGTCATCATTAAAATCCAATTCAACTTTTATTTTGTCTAACAGGTTGTCCACCTCGACTGATGCAACAGGCTCAATCGAAAGTCTGCTTGCAGCCAGACCGATTGTACGATAAAGCGCACCTGTATCAACGTAGATATAGTCAAGCTCCTTTGCCGCTCTGCGAGCGATTGACGACTTGCCTGCACCGGCAGGCCCGTCTAACGCTACTGCGATTGACATATATTTCATCCTTTCTTAACAATATACTTACTTTTTAAACACGATTTCAGCTTATAAAAAATCATTGCAAAAACAAACGCTCCGATAAATATAATTATAGGGCTTGTAAAGTTGTACAAGGTCTGTACGGCACTGCCCATATGTGAAACTACAGGGTTTAAAATCTTAACCATCATAGGATGGATTATATAAATCATCAACGAGTATTTTTTGCCGTAATTGCAAATTCCGACAAGAAATTTATTCGGATTGTACAAAGGATTCTTGATTACAAAACAAAATAGTGTTATTGCAAGAAAAACTGTGCTGATGTACATTTCTTTTGATGCTGAAACGCCAAGGCTGTTAAGCATAACATACTCACAAACTGAAGTTACGGCAAATACGATAGATAAACTTATTAATGCAAAATTTGAAGCGGAAATCTTTTCAGCTTGTCTTAAAAGTTTACCGATATAAAAGAACGGCAGTCCCGTAAAAATAAAACTTCGTGCAATTTCGATTGGCGGCCAGATGCCAAAAATCAGCTTACTGTACGAACCGATAATAATGTTGACAATTAAAAATAATGTAATCAAAACCCTGTAAACATTCAAATTTATTTTGAATTTTGAAACGAAAATATCGCATATCATACAGTAAAGCAGTGCAAACAAAAACCAAAGATGGTCTCCCAGCTTGTCGGGAACATAATTAAAGAATGCAAATCGCCAAAGATTATCAAGCGTAAAGGTCTGTACAAAAAAGCTGTTGATATCGCCTGAGAAAGCCGCCGTTACTAACTGAACACAAAAATAGAACAGAATCGCGCACACAGCAAGAAAAAGGATATGCTTAATCTGCGACTTTTTCTTGGAAATATCAGCCCTGCAATAAAAGTATCCCGAAATTATAAAGAATATCGGTACTGCAAATCGCATTATCGGCAGAGCGTATTCCTTGGCAAAATAGCTTGTATGAATACATACAACTGCAAATGCGGATATAAGCCTTAATATGTCAACGCTGTTAATACGCTTTGTCATCATTGCTCACCGTCCTCATAAATATGCAGAATTTTCACCTGCAAGTCTGCCGGTGCTCCAGGCAATTTGAAGATTAAAGCCGCCTGTGTAGGCGTCGCAATCAATTACTTCGCCTGCAAAATACAGTCCGCTTACAAGCTTGCTTTCCATTGTTTTGGGATTTATCTCCGCAGTTTTTACACCGCCGGAAGTGACAATAGCCTCTTCTATCGGGCGAAAACCGCTTATATCAACAGTAAATTCCTTGAATATTTCGCACAGTCTGCGACGTTCCTCTTTGGATATTACATTGCATTTTTTATCAAACGGTACTCCCCATCGCTTGAGCACAGGAACAATTATTTTGCGCGGCAAAAGTTTTGAGAATGAATTTGACACATCTTTATTTGAATTTTCTCTGAACTCGTTTTGAAGTCTGCGATCAAGCTCTTCACAACTAAGCGCCGGCTTTAGGTCGATTACTGCACAATACTTACCGTCCTTAATATCGCGCAGATGTGAGCTTGCAGATAATATGACAGGCCCGCTCATACCAAAATGAGTAAAAAGCATTTCTCCAAAATCATTGTAAACAGTTTTTTTGCTGTTTGTGTCAATAATCTTAAGCGAAATATTTTTCAGCGCAAGCCCCTGCATATCCTTACAATCGGGGTTATTACTTGTAAGCGGCACAAGGGACGGTTTTAGCTCGGTTATGGTATGTCCCGCCTGTTTGGCAAGCATATATCCGTCGCCTGTCGAGCCTGTAAGCGGATAGCTTTTACCGCCGCAGCACACAATCACGCTGTCGGCATAGTAAGTGCCGTCTGTACATTTGACTCCGATTACGGCGCTGTCCTCGATGATTAATTCAACAGCCGAGTCGCAGACAATTTTACAGCCGTTTTGCACGGCATAGCTGTGCATTGTATCAACTACGTCAACCGCCTTGTCAGACGTCGGAAACACCCTGTTGCCACGCTCGGTTTTGGTCAAAAGCCCCTGATTTTCAAAAAATTCTATTGTATCGGCAGGAGTAAAATTGTTTATTGCCGAATAGAGAAATCGACCGTTAACCGGAACATTTGAAATGAAGGTCTGAACATCGCAGTTATTTGCAAGGTTACAGCGGCCTTTTCCTGTTATCATAATTTTTCTGCCTACACGCTTGTTTTTTTCAATTATTGTGACCGATGCACCAAGCAAAGAGGCTGTACCTCCTGCCATTAGCCCTGCGGCGCCTGCACCGATAATCACTACCTTTTTATTTATCATTTGGATTTTCTTCGTCCTTTGTTACAACATCTTGGTCGTGGTTTGCATACACACCCTCACGATTCCAAACAAGCTCAAGCTGACGGAAAGTTTCTGACACGTCGTCTTTCTTTTTGAGAACAGTTGCCACAATCAGCGCATTAATCAAGCTGAGCGGTGCTACAAGCGAGTCTACGATTGACGCCATATCACTGCGTGCAATCAGAATTGAATCGGCGCTTTCTACAAGCGGAGAACCCATACTGTCTGTTATTGCGATAGCGTGCGCTCCTCTTGAACGTGCAAAATTCATTGCCTCAACAGCCATTGTGCTGTAACGAGGGAATGAAATTCCGATAAGCACATCTCTGTCGGTAATTTTAAAAATATGCTCATATGTAGCGGTGTGGCTGCTGTTTGTGATAACGCGCACATTATCAAAAATGAGTTCAAAATAATAGCCCAAAAAATTTGCGATTGCAGCAGTAGAACGAACGCCGAAAATATAAATTCGGTTTGCGTTGCAGATTGCATCAACAGCCTTGTTAAAATCCTCATGAGAGGTTTCGTCGATAGTTCTGCGGATTTTTTCTATATCCTGACTCAGCACGCTGTCAAGAACGTTGTCGTTGCCGATACGGTTTGAAGTAACCTCAATTCGCTGAACGGATGTTAGCTTGTTTCGTATCATTTCCTGCATTGCTTTTTGCAGTTTTGGATAGCCGTTGTATCCAAGCTCTGTTGCGAAACGCACTACTGTACTCTCTGACACACCTACGGTTTCGCCGAGTTTTGATGCAGTCATAAAAGCGGCTTTGTCGTAGTGCTCCTCAATATATAAAGCAATTCTCTTTTGACCTTTAGAGAATGTTTTCATCATTAAATCTATTCTTGTTAATAAATGTGTAACCATTGTTATATTACCTCTGCATAAATCAATATACTAAATTTAATTTTATCACAATGATATATATAATTCAATAACAGAAACGCTAAATTTTTTTGAATTTTAATTTAATTTGCAAGCCCAATTACTTTTTCTTGCATAAGCATACTTTGTGTGATAAAATAATCACAGCAAACACCAAATTACTTAGGTGTGCACGCATAGAATGGAGTAAAAATATGATTGCAATTATAGATTACGGTGCAGGCAATATACAAAGCGTTTGCAAGGCGATGCAGTTTATTGGCTGTGACTGTGTTATTACACATGATAAAAATGAAATTATGCAGGCAGATGGCGCAATTTTGCCCGGAGTCGGCTCGTTTGGCGACACGATGAATACAATGAACGAGTATGGAATTAATGACACCGTAGTTGATTTTATTTCAACAGGAAAGCCGTTTTTGGGAATTTGTCTTGGCTTGCAACTTCTGTTCCCCTCAAGTGAGGAAAGTCCGAATGCAAAGGGGCTGGGAATATTTGACGGTACGATTACAAAAATACCGTCGGGAAAAGGACTGAAAATTCCGCATATTGGTTGGAACAGTATTGAAATCAACAAAAACAGCCGACTTTTCAAAGGAATTGAAAATAATTCTTTTGTATATTTTGTACATTCATATTTTTTGAATGCAGCAGACAAAAGCATTGTTGCCGCACAGGCTGAGTACGGAGTAAAGATTGATGCCGCAGTTGAAAAAAACAATGTGTTTGCTACTCAGTTTCATCCTGAAAAAAGCGGTGAAACAGGACTTAAGATACTGCGTAATTTTGCAAATATTGTAAGCGGCAGGGAGGAATAAAAATGTATGCAAAAAGAATAATTCCGTGCCTTGATGTTAAAAACGGCAGAGTTGTTAAGGGTATGAGCTTTGTAAACCTTATTGATGCAGGCGATCCTGTTGAATGTGCTAAGCAATATGACAGGCAGGGAGCTGACGAACTTGTGTTTTTGGATATTACAGCGTCAAGTGACTCACGTAACATTACTATTGATATGGTTCAAAAGGTTGCCAACTCAATTTTTATTCCCTTTACAGTAGGAGGCGGCATAAGAAGTGTTTATGACTTTAATGCACTGCTAAGAGCAGGAGCAGACAAAGTATCGGTAAATTCTGCGGCGGTTATCCGCCCCGAACTTATCAGTGAAGCCGCATATAAGTTTGGCAGTCAGTGCGTAGTTGCCGCCATTGATGCTAAACGCAGTGTAAAGGGCTGGGAGGTTTATGTTAACGGCGGCAGAAAGCCCGTTGGACTTGATGCCGTGGAGTGGGCAGTAAAGTGTGAAGAGCTTGGAGCAGGAGAGATTTTGCTGACAAGCATGGATGAGGACGGACAGAAAAACGGCTACGATATTGAGTTGACAAGGGCGGTGTCCGAGAGAGTAAATATCCCTGTTATTGCAAGCGGCGGTGCAGGAAAGCTCAGCCATTTTTATGATGCATTTACTCTCGGCAAAGCCGACGCAGTGCTTGCGGCATCGCTTTTCCACTTTGGCGAGATTCCTATTCCTAAGCTTAAGAAGTATTTAAATGAACAGAATATTCCTGTGAGAATTTAATAAAATTTTAAAGGCGCTCGACTTTATCGGTCGGGCGCCTTTGTGATTACTGTTAATCATATATTTAGGATTCTTTTTTATAAAAAGGTTCAACACCTTTAACGGCATTTCTGGCAAATTCAAGCGAGTAAGGCATCATTGAAAGTTGGATTTCATCATCAAGGTATGGCTTTGCAACCGTACTGATTGCTTCAAATGTGCTTGCCATATCTCCGTAAAAGTCAACTACGATAAGATAGCTTTTTTGACCGTTTTGCTCCATCATTCTAAGATAAGCCGCATTAACCTCCTGCTCGGTGCTGAAATGATTAATCAGTGCCGCCATCAAATCAATTGGATATTCCTTTGGCTCACCAAGAGATACCTTTGTGCCGGGTGCGATTTGCTGACCCTGTGTTCTTACAAAATCGCGCTGTTGTTTGAGTGTACTTATCATTTGCTTTGGGAATGTTACGCTTCTTCCGAACGGATTAATTACAAATCCAAGCACGCCTGCCTTAGGATCCATTACCATCTGTGCAATACTGTCAAAATCTGTAACTACCTTGTTTGAATTTTGTGTGTCGTTCCACTTATAAAGCTCGTCTGTATCGGTGAAAATTCCAAAAAACTTTTCTTTGTTCTTATTCTCAAGCAATCTGAACTGAACCTGTGTTGCCTGATGCATTACAGTTTGACCGTTTTGAGTTCTTGCCTCGGTTGTAGGTGTTACCTTTGCCGGCAAAATGAATTTTGCATTTACAACTGCATTTACCATTGCGTTAATATTCTCAGTCGAGCCGTCAGCCTGCATTTTTTCGATAGCATCCAGCACCTCGGGATTTTTGATTTGCTCGGCAGGCACCTTGCTGCCCTCCATTTTTACTCCGTTTAATTCGCTCATTAATTTATCCTCCGAAATTTATTCTTCAACTTTGTAGGTTTTGTCAGCAACTACTTCAAGACCCTGACCCTCGGGATACTGCACGCTGTCAGAAGCATCGCCATCATTGAAAATGATGTATGGAGTTTCCCATGTAATATCAAAAGTATAGCTGTATCTGCCGTCAGACTCCTTTTTCATCTCTTCGCCCGGCCACATACCGTTCTCGTTGTCATCATCGTTATAGACATAAGCATAAAGCTCATCTCCCCAATCGTCGCTGTCGGGCTTTTCAAAATAAACCTTTGTGCCCTCATCTATCTTGTACAAATTCTTGTGAGTAAACTCAACACGCTCGTAGGTTTTGAGATTTTGTGCACCGACTGCTCTAAGCTCAAGCTTAGCAACATCACTGCCTGACTCAGGCTTAACGGTGATTTCGTCACCGTTTTTGAAAGGCTTTGGTTCTGCACCGTTGAGCGAATAGGTAGCGTTTGAGGTGTTTGCACAGGTCAGCTTAACCTTGTGTGAATCGCCCTCGAATATGAAGCTAGTATCGTCAGCAACACCAACCTGAGGCATTGTTTCGTATGCGGTGTAACCTTCATTATAAAGGACAACTACCGAATATTCGGGAACAGGTGTTTCACAAGTGATTTTTCCGTCCTTGACAACATACTCGGTTTTGTTGTCTACTCGGTCAACGTAGGTGCCGTCAGCAAGATTTGTTTCAAAATCAACCTTTAACTCATCACAGGTGTTGACAATCACCATACCCTTTGTGCCACGTTCAACTGCAAGTGCTGTTGAGTCAAAGTTCGGATTTATAAGATTTTCTTCTTCACCAATCATTGCTGTGCGGAAGAAATTAACAGCAGACACGCTCTTGTCCTTGTACATATCGTCACCCTGCGTGCCGATTCTGTTCATTCCCCACTCGTTGTCCATTGAGCAATTGTATGGTCTGCTGAAGAACAGCGGTGTGCCGTCCTTGCGGGCAGATATAATTGCCCATCCGAGGATAACCTGTTCATTTGTCAGCTGATACCACGTGCCGTCGTTAATATAGTTATCGTGTGACTCGACCCATGTTACCATACTGAGGTCAGCATCACCAAGCCAATAATCGGATACAACGGCAGTATCGATATTATCGCCTGTCAATGCCGCACGCAGCTTGCCGCCGTAGGTGCTTGATGTAGTTCTGCCGATTTCATCAATATATTCAGCCAGTCTGTCGTTATTGCCCTGCAAAACCTCGCCGTATATAAACATATCATCAGCCTTGTCAACCTTTTTGGTTGCCAATTCCCAGAAATTGTTTTTAAAGCCGTCGTCCTCTTTTGGGTCGTCGGGAAGTCCTATGTGCTTTGCAGTGTCGTGACGGAATCCGTCTGCGCCGCAGGCAATGCAGTCGTTAAGATAATCAAGAAAATATTTTTGGAATGACGGGCGCTCTGTGTTGATATCAGGCAATCCGCCCATTTTGTGAGTTGTACACTCAAGCCTGTCACCGTAATCAGTGAGATCTTCAAGACCGTTTTCGTGATAGAGCAGTTCAAGACTTCCTCCACCTGCTTCGATTAAATCCTCGCTGACCTCGTCAAGCTCAGGGGTAGTATGATTGGCTATAACGTCAACTAAAACCTTTACGCCATACTTTTCTGCTTCATCACACATAGCCTTAAATTCATCACGTGTGCCAAGCTGATAGTTACCGATTTTGAAGTCAGTCGGCTGATAGTGATAGTACCACTTTCCTTTGCCGAAAAGCTCCATTCCGCCGTCCTCACCAACAAGACACTCATTAATTGGCGAGGTCTGCACAGCAGTAAAGCCTGCCGCTGCAATGTCGGACATTGACTCCTTAATGGTATTAAAATCCCAACAAAAAGCTTGCAAAATTGCGCCGTCCTGAACCTTGTCGGCAGTTTTGAAATCAATGGATTTTTGTTCGGTCTGAGGCTTATCTGTGCCTTTGTCCGAGCAACCGACAATCACTCCTGCCGTTCCTGTAATAAGAATTGCAGACAAAATTCCTGCAAGTATTCTTTTAAACATATATTCACCGTCTTTCATAATTAAACAAATTATTATACAGTTGTTATTATAACATATGAAAGGAAAAATTTAAATACTTATTTGGCAATTTATACATATTTTTTAAAGCCGAAATTGTATAACAAGCAAATTTATTTAAAAGAGTTTTGGCAAAAATTCGGCGGAGCATTTTTATACTCCGCTTTAATGGATTATATACTGATATCTAATTATCAGCTGTTGACTACAAAGCCCTCTCCTTTGATTATTCCTGCTGTTGTAACAATAACAAATGCGTGTGAATCGATTGACTTTATTATTGAAGTTATTTTGTATACCTCCTGAGGTCTGACGGCGCACATTATAATTTGCTTGTTTGTACCGCTGTACGCTCCCTTGCCGCTGAGCAACGTTACTCCTCGGTGCAAATTTTGCATTATACCGTCGCTTACTTTGCTGTGATAATCAGTGATAACAAACATCAGCTTGCCGTTGCCGCGGGATGTGCCGTAACTTACTGCATCTATAACCTTTATGCTGACAAAGATTGTAAGCAGTGCATAGAGCACACTTTCAATGCTTTGATAAACAAAAAACACCATAACCAAAATTGCTATGTCGGTGATAAGAATTATTGTGCCTGTAGAAACAAACGGAAAATGTTTGTGAATATTGAGTGCAACTATGTCAGTACCGCCTGTTGAGCCGCCGCGATAAAAGATAAGTCCAAGACCTATGCCGTGCAGAACACCACCAAATCCTGCGGCAAGGATTGCATCACCTGTATAAATCGGCAAAATCGGCGTAAGCACATCTATTGACACAGAAACAAGGGCTGTGCCTATAATGGTTTTTGTGAGAAATGAAATGCCGTTTTCGATTGCCCCCCAGATAAACAGAGGAATATTAAGCACAAATATCATTGTGCCGAGCGGCAGTGAAAACAGGTAATTGAGCATTGTTGCCACACCTGTCATTCCACCGGGGGCGATGTTATTTGGCGCCGTAAAAATAACAACCGACATTGCATAAAGCACAGCGCCTGCGGCGATTACAATGTAATCGGCAGCAATGGTCTGTACCTTTTTCAATGTCGGTTTTTGAAATGATATTTTTTTCATTAATTACACTTCCATAGTTTTGGCGTTATGTAAAATCATTGTAAAAATATCATAGACTCTTTGCTTCTCATTATTCAGATAAAGATAACCAAATAATGCCTCAAGCCCGGTTGCGCTGTGATAATCGGCAACAGAGCTGTTTTTTGGCGTGCATTTAGGGGCGGCATTTCTTCCCCTTTTATAAATTGAAATTTCCTTGTCGGTGAGATTTGGCATAATCAGCTTTGCAAACTGAGCCTGACTTTTGCAGTTTACAAGCGATACTTTTAATTTGTTTAATTCACCGACACTGCGGTTTGCAATATTTACAAGGTGCTCGCGCACAAGCAAATCGTACACACCGTCACCAACAAACGCAAGCGTAAGCGGTGAAACCTCATCGGCTTTTGTGTGAGATAAAGCTACATTTTCCATATTAAATCCCCGCCTTAGTCCATAAAGTCAAATTCAAGGTCGTATATAGAAACAGTATCGCCGTCACCGCAACCCTTTTGGCGCAGGGCTTCGATTACGCCGCCGTTTATCAGCACCTTTTGGAAGTAGTTTAGACTTTCATAATCATCAAAATTGATGCCCTTCATTACCTGTAGCAACCAATCAGCTTCAACAGTGTAAATTCCGTTGACATTTTTGATGGTAACAGAGTGATCTTCAAAGTCATCTACTGTCATTACAGGAGCCGGCTCTGATTCATATCGTGTAATCGGCGGAAGCTTTGAAAGCATTTCCTGAATCTTTTTTAGCAACGGGTCAACGTCGTAGCGAATTGCCGCCATAATCGGGAAAAATTCATATCCCTGCTCCTCAACAAATGCTTTAAAATCGGCAATTTGTTCATCTGTTGCCATATCGCATTTGTTGCCTGCAACAACCATAGGACGCTGTGCAAGCTCAGGATTAAACTTTTTAAGTTCACTGTTAATAGTTTCAAAATCCTCTTTTGGATCTCTGCCCTCACTGCCCGACACATCTACAATGTGGACAAGCATACGACAGCGCTCAACGTGGCGTAAAAACTGATGCCCAAGTCCTGTTCCCTGCCATGCACCCTCGATAAGTCCGGGAATATCAGCCATTACAAACGAAGAGCCCTCGCCCATCGACACAACACCCAAAACAGGAGTGATGGTTGTAAAATGATAGTTTGCAATTTCGGGCTTTGCCTGAGAAACAACAGATACAAGTGTGCTTTTGCCAACATTTGGAAACCCTACAAGTCCTACGTCGGCAAGAAGTTTGAGTTCAAGCACAACGTCAAATTCTTCACCGGGCAAACCGGGCTTTGCAAATCGCGGAACCTGACGAACCGGTGTTGCAAAGTGAGGATTGCCCCAACCGCCCTTGCCGCCTTTAGCAACAATATACGGCTCATCTGTAGAAACATCGGCAAGGATTCTTCCTGAGTTTTCTTCCTTAACAAGCGTTCCGACAGGAACACGAATGATTAAATCCTCGGCATTTTTGCCTCTGCATCTGCCGCCTCTGCCGTTTTCGCCCTTAGGTGCTGTATATTTGCGCTTGTAACGAAAATCGGCAAGCGTTGAAAGATTTGAGTCGGCTACAAATACAATGTTGCCTCCCCTGCCGCCGTCACCGCCGTCAGGACCGCCTGCCGCAATATATTTTTCTCGGTGAAACGACACAGCGCCGTCGCCGCCGTCACCTGCTTTAATCTTAATTTTGGCTGTATCAACAAACATATGATACTCCTTTCATCAGTTCATAACAGAAATTCAACCGATTATATCGGGTATATCAATATGAAAAATTTTCATTATATCACTAAGCCCCTGGCAGACCTCTTCCTTTGAAAAATTATTTTCCTCGAGAAAATCATCAGACATTTCTCCGAGAGTTCTGTAAAAATCAAGGGCAATTTCAAGCATAGCATTATTAGGGTTTTGCTCTGTTGCATCAAAAAGAATATTCTCAGCTTCATTGATTTTACCCTGTTTTATTTTGCGCATTAAGTCAAGATATAATTCTCCCTCTGCTGAATAATTACCGTATTCATCAGGGAGCGCTCTGTAAACTTCTGCATTGCGTTTTAAAATCATTCTTGCAATAAACTGCACCATCATTTGAATTTGGCGCATCAGATAATCATTTTGAAACATAAATACTCCGCAAATCTAAGATTTATCTTGCCAAAATTAAATGAGGGTGGAAAAATCCACCCTCAACTGCATTTTATGTTACTGCTCAACAGGATAAACGCTTGCACGCTTTCTGTCTTTGCCAACACGCTCAAACTTAACTACACCGTCAATCTTAGCGAACAATGTATCGTCAGAGCCTCTGCCTACATTTTCACCCGGGTGAATATGTGTGCCTCTCTGCTTTACGAGGATGTTGCCTGCGAGAACCTTCTGACCGTCTGCACGCTTAACGCCAAGACGCTTTGATTCACTGTCACGGCCGTTCTTTGTAGAACCCATACCTTTTTTGTGAGCGAATAACTGAATGTTAATTTTAAGCATTACCTTACACCTCCGAAATTTTAACTTTAATATACTTATTGTATTGCTCTGAAAGAGCAGTTAAGTGAAGCTCAAGCCCTGATAAAATAACACCGGCTTTTTTAGCTTCATTTAGCGGCAACTTTAAACTCATAAAGCCGTCGCGTTCGGTAACTTCAGCATCAATATGCTGAATATCGGTTATTGTATTTGCCGCCATATAGGTTGCAGAACTGACTGCCGCACAAACAATGTCAGAGCCTTGCTCGGAATAATCCGAATGTCCGCTTACCATAAAGGCGTTTATTACATCATCCGATTTAAAAAATGTTACCGTAATCATAAATTAGGCTTCGATTGAAGTAATCTTAACCTGTGTGTAAGGCTGTCTGTGACCCTTTGCTCTCTTCTCGCCCTTCTTAGGCTTGTAAGTGCAAACTCTGATTTTTTTGCCTTTACCGTTCTTTAATACTTCTGCTGTAACCTTAGCACCGTCAACAAGAGGAGTGCCAACCTTGATGCCGTCGTCAGTACCAACTGCAACTACATCAAATGTTACTGTGTCGTTTGCTTGGGCTTCAAGCTTCTCAATAAAGATAACTTCGTCCTGAGTTACCTTGTACTGCTTGCCGCCTGTCTGAATAACTGCGTACATTTTAGTACCATCCTTTACATTGGGCTCGCTATCTGTGGGTGGAACAAATCACTTATAACCCACAATATGCGGCTTATATACTATATCACAAAACAAGACAGATGTCAACGATTTTTTTAATATTTAAAAACGTCTGCAAATTTTTTATAAATTGTTTTGTACAAGAGCCGCTTTTAAAGTATTTTTCATCAAAGTTGCGATTGTCATTGGGCCTACTCCGCCCGGAACAGGAGTTATGTATGAGCACTTGTCCTTTACTGCCTCAAAATCAACATCGCCGCAAAGCTTGCCGTTTTCATCTCTGTCCATACCGACATCAATTACAACTGCGCCGTCCTTGACCATATCGGGTGTTACAAACTTGGGTCTGCCCACAGCGGCAACAAGAATGTCTGCACCTGCGCAAATTTCTGAGAGATTTTGGGTGCGGCTGTGACAAATTGTTACGGTTGCATTTTCGTGAAGCAAAAGCATAGCCATAGGCTTGCCGACAATATTACTTCTGCCGATTACAACACAGTTTTTGCCGCAAACAGGAATGTCATATGCATGCAACATTTCCATTACGCCTGCCGGAGTGCAGGGCAAAAAGTCGTACTCGCCCAACATAATTTTGCCGACATTTACTGCATGGAACGCGTCAACGTCTTTGAGCGGATTTATAGCTTCTATTACCGCTTTGTCATCAAGGTGCTTAGGCAACGGAAGCTGAACAAGAATGCCGTTAATATCAGGCTTTTCGTTAAGAGTTCTTACGAGTTCGAGAAGTTCCTCCTGAGTTGTGTCTGCACCAAGCGCATACTCCTCTGACTTAAACCCTACAAGCTCACAAGCCTTTTTCTTGTTGTTAACATAAACTCGTGACGCAGGGTCGTCACCAACGATAACCACTGCTAAGCCGGGTGTTATGCCGTGCTCTGCCTTAAGCTTCTGCACTTGATTTTTTACTTCTTCTTTTACCTGTGCCGATACCATTTTGCCGTCTATAATCTGCATAAAACGGATCCTCCTTTTTTCTGTTTATAATTAAAAATACAATACCTGTTAAAAAAATGAGTGCTGACAAAAGCTGAGATACTCTTATATCTGCTCCGAATATTTGGAACGGAAGATACAAACTATCTGTTCTGAGCCCTTCAACCAACATCCTTTCAAAGCCGTACCATACAAGGTACATAAAGAAAATCTGACCTGCGTATTTTTGTTTGTACTTGCCGTAAAAATGCAACAGAACAAATCCCAAAAGACACCACATTGACTCGTAGAAAAAGCAAGGATGAACGCAAACGCTGCCTGTGCCCTCACTCATCATTCCCCACGGCAGAGTCGTTACGGTACCGTATGCCTCTTGGTTCATAAAATTGCCCCAACGTCCTATTCCCTGTCCGATGAGGAATCCGGTCATTGCAATGTCCAGAATAGGCATTATTTTCATTTTTTGTATTTTGGCAACTGTTAATCCGCCAATCATTGAGCCGATTATACCGCCGTAAATAGCAAGACCGCCATTGTTGATTTTGAGTATTTCAATCGGATGCTGACCGTAATAGTCCCACTTGAACAGGCAAAAATAAAGACGTGCTCCGATTATGCCTGTGATGATACCTACCAACACACAATTAATGAGTTTGTTTGAATCAACATTGTAACGCGGTGAGCTTTTGTATGCATAAAGCACGGCAAGCAGCAACCCACAGGCTATGATAATTCCATACCAATAAACCGGATACGAACCGATTGTAAATGCTATGGGATTTATTGTAAACTCCCATCCCAGTCCAGGAAAAACTACATGATAATCTTCCATAATTAAGCCTCTTCCTCCAGCTGCTTGACAACCGACAATGTGCAGTTGTTTACGTCAAGCATTTCTAAAAGTCTGCTGTTCACATCATCAAAGGTTGTCTTTGCAACTGCGTCAATGTGAGAAAACATCTCATTGCCGTTAAAATGATAGTCGATAATTGCATTGGAAATAGAGCTTACCGAATTAAGAGAAGATATGATAGAGCCGTAAACTGCCTTTTTGGAAATCTCAAAATCATCTTCCGAGAGTCCTTCCTTTTTCTGCTTTGAAATATACTGCTTAATCATTTCGGCAGCCTGCTTGGGCGCTCTTGATTCGCCGCTGAAAATCACCGAACAATATCCCGGCCCTTCAAAAAGCTCATATGCAAATGTTGAATTAATGAGGTTTGCATCCATAAGACTGCGGTAAAGTTCACTTGTGGGAGAAGCTATCATTGAAAGCAAGATGTCGGTTTGAGCAAGCTTGCTTTCGTCAAGCATTCTGTCTGCCCTCTCCTTAAAGCCGAGATTAAAAAGCGGCATTGATACAGGGAAACACTGCTCAACATATGGTTCACAGATTTTATAAGGCTCGTCCTCAAAATAATTTGTAATATTGTGCTTTTGACAGGGCTTTAGCATCTTATCTGCTGTTTTAAGCACCTGCTCTACTGTCACATTGCCTGAAACGCAAAGCACCATATTGTTGAGATTGTAAAACACATTGTATACATCATACAATTTTTCGGCTGTGATTTGTGCGATTGTTTCAACAGTACCTGCAATATCAATCTTGACAGGATGATTCTTGTACATTGCCTCAAGCATATTAAACATAACGCGCCAGTCAGGCGAATCATCATACATCTTGATTTCCTGACCGATTATCCCCTGCTCCTTGGCAACAGTCTGTGCCGTAAAATAGGGATCTTGAACAAAATCAAGCAGTATTTCAAGACTTTCGTCAAACTTGTCTGTGCAAGAGAACAGATAACATGTCTTTTCAAAACTCGTATAAGCGTTAGCGTTTGCACCTGTTTTGGCGTATCGTACGAAAGCGTCGCCATCCTCACTTTCAAACAACTTGTGTTCAAGATAGTGTGCAATGCCATCCGGTACTGTGATTACACTGCCGTCGTCAACAGAAAACTTTGTATTGACACTGCCGTAGCGTGTACCAAAGATTGCATAAGCTGAATTGTAGCCCTGCTTAGGATAAACATAAATTGTCAGTCCGGAGTTATGATCGATTTTATAGTAGCTATCGCCTGCACGCTCGGATTTTATTTCGGTTATATTCATTTGCTCACCCCTCTTACTTATTACTTAGCTGATAGACTGTATCAAGCACAAGGCTTTTCGCCGCGCTCACAATTTCTTCTTTGGTAACAGCCTCCATCTCGGCTGATACCTCTTCAACAGTCTTAAGTGACTTACCAAGAATTTGATTTGTATACCAAGATTCAATACCGCTTACAGTATCATTTGTAGTACGGAAAGAATTGATAACAGCCATTTTTGTTGCTTCAATTTCAAAATCAGAGATAACTCCGTTTTTCATATCATCAACTTCTTTTAAAATAGCCTTCTCGGCTTTTTCAAGATTGTCACCCTCAACACCGCTGTCGATTGTCATTATGCCCTTGTGGGAGTCAAATCTTGAAGCACAATAGTAACAAAGGCTTTGCTTTTCACGCACATTATTAAACAGCTTGGAGCTTGCTGTTCCGCCTAAAATTGCACACATCAGCTTTGCCGCATTTACTCGTTCGTCAGGGATTGCAATTCCTGTTCTAAAGCCCATAACAAGTTTAGACTGTGAAAGTTCTGACATTGTTTCGCAAACGTGTTTTGTTTCGTTGCAATCACTTTTAACATCAGTAGAAAGTTTTTCGACGTTACGCTTGACATTTGCAAATGCATCCGTAAACACCTGCAACGCTTTGTCAGCGGGACTGTCACCTACATATATAATTTCAAACCTCGCAGTTTTTAAAAGAGTTTGCCACGACTGATAAAGTGACTGCGGTGTAATTTCCTTAATCTTATCGGGAGTACCATAGCGCATAATGCCAAAAACCTCATCGGCACACATATTTTTGATAAGCTGTACGTTTGCATAAATTCGTTTGTCGTTAAATTCAGCGTCAATAAGGTCAAGCAGTTGTCTGCGCTCCTGTTCAACCTCACTTTGGGCAAATGCATTGTCGGTTATATTTGGTTCAAAAATAACACTGCACAGCAATGACGACAGCTCACAAGCAATGCTTTCACCGTCAAATGCGTATCTGTCGTCAAGACCCGAAACGGTAATTCTGAGCACCTGACAATCGCCCGCCTTTGTTATGGACACAGAAATGTCAGCGCCGTATAATGAGCAGAGCTTTTTGCTGAGCTGAGTAAAGTCGGGATAAGCCTTGCAGGAACGAGATAGAACTCCGCAAAGCAACGCATTTGCAGACGCTGTTTCTTCTGACAAAGGCACAATAATATTAGCACTTATTTTCATAGTTTTAAAACGGCTGTCCCTTATACTGCTGAAACAGACACCGTCCGAAATCATTGTTCGTTCGATTGTATTCATAAAATCATCTCCATATCAGATAATCGTATTTTATATTGTAACACAAAATATCCGATTATAAAAGTGCTATGAAGAATTAATACAAATTTTTGCTGAACAATGTTAATAATATTACAGAAAAGTTGAATAAAAACACTGTATGCTTTATTGACAATCTTCTTGAAACAGCATAGAAAAATCAAGAAACAAAGAACACAATAAAGAACAAGGCACTTTTGAGAAAAAGAAAAATCCCGAAAGCCCAATATTTATCGGACTTCCGAGATTACAAATGTTGGTGCGAGTAACGGATTTTATAAATTAAAAGACTTAGTTCTCGCTTGTTGCATCCACGTTTTTGGGAATAAAGTCATAAACGCTCTCCTTAAAAACAATCCACCGGATTGTTTTTGCCTTCGGCACAGTCGCCTTCAAGTCCCGTCAATCGCTTGCTTGGTAAAAAATAAGAAGGATATCTTATTTGATATCCTTCTTTAATGGTGCGAGTGACGGGACTTGAAGGTCGGGATTTTAGCGGTATATACCAAAATCAATGATTGCTTTTCAGGAATACTTTCCTTGCAATTCTTAGATTAAATATTAAAATGTAAGAAAATAAATCGGGGATTTGCTCCAATTTTGTTCCAAGATAAAAATACAATGCTTGTTCATAGCTTTCTGCAATAAATATTATCCTGACTTTTTCAATTTGTCAATAGTTTCATCCAGTTTTTTTGCAGCATTGATTTGCGCCGAATCATACGAATGCGAATATACCTGCAATGTCAACGCAACATCAGCGTGTCCAAGATTGTGCTGTACTGTTTTAGGATTTTCGCCTTGCTCTATAAGAACGGAAGCATATGTGTGCCTTAAACCGTGAAATTTCAAGTATCTTATTTCATCCTTATGCCTTTTCATAAATCTGGCATAATTATTTGAAATTCCCTGCGGAGAAAAAGGCTCTCCATTTGGCTTTGAAACTACATATCTTTTATCTTTAAACTTCTCTCCATATTTGAGTTTATTGACTAAATAGCGATATTGGTACTCTTTCAAGATGCTGATTAGCTTATCAGGTACATAAATTTTTCGTATTCCTGCATCGGTTTTAGGTGATTTTATGTACTCTTCACCTTGCAAAACAATTCTGCTCTCGTGAATATAAATATAGCTTTCATCAAAATTCACATCATCCCACTTTAAAGCCGCCATTTCTCCTCTTCTGATACCGCTTAATAGTGCGAGATTTAGTATCAATTTAATATCTGGATTGCTGTCCGTATCTGCTAAATTTAAAAGCAAATTAAATTCTTCAAGATTGTATGCCTCAACAGGCTTTTTTCGTTGTTTTGGTTTTATAATATCTACTGTAGGATTACTTCCTTTAGGAATTATGTTTAACTGAATGGCTGTTTTAAACAATACATTTAGTAGCATAATGTAATTTTTCAGAGATTTGGGAGATACCTGCTTACTTAAAAAATTCACATATTCCTGAATATGCCTTGATGTTATTTTCCTTAATTCTACATTACCAAAATACTTTTTTAGTCCGTGCGGTTTACTGTTATTGTAAGCACTTTTATATCCTGCCAATGTTGATGGACTTAGAAACTGTGTATAGGTTTCAAAGTACATATCAGTAAACTGTACAAATGTTAAATTGTAGTCAGTTGACAGTCTGTTCCCACGAGCGTATTCAAGTTCTTTTTCCGCTAAAAACTGTTTTACTAAAGACAAATTAGTCCCAACAGGAAATGTTTTGCTTGTTCTTCGTCGTTTTCCGTCAAGAAAAGGCGGCAAATCATATACAGCCTTGTAATGTGTGCCTTTGCTGTTAGTTACTTTTATAATACTTGACATTTAATCATCCTTTCAAAATACATTCAAAATAATAATATATTTTTATAATTATTAGTAAATCAGATGAGATAGAGAAAATCACCTCACCTGATATATTATGATTCAAAAAATAATTAATTTTTTGATTGTTCAAACATTAGCCTTATCATATCGTCAAGAACATTAATTTCTTTTTCGTTTAGCAAATGCATTCGTTCAATTTTTGAAAAGATGTTGCCGCTTTTTAATTCAATATTTTTAATGTTAATAATAGCAACACGACCTATTAAAATTTGCAAATCTAAAGGTTTAAAAAGACTATCAGAAAAGCCGTAAGCTGATTTGGTTTCATTATAGATAGGGTCACTAAAATTCTTTGAAAATTTTATATGCCTTATATCATTACTCGTAACTAAAAACTCAATTATATATTCATCCGAAAGTGGTTTATTTGATTTTTTACAGTCAAGAATATATCCTAAATATCCACCAGTTTTAGGGAAACCCCAGCCATAATTAAAGTGCATTTCACTGTCATCATTTTCAAGTATTTTATTAATTGTGAGGTAAGCCAAATAATAATTACTTATTGCTTCTTCAGAAACATATAGATAATTGCTCATTTTTTGTTCCTCTTCGGATAAACTGCTGAAATCAAATCCATCTTTTTTGGCTTTATGACTGTACCGTACACCTATTTTTTTCTTTTCAATTTGCTTTTTGTCATTATTATTTTTTTGATATTGCGTAGTGTTTGTATTCTCGCCGTTTTGAGCATTATTTGTATTTCCTTCTTTAGAAACAGGAGAATTTTCGGGTAAATGGACTTTTTTATCTTTTTTTAATTCATTTGCTTGTTTCTCAAAATTATTTGGGCTTTTTGTAGAACTATCATTGATATTGATTTCTGAATTAAAAATATTTCTTCTTGGAATTGGCATATAAATGCTTCCTTTCTTTATAATATTGTAGTTGTACCCTTCCTTTTAGGAAGGGTATTAAACTAATTTAATTCTTTATATGAAATACCTTCTATATATTCATATCCTTTGATTTTTTTAATGCGAAATTGATATTGTTTTTCAGCAAAATAAAATTTTAATAATCGCCAAAATTTTTGGCACTGAAGAATCTCATAGCTATTCGCATTGCAATAATTAATATACATATGATAAATGTCACTTTTCTTAATTTGTGCTGTACTATCAATAATAAAACACTCTTCAAAAAATACAGCAACTGGATTTAATGATTTTTTATAATTTTCTAAAGCTTTATTACATACTTTGCAATCTGTAAAAACATAATTGTTGTGTCTTAATCTCTGCAATCCTTTAATTGCCCAGTGAAAAATCCCAGATAATTCATCATTTAATTTATCAAGAAGATTCACATCAATTTCATCACCTATAAAAGTCCTGTTAAACGGAATTATAATTATTTTTCTGAAAAATCCGTAGCTTAAGTCATTTGATTCTGGAAGTTCATTGAATAAAAGCACAAGTTTAGTATGTAAAGCAACAGATAATGCATCCTTATACTTTCTATTTACTTCAACTGTATCACCAGATACAATAGCCTTAAAAATTTCAGAGTTAATTTTTCCATTGTCATTTTCTGCGGCAATGTTAACATTTGAGTTTATAAGTTGAGCTAACCCAAAATTACCGTTTAAATCAGATAGACTTGTTGTCGAGTAATTATCACCAATCAACTTTTGAAGCAATTTAGCATATACACTCTTACCGTTACTACCCTTACCCACAAGGAAAAACGCTTTTTCTGCCTTAGTGCAGCTACTTAAACAATATCCAGATAATTCTTGTAAAACCGATTGTAATTCAATATCGCAACAGGTAATATCATTTAGATATTTTGTAAATATCGGGGTTTCCTTATTGGAGTTAAAACAAAATGGCAGTTGAACAGTGCTTAAATAATCTGGAGAATGTGGTCGCAATTTGTAATCATATAAATCAAGCACACCATCTATAAGATTAATATACTCACCTTCATTGAACTGTTGAACCATTTCAAAAGTGTCGTGTTTAATAGTTTTTAGAGCTGTTGCTTCGTAGCTCGGATTCCATAAATCATATATTTTATTCATAATATACTTAATAATTTTGCAAATTGTTTCGTAGCAATCTTGTTCAAAAACGCCTTTTTTACTATTATAAACGGCAAGGTCTTGATTGTTGTTTAATAAAACGACTTTAACATATTTACAAAAAAATCTTGAAAATTGATTATGTGAAAATTGATATTTTCCATTAAGGTTTTTATTAAAACCACATTCTTCTAAATAATGTTTTTTCTCTTCAGATGACGATTCATTATTTGTATCTGGAAAGCCTTTTGATAAATAATCTTCAATTAAAAAAATTTTTGTTACACACATTTTACCAACCTTTCTTATAGTGGATGGTGGTGTGATAATTGAAAAAATATATGAAATTTTTATTATCATAATCTAATGTATTTTTTATTTTTATACTCACCCCTCCACCCCTGTATGATTATCCAAAAGTATAATAATTAGTAAACATATATTTTTCTTGAGTAATTATACTTCCTTAGGACATTTTTATGATACTGGAAATTTTTAGAATTGTCAGTATTTTTTAGAGGTAAATTTTTTTAATCTCATACCTCCAAATTAAATAGCCTGCCTATATAAATCAGGCAGGCTATTTTAAAGTATCAAAAACATTGATTCCTTTAATTCATTTACAGTTTTTTGAAAAACTAATAATTGCTCATTTAATTCTTCTTGAGCTTTTTTTACGGCTGAAATTTTATCTTCAAATTCATTTAAATCGTAAATTCTATCGTTAGAAATTGAAAGTACTTTTATATCTAATGATAACTGATGTAAAGCATCATCTTTTGTATCAGAAGAAAAAACATTGTCCATAAAATCAACTACTTTCTCTAATTCATAATCAAAAGGAATAAATGGTGCATACATTTTCTTAAGAATATCTTCCTCTAAATCTTTTATAATTGTGCCTGTGTTATCTTTAAATTTCTTCAAAATATCATCAATTTGATTGTAAACATTCAATAAATAATGATGTTGTATTAAAATTTCATCACAATCCTCGGAAAATTCAGGATAATCTTGCTTTACTTGTTCCAATAGTTTTTCTTTGAATTTGATATGTTCTTCGTATTTTAATAGATTTTCTTTGTTTGTGTTTAACTTGGAAAGTACAGAACCGTCTGAAGATTCCTCAGTTGCAATAACATATATTAATTCAGCAAGTAAAATAGGTATTTCATAGTTTTTTCCTACTTTATATTTATCTAATTTAATATTGAATATAGATAGTATCTTTTTTACTAACTTCTTTTTTGTATCACAATAAAATTTTAATTGCTTTAAATACTTTTCACTTTCTGCTGTTTTGAGATTACAAATATCTTTGTACTCCTTTACAAGGTTATAATCATACATTTCATTGGCTTGTTCCAGTATTTCTTGCAAATTGAAATATTTTCTAAATCTATTTTCCTTCATAAAATCACTGTTCATAAAAATCAATCTCCAATGCTATATAATTAATTAATAGAATATCAAAAAAATAATAAAAAAGCAATGAAGTGGCTACCAATACTCTTAAATTGTAGAGTATTGGTAGCTGGATTATTTTATTTCCTATCTTATCTTTAAGTTACTTATCTTATTTCGTTATTTTATTAGTAATTTTAAATTCTTGTAAGCCCCATACCGAATTATTGGCTCTTATACCGAGATACAATGGATGAGGGACAATTTCGCTGTCAAGCTGTTTTCCTATTACCGTGAGCTGATATACCTTATTTTTAGGACAGAATGTTTTGTACATACTGAAAATTTTTGTTTTTGATATTTTTACAGCTTGTGAGCTCAACATAGAATTGCCCCAAGCTATGATGAATTTGCTGTTTTTAAATTTTTTATCGTTCATTATATTCTCAATGTACTGCATATTTTCTTCATCAACAAGGAGTCCACGAGAAGAAATTTTTGAAGAAACAACTTTACTGAAAAGATTTATCATATGCAATTCATTAAATCCCAATTCGGACATATGCGAAACAATGTGATTAAGTGTATTATCGTTAGAAAAAATATTACTTTCATTACGAGTAGGATATAGTGAGATAAGGTATCCGCATTCACCATCAATACCAACTAATCTTTTTATTACTTCGTATGTATAAAGTCCATTATCAGATGAAACTACTTCTGTTTCTAAAGTTGCTTTAATCGTTTTCATCATTATCACTCCATTCAAAAAATTCACTTTTTCCTATAATATTTATTGCAAAATCATTGTTTATCACAATACATCCGTCTGAATATCCGTTGCCGATTTCTTCAATCCATTCAAATCTATCTTCACATATAGGTGATGATAGACCAAACTCTTTGTAGTTTTCAAAATCTTTTTCGTTCTCTAAAAAGAAAATTCCCCCAACTGCTTCAAATGAACAGTTGAGGGAATAGGCTTTGAGAATGTCTGACACAAGGCTTTCAATGTAGGAAATGATTGTTTTATCTTTGATTTTTGCAATGTCATCATATTTGGTTATTATTATCATTTTCTTTTCCTCTTCAAAACTGAGCCAGTGCAAAGAAAAGTTATTGCAGTACTTGCACCTGCCGTGAACATTTCTATTGCTGTTTTTGCCGTAAGTTTAGCTATTAATCCAAACATTTTATCAAATCTCCTTGCATTTAGTTTTTATTTTTTTCAATAACTTTTTCGGTCGCAATTACAACAGTTGTTGTTACTGCAAAACCAATTACAAACCACAATGTTTCCATTGTTTCACCTCCCCTAAAAGAAAAGGCTATCACCCTACAATTAGAATGATAGTCTTTTGTAATATTTTACGAATTTTATATATGTAAACTCATACTCTAACAGTGTATATTTATATTGTAATATTTCCTTTTTTATATTTACTGTATTGCATATCAGTTCTCATTAAATCACTTGCTGCAGAATATGAAAAGTTATAATAAGATGAAGATAGAATACCACCAGATGGATAGCTATATCTATACCAATTACTTGGACTTTCAAAAGTTGCATTAGATAATCCAGAATTATAAAATGATGCACCACCAATTTCTTTCACATTTTCTGGAATTATTATTCGTGAAATTGATTTGCATTGGAGTGTTATCCTTTAAGTA
>DKXL01000002.1 GCA_002493005.1 Ruminococcaceae bacterium UBA7127
TATATTGACTTATACGAATAGTCAACCCTTTTACGAAAAATAATATATAAATATTTTATTGCTGAATATGTTTTATAAAAAATTCAAAAATTGTTAATTGTACATTGCAATTTGTTGCGTCGCTTTTTATTATATTTTACTGCTTGCGCTTGAATGTATTGTGAATTCGTGGTAAAATATTCTGTAATGGTATTTTTGCGCAATTAAGGGGCGTTAATAATGGAATATAAATTTTCTGACAGAGTATCTAATCTAAAGCCAAGTGCAATCAGGGAAATCTTCAAATATGCGGCTGATCCCGAGGTGGTTTCACTGTCGGCAGGCAACCCGTCGCCCGAGGCATTCCCTGCAAAGGAGATTGCAGAAATCTCGGCACGCGTACTTGCCGAAAATCCGATTTCCGTTTTGCAGTACAGCGTAAGCGAGGGATACACTCCGCTCAGACAACACCTTATGGAATATATGAAAAAAGAGCACAACACAGGCTCTGACAACGACGATATCATCATCACCACAGGTGCACAGCAGATTATGGATTTGTGCTCAAAATCACTGATTAACGAGGGTGATGTTGTAATCTGCGAGGCGCCGTCGTTTATCGGCTCGCTTAACACCTTCAGAAGCTACAACGCAAAGCTCGTGGGCGTCAAAGTGGACAGTGACGGAATGAATATGGAGGCACTTGAATCTGCTCTTGCGGCTAATCCCAACGCAAAGCTGATTTACACAATTCCAAACTTTCAGAATCCGTCGGGCGTTACAATGAGTCTTGAAAAGCGCAGAAGAATGTATGAGCTTGCAAAGCAGTACGGTGTGCTTATTCTTGAGGACAACCCTTACGGCGACTTGAGATACAGCGGCGATAATGTGCCAAATATCAAGAGCCTTGACACTGACGGACTTGTGATTTACGCAGGCTCGTTTTCAAAGGTTATCTCACCGGGTATGCGTGTTGCGTACTGCATTTGTCCCAAGCCGATTTTTGCAAAGCTGGTTGTGTGCAAGCAGGGCAATGACGTTCACACCAATATTTGGTCGCAGTATGTGTGTGATGAGTTTATCACTAAATATGACTTTAACGCTCATCTTGCAAAGCTCAGAGAAATCTACACCAAAAAGGCTGACTACTGCATGGCTCTGCTTGATAAATACTGCGCCCCAAAAATTACATACCACAAAATCGACGGCGGACTTTTCATCTGGTGTGAACTGCCAAAGGATGTGGATATGCCTCAGTTCTGCAAAACTGCCGTAAAAAACAAGGTCTGTGTAGTGCCGGGCAATGCATTTTTAACTGACGAAAACGAAAGCTGTCACAGCTTTAGAATTAATTTTTCAACACCGACAGATGAGCAGCTTGAAAAGGGAATAAAAATTCTCGGCAAGCTTGCGAACAGTCTTTAATCAGGAGGATACACAATGGAAAACCAAGTAAAAAAAGAGGTTGTATTCAGCGCAATACAGCCCAGCGGTACAATCACATTAGGCAACTATCTCGGCGCTGTCCGCAACTGGGTGACAATGCAGGACGAGTACAACTGCATCTATGCTCTTGCTGATTTGCACACAATCACGGTAAGGCAGGAGCCTGCTGTGATGCGAAAAAATATTCTTGACGCATATGCCTCCATTATGGCTTGCGGAATTGACGTGGAAAAGAGCATTTTCTTTATTCAAAGCCACGTTCACACTCACGCTGAGCTTGCGTGGGCATTAAGCTGTTATACTCAGTTCGGCGAGCTTTCAAGAATGACCCAGTTTAAAGACAAGTCTGCAAAGCACGCCGACAATATCAACGCAGGATTGTTTACATATCCCGTACTTATGGCTTCTGATATCTTGCTTTATCAGGCAGACAAAGTGCCTGTAGGTGCCGACCAAAAACAGCATATTGAGATTACAAGAGATATTGCAGAGCGTTTTAACGGACTCTACGGCAATGTGTTTAAGGTGCCTCAGGGATTTATTCCAAAGAACGGCGCACGTGTTATGAGCTTGCAGGATCCGACAAAGAAGATGAGCAAATCAGATGAAAACGTTAACGGCTGTGTTCATCTGCTTGACAAGCCCGAGGTTATTATGAAAAAGTTTAAGCGTGCCATTACCGACAGCGAGGCAAAGGTGAGATATGCCGACGGAAAAGACGGCATTAACAACCTTATGGCAATCTACAGTGCAGTTACAGGACTTGACTATGAACAGATTGAAAGGGATTTTGACGGCAAGGGCTACGGCGACTTTAAGACCGCTGTAGGCGAGGCTGTTGTTGAAGCCTTGCGCCCGATTCGTGAGCGCTACGAGCAGCTTATCAAGGATAAATCGTATCTTGAGAGTTGTTACAGACAGGCTGACGAAATCGCACTTAAAATCAGCAGCCGCACAATGGGCAAGGTTATGAAGAAAATCGGCTTTGTTCTGTAACTCAATCAATATAAATCAGTATAAAATTTAAGTAAATAAAAAAAGGACAGCCAAAGCTGTCCTTTTTGCTTTATAGGAAAATGTTCGAAAACGGTCGGGCACTAAAGGTTACTCTCTGAGCGATTCTGTCTGCTCAACCAAAATTGATAATTGTGCATTGAAAATTGTAAATTAAATTTGTCTGCTCGAAAATAGATGCAACGTCACGTTGTTTTTTAATATTAAGAATTTTTAATATATTATTGACAATACATACACAATAATTTTACATTATAAGATTGGGCATCAACATCGGTGCATATGCGTTAAAAATCATTACCGAGCAAATTCCGCACACAAATCCGAGCACTGCTCCTGCCACAACATCGGTCAGATAGTGAACCCTAAGATATATTCTGGAAAACGAAATCAGCATAGCCAGTGCCAAAATCGGCATAAATGTAAACAGTCTGCATCTTAAAAGCACAACTCCCACAACGGCAAATGACGCCGTTGTGTGACCTGACGGAAACGAATAGAACCTGGGTCTGTCAATAAGCTGTTCTTCGTCGCCGAGATGGTGACAGGGTCGCACTCGTTTAACAATATGCTTAATTATGATTTCACCCATAAGGTGAGCAACACAAAGACCAAAAACTATGTTAAAGCCTGTGGCTCTCCAATAAGAACGAAGAATAAACGGCAGACAAATTGCCCACCAGATTATTCCAAGGTTGCCTGCTCTGGATGCGGTAATCATTATTCTGTTTAATGCCGGCTTGTGAATGTTGCCGATTCGATCAAGAACCCGATTGTCAATGTTCTGAATTCTGCCAAACATAAACATTACTCCTGTTGATTATGGTATAATACCTTACTATACACACTAATTATAGCATAATGATTCTTGTTTGAACAGTCAATTTTATTAATTTTTTGAGTTTGTTAAAAATTTACAATACAGATGTGTTTATCACAACGCAGATTGCCATATTATCTGTTCTTGATGTTCACAAGATGTGCAATTCCGGGAATATTTGCGCCCTGACTGCACGATGTGGGACTCATAAGCGCACCTGTTGCCATAAACAAAATATTTTCGAGGCGGTGATTTTTAAAATCACCAAGAATTTTTGAGCATAATACAGAAGCGGCACAGCCACAGCCTGAGCCGCCTGCGTGAACATCCTGTTTGGTGCGCTCAAATATCATAAGTCCGCAGTCGTTGTGATTTTTCTGAATGTTAATATTGTCCTGTTCAAGCAATGAGTACAGCGACTTGCTGCCAACTTCACCCAAGTCGCCTGTCAGAATCAGGTCGTAATCATCAGGCGATGTCGAGGTATCTTCAAAATATGATTTTAGAGTTTGCGCGGCGGCAGGAGCCATTGCCGCTCCCATATTGTTGACGTCGGTTACGCCCAAATCAACGATTTTACCTATAGTTGCTCTTGCGACAGACGCTCCTTTTTTGGCATTTTTCAGCACACAACTGCCTGCTCCCGTTACAGTCCACTGTGCAGTGGGAGTGCGCACGCCGCCGTATTCAAGCGGAAATCTGTATTGTCGCTCGGCTGACGCAAAGTGTGACGAGGTAACGCACGCGGCAATATTTGCCGCACCGCTTTCAACAAATATTGCTGACATTATAAGTCCTTGTGCCATGGTTGAGCACGCTCCGTATTGACCAAGGTACGGTATGCCGAATTCCATAAGCCCAAAACTTGAGCTTATGCATTGATTGAGCAAATCTCCTGCAAAAATACAGTCTACCTCATCTGCGCCCAGCTTTGCTTTTTGGAGAGCCAAAGACACAGCTTCGTTTTGCAACCTGCTTTCGGCTTGCTCATAGGTGTCGTTTCCGTCATAGCTGTCGTATATAAGCTTGTCAAAATGCTGTGAAAGCGGACCCTCTGACTCCTTTTTGCCTGCGACCGAGCCATATCCTATAATTGAAGGTGTTTCTTCAAATCCAAGTGTTCGCCTTCCGATTTTTTTTATCATATAAAAACTCCCTTTCACAGCTATTATCTGCAAAAGGGAGCCTTTTATTTATTTTAATTCGAGGATATTTGTCGGAGCACCGCTTTAAGTCGGTAGCCCGAGTCAAACATTTTTCTAAATCTAACGCAAGAATCGACTGACGTTTTGGTTAAAATATTTTGAGTGCCCGCCTATTTTACTCGGCGTCATCGGCAGAGGTAGCAGGTTCGGTTTCGCTGCTTTCGGTCGGCTTCTCTGTCGGAGCCTGAGTTGGTTTTGGCTCAGTCGGTTTTGGATGAGTAGGCTTTGGCTGTGGTGGATTTACTTGTGAAGAACTGTTAGAATTGTCTGACTCATGCTTGCTTGATGAATCCGGCTTGCTTGACGACTCGGGCTTGCTTGTCGATGTTTCTTGCAGGTTGTCAACATTTCTGTCAGTTGAACCGCTGTCGTTGTCGGCTTCTATAAATATATAACCGTGATCACTGTCGTAGGTTGAAGATCCAAGCGACTCCCTGCCAACCTCTTTGCCGTCCTTAAAGTAAACTCTCCATGCCTTAACGGTGTAGCTGTTTTTGTTTTTGTCGGTCATCTCATTGTGAGTTTTAATTTCATCGTAATCCGGTGATTTGTATCCCCAAAATGAAACATAAAGATTAGAGTCAACAAGCTTGCATTCAAGGAACATTTGGTAATCGGTGGGATTAGAGAGCTTGAGGTCAAGATTGCCGTAATCAATGGTGGCGTCAAGACCTGTCGGAACATAGCTTGATGCCCACTTGTGATTGTAGCGTTCCTCAACGTCGAGGTTTGCTCTGACTGCCGCATTATAAATTGTTGAGCTTGACTGGCATATGCCACCGCCGATACCATCGGTGAGTTTGCCGTTTTCAATAACAGACGCCGGCTTGTAGCCGTTTGACTCAAGGTTTGAGTTGCCTGTGCAATCGTTGAACGACCATGTTTTGCCCGGCTCAATAACAGAGCCGTTGCACGCAGCAAGCGAAACTCTCATATTTTCCGTTCCGTTTGCAGTATTGTATGAGGTCGTTTCATATGACGCAAGCTTCACGATATTTTTTTTCAAATCATCAATATTGATGTCAGCCTTAGTAGTTTTGACATCAGCTGTAATAGTCATACTGTTAACACCGCTGTTGACCGCATTTTTAATTTGCTCATTTAAATCCCGAGTGTTCACCTTACAGCCTGCCTCGGCTTCTTTATATTCAAAGCGATTTTTGCCGCCGTAGGGGGTAAACTTAGAAACTCTTGCATTTACAAAATCCTTGTCGGTGTTTTCGGCAATTTCTTTGATATTGTCCTCAATAGATTCGTCTGTTACTGTTGCGGTAACTGCATATGACTTTGTATCGTCACTGCCGTGTTGGCTTGTAGCGGTTTGGTCTGATTTGATGTTTGTAAGCACAGAGTCAATATCGTATGTATAGTCAAAATTTTCCTCAGACAGCTTAAAAATTTCACCTGCAACGTCAACGTCAAGGTCAATCGGTTTAATGAAATTCTTTTTATATGCAGTCAGCGTGCTTTTAGCGTCCTCCATAGTTTGGCCGGAAATAGAAATTCCCGATACCTCAGTGCCTTCTGTAAAAACAAATTCACTTTTGTTTGCAGCAGAACCGCCGCCGGGTCCGAGCAGACAAAATCCTGCTATTGCAACTGCTGCCGCAACAGCAACGGCTACAGAAGAAATTATAATAATTTTTTTCTTTTTGCCGTTTTTGTTATATCTGTTATTATTATTGTTGTTTTGATAATTGCCGCCGATGTTAATATCAACCAAATCTTCATCAATAACAACTATATCGTTCATAAAATTATCGTTATAATTATTGTTCAAAAAACACACCTCACAAAACAGAAACACCATAACAAAATGTCAAGGTAAAAATTGTATTCGCGTATTATGTTTATTTTACTATAAAGTTTAGTAAAAATAAAGTATAAAAACACAAAATTTAAAATTTATTTTT
>DKXL01000056.1:0-3085 GCA_002493005.1 Ruminococcaceae bacterium UBA7127
CTGACGGAAACGACCCTGCTTACCCTTAAGCATATCGGAAAGTGACTTGAGAGCACGGTTGTTAGGACCTGTAACAGGTCTGCCGCGTCTGCCGTTGTCGATAAGTGCATCAACCGACTCTTGAAGCATTCTCTTCTCATTGCGGATAATGATTTCAGGTGCATTCAACTCAAGCAGCTTTTTGAGTCTGTTGTTACGGTTGATAACACGACGATAAAGGTCGTTGAGGTCGGATGTTGCAAAACGTCCGCCGTCAAGCTGTACCATAGGACGAATGTCCGGTGGAATTACAGGAACAACGTCAAGAATCATCCACTCAGGACGGTTGCCTGACATTCTGAAGTTCTCAACAACGTCAAGACGCTTCAAAAGACGAACTCTTTTCTGTCCCGATGCGCTTTCAAGCTCCTCCTTAAGCTCTGTGGAAAGAGCATCAAGATCAATTTCCTGGAGAAGTTTTTTGATTGACTCGGCACCCATACCTGCCTTAAAGTCGTCCTCGTACTTCTCTCTCATATCGTTGTACTCGGTTTCTGTAAGGCACTGGTTCTTAGCCAAATCACGGCAATCGCCCGGGTCAGTTACTATATATTGTGAAAAATAAAGTACATTTTCAAGAAGCTTTGGAGAGATGTCAAGCATTAGGGCAATTCTTGACGGAATACCCTTAAAGTACCAGATGTGAGATACAGGAGCGGCAAGCTCAATATGACCCATACGCTCACGTCTTACCTTAGCGCGGGTAACCTCAACTCCGCAACGGTCGCAGACCTTGCCCTTAAAACGAATTCTCTTATACTTGCCGCAGTGGCACTCCCAGTCCTTTGTAGGTCCGAAAATACGCTCGCAGAACAAGCCGTCACGCTCAGGCTTAAGTGTACGATAGTTAATTGTTTCGGGCTTTTTTACTTCGCCGTAAGACCATTCACGCATCTGATCAGGGGAAGCAAGTCCGATTTTTATTGAATCAAAAACATTATTATCAATCATTGTACTTCCTCCTTATATTTCATCGCTGCCATAGCTGTCGCCAAAATCGTCAGCGTAGTCGTTTTCCTCATCGGCAAGAGAGTCATCAAACATATTGCCCTCTTCTCCGCCCTCATCAAGGGTATAACCGTCCATAGAGGTCATTACGCTGTCCTCTTCAAAATCGGTTACTTCGGTTGCTGTTGCAATATCCTCGTCCTCTTCAAACTTCTGCTTGATATCTATTTCATCACCGTTGCTGTCAAGAACACGAACATCAAGTGAAAGCGACTGAAGCTCCTTGATAAGAACTCTGAATGACTCAGGAATTCCCGGAGCAGGAATATTCTGACCCTTAACGATAGCCTCGTATGTCTTAACACGTCCTACAACGTCGTCAGACTTAACTGTGAGAATTTCCTGAAGTGTATAAGCAGCACCGTAAGCTTCAAGTGCCCAAACTTCCATCTCACCAAAACGCTGTCCGCCGAACTGAGCCTTACCGCCCAGAGGCTGCTGAGTAACGAGTGAGTATGGACCTGTGCTTCTTGCGTGGATTTTTTCGTCAACAAGGTGATGCAGCTTGAGATAGTACATATATCCTACGGTTACAGGATTGTCAAAGCGTTCGCCTGTACGGCCGTCAACAAGCCATGTCTTACCGTCTTCACTATATCCTGCATCCTTAAGTGCGCTGAATATATCCTGCTCGTGCGCACCGTCAAATACAGGAGTCATAATCTTCCAGCCAAGAGCCTTTGCGGCATATCCGAGGTGAACCTCGAGAACCTGACCGATGTTCATACGTGAAGGTACGCCCAATGGGTTGAGCACAATGTCAAGCGGCGTACCATCCGGCAGGAACGGCATATCTTCAACAGGGAGAATTCTTGAAACAACACCCTTGTTACCGTGACGACCTGCCATCTTGTCACCTACGCTGATTTTACGTTTGAGCGCAAGATAAACTCTTACAACCTTATTAACGCCCGGCTGAAGCTCGTTTCTGCTGTCGGCACGTGTAAACACCTTAACGTCAACTACCGTACCGCATTCGCCGTGAGGAACTCTCAGAGAAGTATCTCTAACCTCTCTTGCCTTTTCGCCAAAGATTGCACGAAGCAGTCTTTCCTCAGCTGTAAGCTCGGTTTCACCCTTTGGTGTAACCTTACCAACGAGTATATCGCCTGCCTTTACCTCGGAACCAATCTGGATAATACCGTCCTCGTCAAGGTATTTGAGAACATCTTCACCGACATTCGGAATATCTCTTGTGATTTCCTCAGGTCCAAGCTTGGTATCTCTTGCCTCTGTATCATATTCTTCAATGTGAATTGATGTATAAACATCATCACGAACGATTTTTTCATTAATGAGAACAGCGTCCTCGTAGTTGTAGCCCTCCCATGTCATAAAGCCGATGAGAGCGTTTTTACCAAGAGCGATTTCACCGTTATCTGTTGCAGGACCGTCAGCAAGAACCTGACCCTTTGCAACACGCTGACCACGCTCCACAATTGGGTGCTGGTTAAAGCAGGTGCCCTGGTTTGAGCGAAGGAACTTGATAACCTCAAAGTCCTGAACTCTGCCCGAGTCGTACTGAACACGAATATTGCGTGCGTCAACGCTCATAACAATACCGTCTTCCTCGGCAAGGATACAAACGCCCGAGTCTGTACCTGCCTTATATTCCATACCTGTACCGACAATCGGAGCGTCCGAGCGCAGGAGCGGAACAGCCTGGCGCTGCATGTTAGCACCCATAAGAGCACGGTTAGCATCATCGTTCTCAAGGAACGGAATCATTGCAGTAGCCACAGATACAACCATCTTTGGAGATACATCCATAAAGTCGAATCTGTCCGGTGGAAGCTCAACGAATTCATCACGATAACGGCCTACTACTCTTGAATGTACAAATCTTCCGTTTTCGTCAAGCGGCTCATTAGCCTGCGCAACAACATAATTATCTTCTGTATCGGCTGTCATATAAACAACCTCGTCGGTAACTACGCCTGTTTCCTTGTCGATTTTTCTAAACGGAGCTTCTATAAAACCGTACTTGTTGATGCGGGCAAAAGAAGCAAGGTATGATATAAGACCGATGTTAGGTCCT
>DKXL01000056.1:3315-9057 GCA_002493005.1 Ruminococcaceae bacterium UBA7127
GATATAAGACCGATGTTAGGTCCTTCAGGAGTTTCGATAGGACACATACGACCGTAATGTGTATAGTGTACGTCACGAACCTCAAATCCTGCACGGTCACGCGAAAGACCGCCGGGACCAAGTGCTGACAAACGGCGCTTGTGAGTAAGCTCTGCAAGCGGATTTGTCTGATCCATAAACTGTGACAACGGCGAAGAACCGAAGAACTCCTTAATTGCAGCAGTTACAGGACGAATATTAATAAGTGAATTAGGAGAAAGTGAGTCCATATCCTGAGACTGGGTTGTCATTCTCTCTCTTACAACTCTTTCAAGACGTGAGAAACCGATTCTGAACTGGTTTTGCAAAAGCTCGCCTACACAGCGAATTCTTCTGTTGCCCAAATGGTCGATATCATCTGTGTTTCCAACACCGTGGGCAATACAGTTGAGATAGTTAATTGTTGCAAAAATATCATCGATAGTAATATGGTTCGGCACAAGCTCTGCATTGCGCTCTCTGAGCATTTGCTTAAGCTCATCTTCATTTGATGCCGAATCAAGAATTTCGCAGAGAACATCAAAACGAACATTCTCTCTGATTTCACATTCAGCCTCAGCGTCAAAGTCAACATAGCACTTTATGTCAACCATTCCGTTTGAGATAACCTTAACAATGGCGTCGTCTGCTGCCTTTACATATGCAACGCTTACACCTGCGTTTTCAATTTCAAGAGCCTTTTCCTTTGTGATTTTTTCATCACGAAGCGCCATAACCTCACCTGTGCGGGGGTTAGCGATTGGCTCTGCAAGCACAGCGCCGTCAAGACGGTTTGCTATGCCGAGCTTTTTGTTATATTTATATCTGCCGACACGTGACATATCATAACGGTTGGGGTCAAAGAACAAGTTATTAATATGAGTCTGAGCACTGTCAACTGTAGGAGGCTCTGACGGACGGAGCTTTTTGTATACCTCAATAAGACCCTCTTCAACGTTAGAAGCCTGATCCTTTTCAATGGTAGCCTTTATTCTCTCGTCATCACCAAAGTACTCAAGAATCTCGGCGTCTGAACCAAGACCCAATGCTCTGATAAACGATGTTACGGGGAGCTTACGGTTCTTATCGATACGAACATAGAACACATCGTTTACGTCGGTTTCATATTCAAGCCAAGCACCACGGTTAGGAATTACCGTTGTTGAGTAAAGCTCCTTACCTGTCTTGTCGTGATCCATTTTATAGTAAACGCCGGGGCTTCTTACAAGCTGAGATACAATTACTCTTTCGGCACCGTTAATAACAAATGTGCCGCTTGGAGTCATCAGCGGAAAATCTCCCATAAATACGTTGCTCTCTTTTATTTCACCTGTCGATTTGTTGAGCAGGCGAGCAGTTACTCTGAGAGCCGCAGAATATGTGGCGTCACGCACTTTACATTCAATTACGCTGTAATTCGGATGATCCACATCAAGGGTATAGTCGATAAAATCAAGCACAAGATTGTCCTGATAATCGGTTATCCCCGAAACATCCTTGAATACTTCCTTAAGGCCTTCCTCCAGGAACCATTTGTAGGACGCTTTCTGAATCTCAATAAGATTAGGCATCTCGATGACTTCTTCGATTTTGCCAAAGCTCATTCTCTCGGTGCTGCCAAGCTTTACGGGTTTGACATTAACCATAGGCGTATCACTCCTTAATAAATCTATGAAATAGGGCTAAAAGCGAACATAAAAAATTGTCATAAAAAAGCTCTTGACACTCAGGGATTTTTGTGCTAATATCCCTTTGTCGGAAGTGCTTTTTTAAAAATTTTTTCGTCCACTTCGGTACATATCCCCATTATGGTACATTTTACTATTCTATAACTATTTTATCAAGAAGTCAAGGGGAATCTTTTAAAAAATTACAGTTTTTTAAGACATTTTTGAATATTTGCAAGTTTAATGCTCCAAAGGAATTAAAATCTGTTTGGAGCATTTTTTCTGTTTAAAAAGCAACACCCGGATAAGTGTATGAATTGTGCTGCGCAGTATAATTCTTATAGAGCAATATTTAAAGTTGTATACTCGTCCTATTCATCTGAACTGTAAATTAGGAATTAGTATAATGATAAAGCTGAAATGTGCGAACTCTTTGATGTTATGTTGTCATTTCTGGAATTTGCAATCATAATATTCCGATAACAATGAATCCGATAAAACTATCTAAGAAATAAGAATCAGTCGCAATTTTCTTGCTTTTTGATTATAATTTAGAAAAAACGCACAAAGTATTTATATAACTTTGTTTGTTTTACCATAGCAATATTTCAAATAAAATGATATAATATTTATATATCGATAATGTAATAATGCATTAACAGGAGCAATTTATGCCAATATATAGAATTGCAGATTTGAATATATTGATAGAGCCGTTATACGACAGCACTCTTGAACGTCTGAAACCATATATAACAGACCGTACCGACTATGATTTTAAAATCAAAGTAACGCAAAATGACTTAAATGATTTTTGTACACACAGTTCATCCGACTCTTCCCCTCAGTCAGCCGAAAACCCGTTTATTCTGACTCAGATATGTGAAAAAACGCTTAAATTTTACAACGGATTTTTCTTTCATTCGTCGTCACTTATGCTTGACGGCGAAGCGTATGTGTTCTCCGCCCCAAGCGGAACAGGAAAATCTACTCATACTGCTCTATGGCGCAAGCTCTTTGGCAATCGTGTAACGATGATTAACGATGACAAGCCCATAATTCGCAAAAACGGCGATAAATTCTATATTTACGGAACTCCTTGGATGGGCAAAGCAGACATTGGAAACAATATAAGCGCCCCCATAAAGGCTGTATATATCCTACAGAGGGGAACCGAGAATATTGCCCGCAGAGTTGAACCGGGCAAGGTTTTTAAGCAACTTTTATCAGCGACCGTTATGCCCGCTGATAAAGAAAATATGTCAACGCTTCTTGGGCTGCTTGACGAATTTTTCAGCACCACTCCGCTGTTTCTTTTGACGTGCAACACCGATGATGACGCAGTAGAAACGGCTTACAGTGCCGCAAATAACTTAGCAAAAAGGAACTGACCATATGAATTTCCAGCATGTAGTATCTGTTGACAATATGCGCAAAAGCGATGCAGCCGCCATCGCCAAGCACTTTACCTCTGCCGAGCTTATGCACAAAGCGGCAATGGGTATTTTTAACGCCGTCAAGTTTATCGGCAAGGTTGCAATAGTCTGTGGCAAGGGCAACAACGGCGGTGACGGTTATGCGCTTGCTTGTATACTTTGTAAAAACGGCATAACACCCGCTATCTATCGTGTGTCTGACAGCTTTTCAAACGACGGACTTTATTATTATAAAACCGCAATCTCTCTGGGAGCTATGGAACAGCCCCTTTCAACAGCACAAAACTTTACAGGATATGACATAGTTGTTGACTGTCTGTTGGGCACAGGCTTTTCGGGCAGTGTAGACGGCAAAATGCTTGAAGCCATTGAACAAATAAACTCCTCAAACGCCTACATCATAAGCGCCGATATAAACAGCGGCATAAACGGCGACACAGGAATTGCCGATATTGCCGTTAACTCCGATTTGACGGTTTCTATCGGAGCATTTAAAACCGGACTATTTCTGAACGACGCAGCGTATTATATTGGCTCAATGGTAAACGCCGATATCAGAATCGAACTTATAAATGAGGAATACAAGCTGATTGACTATTCTTTGTTGCATATGTTTGAGGGATATAACTCCGAGATTATGACCACTGAGGAATTTTTCAGCCGCTATGGCTGTTCTCCCAAAAATTGCAGCATTGTGCAATGCATTGCGAGGCTGAGCGCCGATGAACGTAAAACCTTTGTTGTTAAAACCGAACATTCAGCCGTTATTGCTGATTTAAAATATATATACTTTTGCGCTGATTACATCCGATAGGGTAATATCATAGAATTGAATTACCCTGAAATCCAACTCGGTTAAAGAGGGTAATGATAATGAAGTATAAGCAGATTCTTCCAACGCCCCGCAAATATTATGATGCAGCAATCTATCGCTATCCACAGCAAAGTGAAATTTTTGATTTGCCGTTACGCTGGCATTTCGCCTATGAAATCATTTACATAAACAAAGGCAGTATCAACCTTAACAAGCTTGATACCGTATGTCATTTGTCAGAAAACGACTTGTATTTTCTCAACAGCCAAGAAGTTCATTCATACACAGATATTTCGGCAGACGCTGAATTTATTGTTATAAATATTTTTGAAAGGACTTTAACTCCATTCCTTAACAACCGTCAGAAAACGCCGACCTTCAAAAATCCTGAGGGCAAATCCAGAGATATGATTATTAAATCATTAGCTGCAATTAACAATTATGACGATCTTGATGACAGGTTGACGAGTATGAGAATAAAAGCCATTCTGTATAATGTGGTTTACTATCTATTTAAAGATTGTCTGGATATGAGCATATCTTATATTTACGGCTCTGAATCTGACGACTTTGACTGTGCAAAAAGTGCGATTATTTACATCAATAACAACTTCCAAAAGGATATTACACTGAAAGATATTTCAAGTTATGTCGGAATGACGCCTGCGCACTTTTCAAAGTATTTTAAAGACAAAACAACAGAAACTTTTTCAAAATATCTGCGGCGTATTCGCCTTGAGCACGCTATTGATGACATAAAAAATAACGGCTGCACAGTAAAAGCCGCCGCTATGAAAAACGGATTTCCAAATGTAAACTCACTTATCGTCACCTGCAAAGCGGAATACGGACGCACACCAATCGAGATTAAAAATTTGAATTTGGATATTTAATAAGCTATGTTATATAAACAGTCGGGTTAGCTACTGCGGAGCACTCGATTGTTTTTTTTCACCGTCTTTTATTCAATATTGCGAAAATGTTTATTGCTCATTTTTAATACATATGATAAAATAACAACTGAAAGGGTGAATCATATGAGAAACTTGATGCAAAAATTTATGATTTTTATGCAGGGCAGATACGGTACCGACAAGCTCAATCACTCGCTTTTCGTACTGTTTTTGGTGCTGTGGCTTGTAAATATTTTTGTATTTAATCGAACTGCTTCTCTGATTATCTATATTGTTGAGCTAATTATTTTAGGCTTAATCATATTTCGCTCGCTTTCACGAAACATTGTTGCCCGAAGTGCCGAAAACCGAAAGTTTTTGCCGATTTACAATGCTGTGACAGGTTGGTTTAAGCTGACATACAAAAAAATCAAAGACCGCAAATATTACAGATATATCAAATGCCCCGTGTGCAAGGCTCAGCTGAGGGTAAAGAACAAAAAAGGCAAGCACACCGTCAGATGTCCACGCTGTGGCAGTGAATTTGACAAAACAATTTAAATGCATACAGAGTATGGCATAAATTCAAATAATGCCGCCAAATTTGCAATTAACAATCTTGGTCTGGAGATTGCAATGTACAATTCCAGCAGATAGTATATATAAATTAGTTGCCCGATAATAAATTTTCATCTCAGACGACCAATGATCGCCCCTACGACTTAAAATTGTGCACACCCTAAGAGGTAGGGGCGATTATTAATCTCCCGATATGAACTTACTGTCGGGAAAATATGTTTTATAATATATCAACACTTCTCTGCCCGACCGTTTTCGAGCAATTTCCCATAAAGCAAGAAAGCGCGCGCACCTAGTGCGTCCGCTTTCGCATAGCCATCGCTCGTGCGCGCGCA
>DKXL01000024.1:0-34749 GCA_002493005.1 Ruminococcaceae bacterium UBA7127
CGCGTATTATGTTTATTTTACTATAAAGTTTAGTAAAAATAAAGTATAAAAACACAAAATTTAAAATTTATTTTTAAAAAATAAATGTGCAAAAAAGCAATATTTGACCCGTATTCAAACTAATTCCAAAATATGCAATAAAAATCGACTGCTTGCATTATTAAAGTTAAAAAAACATCGTAGATAGAACAACCCAAAGATTTGCTGTCAAAAAAGAAAATAAATAAGGATTTGGTGTTGAAATACAAATGAATATAAAGTATAATAATAAATATGACAGTGCAGGCTCATTTGAGATGGGTTTTGCAGTTGCAATTTGATGGGAGAGGAAAAATGAAAATATTAATTCTCACAGCCTCTACAGGCGGCGGACACAAGCGTGCTGCAGCCGCACTTGAAGATAAAATAAAACAAATCAGTCCTCAAACCGAGGTAAGGGTAGTTGATGCGCTTAAGGCAGTCGGCAAGGTTTATGATAAAACCGTTTGCGGCGGATACCATTTTATGGCAACCAAAATTCCCAAGGTTTACGGAATAAGCTATAAGATAACAGATCACCGAAACGTAATGTATAAGGCTGTAATGCACTCAAACACACTGATGGCAAACAAGCTGCTTGAAACTATCGAAGAATTTAAGCCTGATGTTGTTATAACCTGTCATGCGTTTGTCACAACGATGATTTCACAGCTCAAAAAGCAAGGGAAAATAGATGTTAAGGCAATCAGCCTTATAACCGATTATGATGCTCACCGCACATATATCGGCAAGAATATTGATGCATATGTGCTTGCTGAGCCTCAGATGGAAAACAAACTCGAAAACACCTATGATGTTGACGAAAACAGAATTTATCCACTTGGTATTCCTGTTTTTGACCGTTTTACACAGCCGTTTGACAAGGAAGAAATTTGCAGACGTGAGGGACTTGACCCGCAAAAGCCTACTGTGCTTTTAATGGCAGGGTCGTTTGGTGTTACAAGTGTGCTTGACTTTTACAAACAGCTTGCGCAAAAGTCATCTGATATTCAGTTTATTGTGATTACAGGCAGAAACATCAGGCTTTTTGCTCATCTTGAAAAGCTGATTGACGAAATTGGAACGCAGGACAACACCAAGCTTTTGTATTTTGTCAAAAATGTTGAGGATTTTATGCACATTTCGGATGTGATTGTCACAAAGCCCGGAGGACTTACCGTGACCGAAAGCCTTGCGTGTGCGCTTCCGCTTGCGATTTACAGTGCATTCCCGGGTCAGGAACGTGACAATGCTGACTTTTTGCTTAAGGAACGGGCAGCGATTATGCTTGACAAAAAGAATGGGGCAGACGAGGTTGTTGAACTGCTCGGCAACAAGGAAAAACTTGCTGATATGAAGGCCCAGTGCAGGCGGTTATATATACCTGACTCGGCAGAAAATATATTTAAGCTAGCTAAAAAGCTGATTGGCGAAGAATAACGGAGATTTGATATGAAGAAATTTATTGCGGCGGCATTGTGTATGGCGATTATGATGAGTGTGCTTTGCGCTTGCACCGATAACGAAAATTTTACTGACGGCGATAATCTGACAAGCAAATATTCACGCAGTGTCGACGCTGAAACTTATTATTATAGTAGCGGTGCAGTTACGGCACCCGCGGATTATGCGACATTTTCTAACGAAATTGCAGATTTTACATTCAGAATGTTCAGGAATTATAACACCGCTTTTGGCTCTGATGGTTCGTATGTGTTTTCTCCTGCAAGTTCGGCGCTCCAGCTTGGGTTGATTGCAAACGGTACATCTGAGGATACAGGCGATGAGATTTTCAGAGCAATGTGCAAGGATTTGGACAATCAAAGCCTAAATGAGTGTTTTTCGTATTTTAAGAGCAGACTTGAGTCTGTCGGCGAAGAAAACAAAGACGGTGAAAAACTTTATTTTGCAAGAATTGACACTAACCTTTTTGTTAACGATACCTCAGATATAAAGTCTAAGTTTGTGCAGACAGATGTTGATTATTACGGTTGTGACTTGTTCAGGTTTATGTTTGACGACAGCAATGCAGTTACAAAGATAAACAATCAATTTGCAGATTTTGGTGTGCAGAATGCATTTTCGTCAATTAACAAGGAGCAGACAATGTTTTCTGCAACTGCGGCGGATGTTTGCGACTTGTGGTTAAATGCTTCTGCTGAGGATGATGTTGAAAAGGGAAAATTCGGCGGCGAGGACGCTGTATATATGGTATCTGATGAAACCTATATGCATACAAGCAATGCTAAGGCTGTGATGAAATATATGTCAAAAACTCCGCTGAAGTTTATGGCGATAATTCCGAATGAGGGTATTTCACTTGACGATTACATTGCTGATTTTACAAATTCCGAGTTTTCAAAGTTGCTTGAAAGCGTTGATTTTTCAAAGACTGCAATAGCTAAGATTCCTGAATTTTATATAAAGTCAGACGGCAAAGCAAAAAATATCACTGATGTGCTCAAGCAAAGTGGTTTATTTTCGCTGTTCAGTGATAAAGCTCAGTTTGGCGGACTTACACGCAGTAATGATTTTTTGTTTGATGCTATGTATGAGATTATGCCGAATCTGTCGGTAAGCTCTGGAGGTATCAAAACAACGGGAATTGACATTAACGACTTGCCTGCCAATGCAAAAATAGAGCATAGATCAGACGTGACCGTTGAGTTTGACAGGCCGTTTATTTTCCTTATTCTTGACAACGAAAGCAACATTCCGCTTTATATCGGTACGGTTAAAACCGTAAACAACTAATATTCTCAACATGAGCAAGAAAGGAAGTCCTTTAGGACTTCCTTTTTGACTATATAGGAAACTGCTTGAAAACGGTCGGGAACAGAAGTGCTGATAATATCAAGCTGTCTGCACGAATTATGAGCGGCGTTACGCCGCTTTTTTGCCTTACAAAAAATTGTTCTAAAACAAAAGGGCAAAAAGTGGTAATGACAGTATGCGGATTTTTTAACTTGTAAAGCTTTGCCGGGTATCTTATTGCCCCAAATACTTGTAATTTACTGCTGTAATGTGCTATAATAACTTAGTATACTCGGTTGTTATAACAACTTAATTATATTGTCGGTTCGGTTTATGACGACGGCATATTATATTTAGATTTGAAACAGGTGTGAATTATGCAAAACAAGCGTACCGTAGTCAAGGTTGGCACATCAACCCTGACATACGAGAACGGAAAGATAAATTACAGACGTATTGAGGCGCTCTGCAAGGTGTTATCCGATTTGCAAAACAGCGGTGAACAGATTATGCTGGTGTCGTCGGGAGCTATCGGAGTTGGAATGGGAAAAGCAGGACTTTCCAAGCGCCCCTCAGAAACCAAGAAAAAACAGGCACTTGCGGCGATAGGTCAGTGCGAGCTGATGTTTATGTATGACAAGCTGTTTGGCGAATACAACCATTCTGTGGCTCAAATCCTTTTGACAAGATATGCGGTTGAAACCAATCAAAAAAGGCAGAATGTAATCAACACAATCGATGAGCTTATCAGTATGAATATTATCCCGATTATAAACGAAAACGATACCGTTGCTATTGACGAGCTTGAAGGCAATAACTTTGGCGATAACGATATGCTGTCGGCGATTGTTGCGGGGCTGGTGAGTGCAGACAGGCTGATAATACTTACGGATATAGACGGATTGTACGACTCAAATCCACGTGAAAATCCAAATGCATCAAAACTTGACGTCGTAGAAAAAATCAACGGAGAAATTCTTGATATGGCGGCAGGCACAGGCTCAAACCGAGGCACAGGCGGAATGATAACCAAGCTTCAGGCGGCTGACTATGCAACAAAGCGCGGAGTTGAGGTTTATGTTATGAGCGGCGAAAAGCCCGAAAATCTTTATGAGGTTTTTGACGGAAATAATATAGGAACAAAGTTTTTGGCAAGGCATTAACAGGAGGGAAATATGACTATTCTTGAAACTATGGGCGCGAATGCAAAGGCTGCTTCAAGATTTTTGATGACGGCAGGTGCAAAAAAAGACATTGCACTAAAGGCGATTGCAGATGCTCTGCGATTTAATATTGACAAAATTATTAAGGCAAATGATATTGATATAGAAAACGGTAAAAATGCAGGACTTACAGAGTCACTGCTCGACCGTCTAAGACTATCCGAAGAACGCATCAAAGGTATGGCGGACGGTGTTGAGCAGGTTGCCGCTTTACCTGACCCTGTTGGAAGAATTATTGATGGTAAAACCCTTAAAAACGGCTTACAGATTGAAAAGGTAACTGTCCCGATGGGTGTTATCGGAATCATCTATGAGGCTCGTCCAAATGTTACCTCAGACGCTGCCGCTCTGTGCTTAAAGGCAGGCAGTGCAGTCATCCTCAGGGGAGGTAAGGAGGCAATAAATTCTAACAAGGCTGTTGCCGAAATTATGCGAAACGCCATTGAAAGCGTGGGCTTTCCTCGTGACTGCGTGGCACTTGTTGAGGACACCTCACGTCAGAGTGCAACCGAGCTTATGCAGTTGTCGGATTACCTTGACGTTTTGATTCCCAGAGGCGGCGCAGGTCTGATTAAAAGTGTTGTAAGCAACGCAAAAGTTCCTGTTATTGAAACAGGCGTTGGCAACTGTCATATCTATGTTGACAAAAGCGCTGACATTGAGATGGCAAAGAATATAGTGTTCAACGGCAAAACTTCACGTCCGTCAGTGTGCAATGCAATCGAAACCTTGCTTGTACACAAGGATATTGCCGACGAGGCACTCCCTGCAATCAAATCGGAGCTTGACAAAAAGAATGTTGAAATCAGAGGATGCGACAGAACAAAACAAATCCTCGGCGACTGCGTTGTGTCTGCCACCGAGGAAGATTACAGTATTGAATTTCTTGACTATATAATTGCAGTCAAGGTGGTTGACAGCCTTGACGAAGCAATCGGACACATTGCAAAATACAGCACAGGTCACAGCGAGTGCATTATAACGAACGAGCTTAGCAGTGCAAACGAGTTTACTGCAAGAGTTGACTCTGCCGCTGTTTATGTAAATGCGTCCACACGCTTTACAGACGGCGGTGAGTTTGGATTGGGTGCGGAAATCGGCATTTCAACCCAAAAGCTCCACGCCAGAGGTCCTATGGGATTAAATGAGCTTACAAGCTCAAAGTACATCATCAGGGGCAACGGACAAATCAGGTAAAGCAAGCGGACGCAGTTATTGGTTATTCATATCAACAAATACATCAGCGCAAGCAGCAACGACGGCTCCGTGTCCTCTTCCATAAGCAGGATAATAAGCAGCAAAATCAGGCTTTGATCTTTGTTTTTGAACATTATATCAAGCAGTCCGTCATTTGGGCGATGCTCATTGTGATTGGTATTTTTGGGCATTTCAGCTTTTGGCGGCGGAGAGCTTTGCTCGGTTTTTTGCTCGTTTTCTGCTGTCCTAAGCTGTTCAGGGTTTTGAGCTGAATCTCTGTGATGCGGCGGTCTGCGGTGCATTTGCTGGGCTCTTGCAAACGCTTCTTCTTCAAAGCTTGGCATAGTTTCACCTCACTCAGAATAATCCGCTGTTTTTAATCAGCGGCATAATTTTTAAAATTTTTAACATTTTTTCCGCTTGGTCAAGCCTGTGTTGCTTTTCTTCTGATAAAAACGGTCGCAGTGAATGCAGCAGACGGCTTGTGTCGTCCTCCTTTATTGTGCTGAGCATCGGCGCAATCTTTGCAAAAGCGCCCATCATATCGCTGCTGATTTGACTTTGCGGCGGCTTTGACTGAGCTGGCTTTGGCGGCGGCTCGGAGTTTTGTGTCAGACCAAGCTGCGCACCAAGGCTTTGAACCTGCTTGAGCGCTTCCGGATTGCTCAGAATTTGGTTTAGTTTATCTTGAAGCTCAGACATATTTATTCTCCGCCAAACAGCTTCAACAGTGCTTGTGCCTGTGGGCTTTCAAGAAGTTTTTTTGTTTTTTCGGGATCATTCAGAATATTCTCAATCTGTTTTGCCTGAGCTTTGTCGGCATTTTGCAGAATGTTTTTTATGTCTCCGTTTTTTGCGGCAGACTCAAGCTGTTGCTGAGAAAGTCCGAGCTTTCCCGATAATTCGCTAAGTATTTTATTTTTGTTGTTTTCAGCCATACTAACACCTCACAACATTGTATGCGCTGAATTGATTTTTAGAACGGAGTGTTTTTATGCGCATTTTGGTGGTTTCGGATACTCACGGCGATATGCACAGTCTGCTCAGGGCGGTAAAAGCCCAGCCAAAGGCTGAGGTTATTGTGCATTGCGGTGACGGTGACGAGCAGCTGCAAACGCTGAAACTTATGTATAAAGACAAAATGATTGTGGGTGTCAGGGGTAATTGTGACTGGTCAAGTATGCTGCCTGCAACCGAAACGCTGAGCATTTGCGGCAAAAAGATTTTTATAACGCACGGTCATCTGTACAATGCCAAAATGGGGCTTTATCAGATTGCTTCGGCGGCAAGGGAGCAAGGGGCAGACATCTTGCTGTTTGGACACACCCATATGCCTCTTTCGGAATATGACGACGGATTGTATTTGCTCAATCCGGGTTCGTGTCACGGATACTATGCAAGCTACGGCTATATAGACATCACAGACAACGGCGAGATTGTGACAAACACAGTTTCCTTGAAATGACAGTAGAAAATTTTTTATTTTATGATATAATTATAATTAAGCTAAGATAATAGGTGTGTTCTGCATTTGGAAGAGGTGAGAGTTTGAATTTTGACGGTTTTGAATTTGACGATAATACAAGACAGATGCTTCAAACGCTTGACATTCAGGGCAGAATGCCCCACGCGATTGTTTTGGAGTGCAGTGACGGGACAAAGAGCCTTGAGCTTGCAAAATTTATTTCAATGTATGCTGTATGCGGTGATGCAAATCGTCCCTGCGGCAAGTGCGCTCAGTGCTTCAGGGCATCAAATCAGGCGCACGCTGACATAAAATATGCCTATCCCGAAAAGAAGTCCAAGTCTTATTCAATCGACCAGATGCGTGACATAATAAAGGATGCATATATTAAGCCAAATGAGGCAAACGCAAAGGTGTATGTGTTTGAGGATGCAGAAAACAGGCTTTCGCCTGTGGTGCAAAACTCATTTTTGAAGCTGCTTGAGGAGCCGCCGCAGAATGTATTTTTTATTTTGCTGTGCACAAACTCCTCAAAACTGTTGACTACAATTCTTTCGAGAACAACGGTAATTCGTATTAAAAGCGAAGAGGTGCACAGTGATATTGCGTGCCAAACTGCAAGGAGTATTGTTAACGGCATTCTGTCTAGCAGTGAATATGATCTTTTAAAGGCATTGTCGCTGCTTTTGGACAAAGAAAATGCATCAGAGAGCCTGACAGTGACAAAACTTTTGTTGCGCGATGGGCTTGCAGTCGGAGCCGGTGCCAAGGCTTTGTTTGACAAAGAGCTTGGCGGTGTGCTTGCAAGGCGGTTTACAAGAACTCAGATTATGGAGCTTATCAAGGCTTGTGAGAGTGCAAATATAAAACTAACGCAAAATATTAACATAAATTTGCTCACAACGTGGTTGTGCGGCGAGTACAGGAGGATTTCATGGCAGAGGTAATCGGAGTTAGATTTAAAGAAGTGGGCAAGGTGTACTATTTTGACCCGCTTGATAATAAACTTAATATAGGTGATATGGTAATTGTTGAAACAGCCAGAGGGCTTGAGTGCGGCGAGGTTGCCACTGCCAACAAAACCATTGATGACAGCGAGCTTGCCCATCCGCTGAAGCCGCTTATCAGAATTGCAACCGAGGATGACCTTAATCATCTTGCGGAAAACAAGCTCAAGGAGAGCGAGGCTTACAGAATATGTGAGCAAAAAATCGCTTATCACAAGTTGGATATGAAGCTTGTCAATGTTGAATATACCTTTGATAACAGCAAAATTCTGTTTTATTTTACAGCCGACGGCAGGGTTGACTTTCGTGCGCTGGTAAAGGATTTGGCAAGCGTGTTCAGAACCAGAATTGAGTTGCGCCAGATTGGTGTGCGTGACGAGGCAAAGATGCTCGGCGGTCTTGGAATTTGCGGAAAGCCGTTTTGCTGTGCAAGCTATATGGGAGAGTTTCAGCCTGTGTCAATCAAAATGGCAAAGGAGCAGGGATTGTCGCTTTCTCCTGTCAAGATTTCGGGCACCTGCGGCAGACTTATGTGTTGTCTAAAGTATGAGCAGGAGGCATACACCGACCTTCTCAAAAGGACTCCAAAGGTCGGCGCAATAGTAAACACTCCCGAGGGCAGGGGACTTGTTGTTGAGAACAACCTGATTGCAAGAACACTTAAGGTTAAGCTCAACAGCGCGCCTGAAGATGTTGCGCCAAAGACGTTCACGGTAAAGCAGTGCAAGCTTGTAAAAGACGGATACATCAAGGTTGACAAAAAAGAGCTTGAGGAATTTAAAAACCTCGAATGATAATCATTTATTCGACAATTTTTTATGTAAAAAATGTAAATCACAGAAATTTACCCTTAAACGGTTGCTTTTTTTAAAAAATATGTTACAATATAGTTGAAATTTATTAGCGGCATATTGTTGCTAAGCGTATAAGGAGGTTTGTACCTATGGCATATGTAATTAATGATGAGTGCATTATGTGCGGTGCTTGCGCAGATGCTTGCCCATGCGAGGCTATTTCTGAGGGTGACGGCAAGTATGTAATCAACGCCGATGCTTGTGCAGATTGCGGTTCTTGCGCAGATGTTTGTCCGGTAGGCGCTCCACAGGAAGGCTAATTCAAGGGTTGACAACAAGACCGATTAAGTGGCAAGGGGATTCCCTTGCCACTCTTTTTTAAGAATTAATACCAATCGATAATTGTAACAGAAATCGAGGAACTCGTATGACTAATGTTCACACCGAGCCGCTTGGAAGCGGATTACAAATCTATGTTTCCGACAGCTATCATTTTTCGACAGATACAATATTGCTTGCCGATTTTTCAAAGCCGAACGGCATCAAAAAATGTGTCGATCTCGGCACAGGATGCGGAACAATTCCGCTGTTGTGGCACAGGCACAACCCACGTCTTGATATTTCTGCCGTTGAAATTCAGGAAAATGCCTGTACACTTGCTCAAAAAAGCGTAGATTTGAATAATCTCGGCGATAATATAAAGATAATCCATTCGGATTTAAAGGACTTAAAAGGTAAACTGCCGTTTGGTTGCTTTGACCTTGTTGCGTGCAATCCGCCCTACAAAATCGGAGGCGGAGGTATAGAAAATCTCGACAGCGCAAAGCTTGTGGCTCGTCACGAAACCGAGTGCACGCTCGACGACATATGTCAGTGCGCCTCAAAGCTATTGCAGTTTGGCGGAAGATTTTGTATTTGTCAGCGCCCCGAGCGCCTTTGTGATGTTATGGAGTCAATGCGTAAATTTAACATTGAGCCAAAGGTGCTTAGAATGGTACAGCAGCGCCCACAAAAAGCGCCCAAGCTGTTTTTGCTTGAGGGCAGGCGCGGCGGAAGCAGGGGCTTTTTGAATGTTTTGCCGACTTTGTTTATCGAGAATGATAAAGGCGAGTTCTCGGATGAAATGATGAAAATATACGGAAGCTACAAGGAGGGCAGATTATGAGCGGAATTTTATATGTTACGGGAACACCGATAGGCAATCTGTCCGACCTTTCTCCAAGAGCGGTGCAAACGCTTGAAAGCGTTGACTTTATCGCCGCAGAGGATACCAGAGTAACGCTTAAGCTGCTCAACCATTTTGGCATAAAAAAACCTATGGTCAGTTATTATGAGCACAACAAGCGTGAGCGAGGCGAGATTATCTGCCAACGAATTGAACAGGGGGAAAACTGTGCGATTGTTACCGATGCAGGTATGCCCTGTATTTCCGATCCCGGTGAGGATTTAATCAAGCTGTGTGAGGAGCGTGGTATCAGAACGGTTGTTATTCCGGGACCGAGCGCAGTAATTTCTGCTCTTGCCGTGTCGGGACTGGAAACAGGAAGATTTACTTTTGAGGGATTTCTGAGCGTTAACAAAAAGAGCCGTAATGAGCATTTGCAGAGCCTCAAAAACGAGTGCCGCACCATGATTTTTTATGAAGCGCCGCACAAGTTGCCTGCAACTCTGCGTGACCTTTATTCTGCCTTTGGCGACCGCAGACTGTCAATAGTGCGTGAGCTTACCAAAATCCACGAGGAGGTAATTCGCACAACAACAAAATATGCCGCCGAAAATCTGTCGGACGGCAGTTTAAAGGGCGAATTTGTACTTGTGCTTGAGGGTGCAAAACAGCAGGAGGAGGGCGAAGAGCTTACCCTTGAATATGCTGTTGAAACAGCTAAAAAGCTGATTGAAAACGGTGCAAAAATGGCAGATGCCGCAAAGCAGGCGGCACAAATCACAGGATTTAAGAAAAATGAGATATACAGGGAGTTGTTGTAATGACGTATGAAGAAGCTTTGGCAAAAATACATTCACTCTTGACCTTTGGCTCTCGTCCGGGTCTTGACAGGATGAGAATTTTGCTTGAGAGGCTCGGCAATCCGCAGGACAAGCTGAGCTATATTCACGTTGCAGGCACCAACGGCAAAGGCTCGGTATGCGCAATGCTGTCAAGCGTGTTGGTAGCGGCAGGATACAAAACGGGATTGTTTATCTCGCCGTACATTACGGATTTTCGTGAACGAATACAAATCAACAATTCTATGGTCAGCCGAGAAATGCTTGCTTCGGCGGTTGAAAAAACATTTCCGATTATTGAGCAGCTTAGTGCAGAAGGCATAGTTATAACCGAATTTGAGTACGTTAATGCCCTGCAATTTTATATCCATTCAAACGAGCATTGCGACATTGTTGTGCTCGAAACAGGAATGGGGGGACTGCTTGACTGCACCAATACAATAAAACAGCCGCTATGCTCGGTTATTACCACAATCGGGCTTGACCATACTGCTGTGCTTGGAAGCACTATAGAAGAAATTACTGTACAAAAATGCGGCATTCTAAAAGAAAAATCAATGGCGGTAACGTCAAACCAAGAGCCTGAGGCAATGCAGATTATTGAGCAGACGGCACGCAGACTTAAAATTCCGCTTGCACACAGCGCAGGAGTTGAGATAAAGAATGTAGAGAGCTCGCTAAAGGGTAGCAGATTTTTGTTTAATAATACAGAGATTGCACTGCCGCTTGCAGGTGAACATCAGATTGAAAATGCAAAAACTGCGCTTGCGGCACTCGATATTTTAAGGCTTAACGGATATATCGAGGTGTCGGACTTTCAAATTCAGCAGGGCTTTGCAAACACCGTGAATCCTGCAAGGCTTGAACTGCTCTGCGAAGACCCGATAGTTTTGCTTGACGGTGCTCATAATCCCAACGGAATTGAAGCACTCAAAAAATCAATCAAAAAATTTATCGGCGACAAGTATATAATCGGCATTATGGGAATGCTCGCAGACAAGGACGTGGACTCGTCTATCAAACTGCTCGACGGTGTGTTTGACAGCGTTTATACTGTGCCAGTGAATAATCCAAGGGCGATGTCACCATCAGGTTTGATGCAGAAGTGCGCAAAGTATATTGACGAGGTGGTTGTGTTTGAAAGCGCAGAGCACGCATTTGATGTGGCACTGAAAAAGGCACAGCGTTCCGGATGTGCAATAGTAATCTGCGGTTCGCTTTATCTTGCAAGCGAAATCAGACCGATTATTGTTGAAAAAACGGCAAAAACTATTTGAAAAGTCAGAAATTGATAGGTGCTTGCCACAGCACTTGGAAGACAGTCATAGAAAAATAAAATATTTTTGTTAACCGACAGAATAAAACAAATTTTTTACTGCATACTAATTTATGATTAGTATGCAGCTTTTTATTTAGGCAACGTGACGGCGGCATGATGCCGCTCACAATTCGGGCAGATAGCTTTGTTATGAAAATAACCTTACGTGCCCGAAATAACGAAGTAAAAAATAAATTTAGATGAAGTAAAAGGATATCTTGCGTTAGATTTAGAAAAATGCTTGACTCGGGGCGGCGTGACGCCGCTCACAATTCGGGTAGACAGGTTTGTTTTGGGAATAACCTTTTGTGCCCGAAATTATAACGAAGTAAAAGGGATTCCTGCGTTACCAATAGAAAAATGTTTCTACCGGGATACCGACGTTAAGCGGTACTCCGAGGAATATACTCGAACTAAAAGGAATGGTTGGATGTTAAAGACAGAATACGCAAATAATATTTTGACCGCATACATAGACGGTGAAATTGACCACGATTCGGCAGTAAAAATCCGAACTCAGGTAGACGGTGCGGCGCAGTCCCTCAAACCAAGACTGCTGTGCCTTGACTTTTCGGGAGTGTCGTTTATGGACTCCTCAGGCATCGGGCTTGTGATGGGGCGATACCGCCAGATGAAGCTGATTGGCGGAGCATTGAGAGTGGTTAACATTCCCGACAGAATGTACAGGCTTTTTGCAATGTCGGGCATAGAGGGATTGGGGGTGCTCAGATGAATACCGTAAATGAAATGAGCCTGAGCTTTCCGTCCAAAAGCTGTAATGAGGCATTTGCAAGAAGTGCTGTGTCGGCGTTTATAATGAATCTTGACCCGACAATAAATGAGCTGAGCGATATTAAAACGGCAGTTTCCGAGGCGGTTACAAACTGTATTGTTCACGGTTATCGCCGTGTGGGCGGCACAATTTACATAAAGGGCAAAATCACCGATACAGGCAAGGTAATAATCAAAATCCGCGATAAAGGCTGCGGAATTGAGGATGTTTCAAAGGCTATGGAACCGTTGTATACAACTGCTCCCGAGGAGGAGCGTGCAGGACTGGGATTTGCCGTTATGCAGAGCTTTTGCGACAAGGTCAGAGTAAAATCAAAGGTCGGTTCGGGCACGACTGTTACTCTTGAAAAAACCATTGCCCCTCACAATGCTTGACAAAAATGCAGTTGCCGAGGATAACTTTGGGCTTGTGCATGCCTGTTGCAAGCGATTTGCCGGTAAAGGCATTGAGTACGAAGAGCTGTTTGCGGCAGGGTCGCTTGGTCTTGCCAAGGCGATAAATAACTTTGATGAAAGCCGAAATCTTCAGTTTTCGACATATGCCTTTCCTGTGATTATGGGCGAGATTAAGCGGTTGTTTCGTGACGGAGGCGCAGTCAAGGTCAGCCGTTCGCTAAAAGAGCTTGCCTCGGCAATTTGCAGGCTCAACAACGAAAACAAGCTAAAAAACGGCACAGAACTCACCGTTTCTCAGCTTGCAAAAAGTCTTGATACGACTGAGGAAAAAATCATTGACGCACTCAACAGTGTGCAATATCCGTTGTCGCTCACGTCGGGATACAATGAGGACGGCAGTCCGCAGATTGATGTTCCGACCGACGATATCCAGGAGGAAATATCGGAGCGTTTAAGCCTTGAGCAAGCTGTAAAAGCGCTTGAAGAAAACGACAGAAAAATAATTTACCTGCGTTACTATCAGTGCAAAACTCAAACACAGACGGCAAAAATTCTTTGTATGACTCAGGTTCAGGTTAGCCGCCGTGAGCGAAAAATACTCAGTATTATTCGTGAAAAAATGGCAACGTGAATATACAATTTACAATTTACAAAGTACAATTAACAATTTTGGTCGAGCAGACAGCGTGATGCATTTTAATACGTCATTTTCCCGACCGTAAAATTCATAGCGGTGGCAACAAATTTAATGCGCGTTTTATATTTTACGCGGTAGGGGCGACCATTGGTCGTCCGGCGGCAGAAACATCAAAGCGGTGTGCGGTTATTATTTCGTTATCCCACGTTTTGCGGCGGCGTGACAAAACAATTTACAATTAATAATTTTCAATTATGGTCGAGTAGACAGATAGATATAATTTTATACCTTTTTTTCCCGACAATGACAATTCATTTTCGGACGACCAATGGTCGCCCCTACCGGGAAAGGTCGGTTTTTTGCGTACGAAACAACGATAATTTAGGTTGTGCTTTATTGGTACACCAGTCGATTCTTGCGCTAGATATAGAAAAATGTTTGCACCGGGCTACCGAGGTTAAGCTATGCGCCGACTAATATTCCCGAAGTTAAAAAAGCAGACAGGTTGATGTGAGTCAATCCTTGTCTGCTTTTGTTTGATATTGAGATTTTTGATTATTTGTTTTGAATGTACTCGTCAATGGCTGCTGCGGCTGTTTTACCTGCACCCATTGCCAAAATTACAGTAGCCGCACCGGTTACTGCGTCGCCGCCTGCGAACACACCCTCACGAGATGTAAGTCCGTTTTCGTCAGCGATAATTCCGCCCCATTTTTGGGTTTCAAGTCCTTTGGTGGTTGACTTGATGAGCGGATTAGGAGAAGTGCCGATTGCAATTACAACTGCATCAACGTCAAGCACAAACTCACTGCCCGGGATTTCAACCGGTCTGCGTCTGCCGCTTGCGTCAGGCTCGCCAAGCTCCATTTTAATGCACTTCATACCTGTTACAAATTCATCTTCGTTGCCGAGAATTTCAACAGGGTTGTTGAGAAGTTTGAAGATAATTCCCTCTTCCTTAGCGTGTTCAACCTCTTCTTTACGTGCAGGGAGCTCCTCTTCACTTCTTCTGTATACAATGTAAACCTCTTCTGCGCCAAGACGCATTGCACATCTGGCTGCATCCATTGCTACGTTACCGCCGCCTACTACTGCAACCTTTTTTGCGTGCATAATAGGTGTTGTAGAATCGTCCTTGTAAGCCTTCATAAGATTGGTTCTTGTGAGGAACTCATTTGCCGAGTAAACACCGCAAAGGTTTTCACCCGGAATGTTCATAAAGCGCGGCAGACCTGCGCCTGAGCCGATGAACACTGACTCAAAGCCGTATTCATCCATAAGCTCGTCAATCGAGATAACTCTGCCGATAACCATATTGGTTTCAACCTTAACGCCAAGCTGCTTGAGTGTGTCAACTTCTTTTTGAACAATAGACTTTGGAAGTCTGAACTCAGGAATACCATAAACAAGCACGCCGCCTGCAAGGTGAAGTGCCTCAAATACGGTAACGTCGTAGCCCTTTTTGGCAAGATCGCCTGCACAGGTAAGACCGGCAGGACCCGAACCTATGATTGCAACCTTATGACCGTTTGACTGCGGTTTGTTTACAGTTGCGTTTTCCTGTGCATTGTGCCAGTCAGCAACAAATCTTTCAAGTCTGCCAATGCCGACAGGTTCGGTCTTGATGCCTCTTACGCATTTTGATTCGCACTGGGTTTCCTGAGGACAAACACGTCCGCAAACAGCAGGAAGTGAGCTTGACTGAGATATAACGTCATAAGCAGCCGCAAAGTTTCCGTTTGCAACTTCTTTGATAAAGTCAGGAATAGCAATGTGCACCGGACAAGCGTTTACACACGGCTTGTTTTTGCAGTTGAGGCAGCGCTGAGCCTCTTCTATGGCAACCTCCTCGGTGTAGCCTGTAGCTACTTCAAGAAAGTTTTTGTTTCTTACATTTGGATCTTGGGTTGGCATCGGCGCCTTTTTTGGTGACATATTAGGCATCTTACTCAACCTCCTTTTTAAATAGATTGCAGGTTTCTTCATAAGCGTGACGTTCAAATGGTTTGTACATTGCGCCGCGCTTCATAGCCTCGTCAAAATCAACCTTAAAGCCGTCAAAGTCAGGTCCGTCAACGCAGGCAAACTTTGTTTGACCGTCAACAGTCAAACGACAGCCGCCGCACATTCCTGTGCCGTCAATCATAATGGGATTCATAGATACAGTTGTCGGAATGTTGTACGGTTTTGTTGTCTTGACAACAAACTTCATCATAATCAGCGGACCGATTGTAATAACCATATCATAGTTTTCGCCGTCTTTAATCAGCTTTTCCAGCGGAGCGGTAACAACGCCCTTTTCACCGTAAGAGCCGTCGTCGGTCATCATAAAGAACTTGTCTGAGCAAGCCTTGAACTCGTCCTCAAGAATAACAAGGTCTTTGTTTCTGAAACCGATAATCGAGTGAACCTCACAGCCGATTTCGTGGAGCTTTTGAGCAACAGGAAGTGCAATAGCACAACCAACGCCGCCGCCCACAACGCAAACCTTTTTGAGTCCGTCGGTGTGAGTAGGTACACCCAAAGGTCCGACAAAGTCCTGTATATAGTCGCCTTCGTTAAGGTGATTAAGTTTTTCGGTTGTAGCTCCTACAATCTGGAATATAATGCGCACGGTTCCGGCTGTTCTGTCGTAGCCTGCGACTGTAAGCGGAATACGCTCGCCGTTCTCGTCAACTCTGAGAATAATAAACTGACCCGGTTCAGCCTTTTTTGCAATAAGCGGAGCGTCAACCTCCATAAGGGTGACAGTGGGGTTAAGAGATTTTTTCTTTACTATTTTATACATTTCTCTTTTCCTTTCGTAATAAATTCACACAAATATTTAAAAAATAACAAATCAGTTATATGGCCTATTTTTCATTTTACCACATATTATGCATTGTTTCAAGATTTTTAGCTTCGGGTATATTAGTCGCACCATAGTTTAACGTCGGTATCCCGGTGCAAACATTTTTCTAAATCTAACGCAGGAATCCCTTTTCTTCGTTATAATTTCGGGCACAAAAGGCGATTTCATAATAAACCTATCTACTCGAATTAAAAATATTAATTGTTAATTGCCTTTATGGCGGCCTCTATAAGCGCAATTTGCTCTCTTTCCTTTGCAGCCTGTCCCTTAACCTTTTCAATTACAGCCGCAGGAGCTTTGGCAACAAAGCCTTGATTATTGAGCTTACCCTCACTTTGTGCAAGGCGCTTTTTAACCTGCTCAAGCTCTTTGTTAAGACGAGCAAGCTCTTTGTCCTTGTCAACAAGCTCCTCCATAGGAATGTAAATCTTGGCGTCAGCAGTAACAACAGTTACTGCACCGTCAAGCTCAAAGCTTTCTGCAACTTCAACTTCACTTGCAGATGCAAGTTTAACAATGAACTGTGCGCCCTGCTCAAAGGTCTGTGGGAATTTCGTTGCAACATAAACCTTTGCTTTTCTTGACGGCGGAACATTCATCTCGGCTCTGCGATTGCGGATTGCACGAATTGCCTCCATAACTCTCTGCATTTCAAGAACTGCCTCTGGGAAGTCAAGCTCAGCGCAGTATTCGGGATATTTTGCAAGCATTATGGTTTCGCCTTCGTGAGGAAGCGTCTGCCAGATTTCTTCTGTGATAAACGGCATAAACGGATGCAAAAGTCTTAAAATTCCGTCGAGTACATACAACAGAACCTGTCGTGCATTCTGTGCGCTTTCGCCCTCACCCGTAAGTCTTGCCTTTGCAAGCTCAATGTACCAGTCGCAGTAACAGTCCCAAATGAACTCATAAAGCTTTTGAACTGCAATACCAAGCTCAAATTTTTCAAGGTTTTCGTTAACCTCTTTTGCAACGGTATTGAGTGTTGAAACAATCCATTTATCCTCGGTTGTGAGGGTGTCGGGGAGCTTGCAGGGAACATCATAGTCGTCAATATTCATATGAACATAACGGGACGCATTCCACAGCTTGTTTGCAAAGTTTGAGCAAGCCTCAACACGTTTGTCGGAGTAGCGCATATCGTTGCCGGGCGAATTGCCTGTTGCAAGGAAAAATCTAAGCGCGTCTGCACCGTACTGAGCAATAACCTCAAGCGGGTCAATGCCGTTGCCCAGTGATTTTGACATCTTTACACCGTTTTCGTCACGAACAATGCCGTGCATAAATACGGTATCAAACGGCGGCATATCTGTGTGTTCACAAGCTGAGAAAATCATTCTTGCTACCCAGAAGAAAATAATGTCGTAGCCCGTTACAAGTGTATTTGTAGGATAAAAATATTCAAGCTCAGGGGTCTTGTCTGGCCAGCCGAGTGTTGAGAACGGCCAGAGTGCCGAGCTGAACCATGTGTCGAGAGTATCTTCGTCCTGATGAACGTGAGTGCTTCCGCACTTTGAGCAGGTGTGAACGTCCTCTTTTGATACGGTTATCTCACCGCAGTCGTCGCAGTACCAGGCAGGGATTCTGTGACCCCACCATAGCTGACGTGAAATACACCAGTCCTTAATATTTTCCATCCAGTGGAAGTAAACCTTTTCAAATCGTTCGGGAATAAACTTTGTTTTGCCGTTCTTTACGCAGTCAATGGCAGGCTTTGCAAGCGGAGCCATTTTAACAAACCACTGTTTTGAAACCATAGGCTCAATCGTGGTGTGACAGCGGTAGCAGGTGCCGACGTCGTGGGTCAGATCCTCAACCTCTTTGAGAGCGCCGATAGCTTCAAGGTCAGCAAGAATAGCCTTTCTTGCCTCGGCAGTTGTCATTCCTGCATATTTGCCGCAGTCAAGCACCTCAGGCTCGTTTTCTGCAAGCTGTCCTTTTGCCTTAAGCTCGTTATATTCTTCAACATCTTTGGCACCTGTCATATGACCGTCATATGTAAAGCAACGCACAATCGGGAGATTGCAGCGCTGACCAACCTCAAAGTCGTTAGGGTCATGAGCAGGAGTAATCTTAACAACACCGGTACCTTTTTCCATATCGGCGTGTTCGTCGCACACAATAGGAATTTCTTTATTTAGAAGTGGCAAAATCGCATGACATCCGTGCAGGTGCTTGTATCGTTCATCTGCTTCGTTGATTGCAACAGCGGTATCGCCGAGCATAGTTTCGGGACGTGTAGTTGCAATTTCAAGATATTCGCCTGTTTCTTTAACCTGGTACAGCAAATGCCAGAAGTGACCGTTTTGCTCCTTGTACTCAACCTCAGCATCGGAAATTGAAGTACAGCAGTGAGGACACCAGTTTACCATTCTGTTGCCGCGGTATATTTTGCTCTCGTTATAAAGTCGTACAAAAACTTCTTTGACTGCTTTTGAACAGCCCTCATCCATTGTAAAGCGTTCACGCTCCCAGTCACAGCTTGATCCGAGCTTGCGAAGCTGGCTTGTAATTCTTCCGCCGTATTCCTTTTTCCAGTCCCACGCACGTTCAAGGAATTTTTCACGTCCCAAATCCTCTTTGGTAACACCTTCTTTACGCATAGCTTCAACGATTTTTGCTTCGGTTGCGATTGAAGCGTGGTCAGTGCCCGGGAGCCAAAGCGCACTGTAGCCCTGCATTCTTCTCCAGCGAATTAAAATATCCTGCAAGGTTTCGTCAAGTGCATGTCCCATATGCAGCTGACCTGTAATATTTGGCGGCGGCATAACGATAGTGTAGGGCTTTTTGTCCTTATCAACTTCGGCATGAAAATAATTGCCTTTAATCCAAAAGTCATAAATTTTGTCCTCAACCTCTGAAGGATTGTAGGACTTAGCAAGTTCTTTTGCCATATACATTCTCCTCAAAATTTCAATTAAAATTCAATTACCCGATAATTAATCCGATATACTTTTATATTATCTCATTTTAGAGTAAATTTGTCAATTATCAGCATATAAAATTATCATATAAATTGTCGCATAATATTTTGTTTGACTAAGGCGATAGTAAATGGTAGAATATAATCAGAAAATGTGAATTTATGCCGAATGTTTTTGTGACAGCATTTGGTGTTATGAGGGCGGTAGGAAATATGATTAAAAAGATTGCTGCATTGCTTATGGGTGCAACTATGACTTTGTGTAGCTTTGCGGGCTGCGGCGGCAGTGATAACTCCGAGATAGTGGGGGAGTGGGTGCCGTCTACGGTGGCACTCAACGGTGAAACAGTAAAGTACAGTGAGCTTGACATCGATGCTTCTCAGTTTGGATTTGTGTTTGAGCAGGGCGGCAAGTGTGACGCTACCCTTGCAGGCATCAGCGGCAGCGGCAGCTATACATTTAACGGTACATCTGTTGACGTTGAGGTGAACAATGAGGTTAAGAAACTTGACTACGATAAAGGCGTGCTTACGCTTGTGCTTGATTACGGCAGTGAAACAACAACGTTTACATTTACAAAAGCAACAAGCAATAAATAAATATACCTTGATTTAAAATTATGTCGGCGGAGGAATTCCGCCGACTTTTTTACAATTTACAATTAAAAATGTACAATGTACAATTTCGGCACTGTAGAGGCGACCATTGGTCGCCTGAGATGGATATTATTGTCGGGCAACTGACGTATTAAATACATCACGCTATCTGCTCGAAAATGGATGCAACGTCACGTTGCTGTCACGCCGCAGTTTACACAAGGTATTGCCCGATTTGAGCGATAGCGTTTGACGAGCAAAGCTCACGGCCGTTTTCTTTTACTCGGGCGGCATCAGCTTTGTTGCCGACCTTTTTGCCAAATTCCGACAAAACTATCCGCAATCTGCGCGGTATAGACGGATAGTCAAAAATCAAATAATATTTGTCATTATAAACATAGGCACGGTTTTTGTTACAGCACACATTTTGTCTGTAAAGCTGTTCAATTGCGTTGAGAAAATTTGTGCCGTTGCCAAGAGAATAGCACCTGCACTCCCTCGGATTTTTTATTTTATAGGTGCGAGTGCGATGTTTTTCGTCAACAGTAATTAATATATAGCAGCCGCCCTCAAGATAAAGCGTTTCAAGCTTAACGCTTTTTCCCTTGGTTTCAATTCCTGATTTTATGCAGGCAAGCTGCATAATGCGCATTAAGATTTTGCGGCAGTGAATGTCGTTGAGGCTAAGCGTTTTGTAGTCAAGGCGATAATCCTCCATATCCTTTGTGCACAATACAATCAACACTCTGTTGTCGCTAAGTCTGTCTACTGTCAAAGCATCTCCTCCTTAGACGGTCATATTATCATATTATGATGTTTATGCCTTATTTGCAAGTGAATATTAGTGGGAATTAAATCAACAAAAATTTGCTATAAAATAATATGATTGATATTGTCAAGTTCAGGCAATAATGATAAAATAAGGATAACATTAATCCTAATCAAAAATAAAAAAGAGAGGTTGATTATATATGCCAAAGTGGCTTAATGACGCAGTGTTCTATCAGATTTATCCGCAAAGCTTTTACGATTCCAACGGTGACGGAATCGGTGATATTAACGGAATTATTGAGAAGCTGGATTATGTAAAGGAACTGGGCTGCAACGCAATCTGGCTCAATCCGATTTATGATTCGCCGTTTATGGACGCAGGTTATGATGTGCGTAACTACAAGTTGGTTGCTCCGAGATACGGCACTAATGATGATCTTGTAAGGCTTTTTGACAAGGCTCACGAAAAGGGAATGAAAATTTTGCTTGACCTTGTTCCCGGTCACACATCAGACACTCATGAGTGGTTTCAAAAGGCAAAAAAAGCAGAAAAGAGCGAGGTGTCAAACCGCTACATTTTTACCGACAGTGTTTGGGAGGCTCCGCCGCAGTATAGGCTGATGTGCGGAATTTGTGAACGTGACGGCAACTATCTTGTAAACTATTTCAGCTCACAGCCTGCGCTTAACTACGGCTTTGACAAGGTGACCCACCCCGATTGGCAGCTTCCGTGCGACCATCCCGACTGCCTTGCAACTGCCGAGGCGCTCAAGGATATTATGCGCTTTTGGCTGAGCAAGGGAGCAGACGGCTTTAGGGTTGATATGGCTGATTCACTTGTCAAAAATGATGATGAAAAGTATGCAACAGCCAAAATTTGGCGTGGTGTGCGTGAAATGCTCGACAAGGAGTTTCCTGATGCCGCCCTTGTTGCAGAATGGTGTCACCCTCAGCGCGCAATTAATGATGCAGGCTTTCATATGGATTTTTACCTTGACCATCACGGCAACGGCTACAGCAAGCTGTTCCGTTATGATAAGTGGGGTGATAAGGCTGTGTTTAATCCCAACGGTAAAGGTGATTTAAAGTCGTTTGCCGACGAGTATTTGCCGCAGTATAAGCTTACAAAGAACAACGGCTACATCAGCTTTATGACCAACAACCACGATATGCCGCGTATCAGCGCATATCACGACAAGCAGACAATTAAGCTTATCAACGCATTCATCTTTACAATGCCGGGCGTGCCGTTTCTCTATTACGGCGACGAAATCGGTATGAGGTATCAAAAGGGTTTGGTGAGCAAAGAGGGCGGTTTCAGTCGTACCGGTTCACGCACACCAATGCAGTGGACAAGCAGCAAAAACCTTGGCTTTTCAACAAATGATGAAACTTACCTGCCTGTTGATGCTTCTGCTGATGCTCCAACGGTTGAAAATCAGAAAAACGACCCTGACAGCATTTATAGGGTTGTTACCGATTTAATTGCTCTGCGCCACAAGTATGATGATCTCAAGGGTAACGGCGAACTTGAATTTCTGTATGATGAAAACAAAATTCCGTTTGCATACAAAAGAGGAAACCTTGTAATGTACTTCAATCCTCTCGGCACGCAATATGAGATGAACACACAGTACAGCGGCGAAACGGTTTATAAAATCGGTGATGCAGAATTTGCTGACGGCAAAATCAAAATGCAGCCGCAGTCATTTGTAATGATAAAAATTTAAGTAAAATAAAAAAGGTTTTGACCGAGCAGAATAGCGCCGCACTTTGCGTTGCTTCTGCTCGGTTTTTGTTTTTATAAATAATTTTTTATTTTTCTTTAACAGTGCTTGACACGCAATTTATACGATATGTAATTAGTTTTATATGAGTGAAATAAAAAATGATTTGTGTTGAAAAGACAATATACTATGTTTTTTAAAAAAATATCCTAAAAATCTGTTAACAGTCAGCAAAACGAAATAATCTTTTTAACACTTTCAACATAGTTATTAACATTTTTGTTGAATTAAAAGAAATATACAAGCTGTATAAATTCTTGTTGAGAATTTTAATGTTTAGTTTTAATTCCTTTAAACAAATTCAAGTTATAAACAATTATTGTTTTGCATAATAGTTGTGTAAGAACTGATTTAATCGGCATTTATTTGTCGGACGAGGTGGCATATGAATAAGAATCTTGTACGGCTCGAGGTTTTCGGGCTGATTTTGGTAATAAGTTTTTCTGTGTTTCTGCAAAATCTCTACACACTTTGCGGCGGAACTCTGATTGGAATAATGTTTGGTTCTGTGAATGACAGCATTTGGGAAACTACAAAAACAATTCTTATTTCTTATATTGTCTGGAGCATAATCGAGGCGATGTGTGTTCGCCTACCGTTTCATCGATTTGCGGTTGCAAAGGTAATTTCACTGTATTTTTTGGGTGTATTTTACATTCTTGCGTGTCTTGTGTTCAGAACCTTTGACAGTGAGAGCTACTCGATGCCTGAGTTTACTGCGGCTATTATCGCAGTAATTACTGCGTCGTTTTTGTCGTGCAGGCTAATGCAGTCAACTCTAAAGCTTGAGACTTTGTTTATGCCTGCGGTGTTTATGTTGCTGCTGTTTCTGGCACTTTATTGCAGTTTTACTCCGTTTCCTCCTCAGAACATTATCTTTCTTGACAGAACAACGGGACTTTACGGAATTATACCCGACTACATTGATTCGGGTGCTTCGGTTCTTGATACCTTATGCCAAAGTAAAGCCGTTCTTGGATAAACAAAAAGCATAAATTAAGAATAACGTTATTTTCTGTCAAAACTATTTCTTATTTTGTAATTGTGTGTTATAATAACTTTATATGTATTCATAACACCAAATTATTGTTGCCACGTGTACCAATAAAACAAATATTTTTTATTGTCGGGCAACTGCCGTATTAAAATATTTCAATCTGTATACCCGAATTGTGAGCGGCATCACGCCGCTTTGGAAAGGTAAAATATCTATGAAGAACGAAGTTAATGAAGTTAAGCCCGACGTTATTCTGGGCAGAAATCCCGTCAGCGAGGCAATCCGCAGCAACCGTCCCATTGATAAAATTCTTGTAGCCAAGGGCGAAAAGAGCGGTGCGGTTGTGGCAATCCTTGCCAAAGCAAAGGACAAACAAATTCCCATTAAAGAGGTTGACCGCACAAAACTTGATTATATAAGCGCAGGGCAGACCCATCAGGGCATTATTGCCTATGCCGCAGTAAAGGACTATTGTACTGTTGACGAAATTTTCAACTATGCCGAAAGCCGCGGCGAAGCGCCGTTTATTGTTGTGCTTGACGAGCTTGAGGATCCTCACAACCTCGGTGCAATAATCCGTACCGCCGAGTGCGCAGGAGTTCACGGGGTAATTGTCCCCAAGCGCCGCAGTGCCGGACTAAGCTATACTGTGTCGAAAGCGTCCGCCGGTGCGGTTGAATATATGAGAGTTGCCAGGGTTACAAACATCGCTTCACTGCTTGATGAGCTTAAGCAGCGGGGTGTTTGGGTTTACGGTGCAGATATGGACGGAACGGATTATGAGAAGTGCGACTTTTCGGGTGCGTGCGCAATCGTAATCGGCAACGAGGGCAAGGGAATATCCCGCCTTGTGCGTGAAAAGTGTGACGTTATTGTATCTCTGCCTATGAAGGGCAAAATCAATTCGCTAAATGCTTCTGTAGCGGCAGGAATACTTATGTACAGCGCAATGAAGAACAGATAATAAATCAAAAATCAAAACGGAAAGGAGTGTTGACGTTGTCTGATTATGAACAGGACAGGCTCAAGGAGCTTGAGATTGAAAGCATACTTGAAGAAACTCATTACCTTGCTGACCAGGAAAAAATGGAAAAAACAGCGCAAAGGTATCGTGCCAAACCAAAGATGGACGAGATTTTCAGCAATACAAGCAAAAAGCCCCGTCTGAAAAACGAAAGTCCTCTTGATATAGACAAGCCTGCAAATCCCGATATTTCAAATTCCATTGTTGGTGAAAAAACAGCGGCAACAATGCAGGCGGCACTGCTTATGGATGGCAGTGATGAAGAGGTTATGACTCCGGATGAGGCGAAGGCTGCTGCCGAAAAAGCCGAACAAGAGGCAAAGGAGGCTGCAAGGCAAGCTGCCCAAAAGGCACAGCAGGAAGAAAACAAAATCGTAACGCTCACCCCCGAATATGACGAGGATACGCAATTTTCGTCCGAGGTGCTCAACGAGGTTGACCAGTTCAGGGAAGAGGCAGAAATCAAGAGCATTGATACGATTGACATAGATATCAGCGATACGGCAGAAAAAGAAGCAGAGCAGAAGGCATTGGATGAAAAGGGCAAGTTTGAGGAGCTTTTCGGAATCAAAAACTCGCCTGACGGCACCGAGCCTAAAAGAGTTGTGGCAAAGGTTCCCGTATACAAGCCGGATGATTCTGACGAGATGCTCAATATAAAGGCAGGCAAGTTTGCCGAGGTTGTGTCGGGTGAATATGAAGAGTACATTCGCTGCAAAAATCCGTCGGTGATTGCCCACGTTATCAGACCCGAACCCAAATCAGACGAGCCTGAGCAGGAGGAGCATCCAAAGGAGAAGCGCTTTACTCAGGAAAAGCTGCTTTCAGCATTTGTCGGATTTTTCTCAAAGGACGAGTCCGATGACAACGATATTCCGCAGGAAAAGGTCAAGCCTGTTGAGGATTTTACAGGCGAAGAGGATGAAAACAGTATTTTGTATGAGCTTAATACAAACATAAAGAAGCTGTTTATGCGTAGCCTTTTGTCGGGAATTGTTGCAGCGATTTCAATTATATTAACAGTGGTAACACGAGTATTTCCCGAGGCAATCTGCTCATCAGTTGCTTTTGCGCCGGCAGCATATGCGGTGCTCAATTTTGTGTTGGTGGTATTCTCGGTAGGGCTTAACCGAGTTGCAATGCTCAGCGGACTTTCTCCGCTTGTTCATTTTAAGGGTAACTCAGATACCGCCGCTGCGGTTGCAGGCGTAACCGCCGTAATTCAAACGATAGTTTCATTTTTCTGCTTGGGTGATTTGAGCGAATTTAATGTTAACTATTACGCTGCTGTTGTTCTGCTTGCGTTTTTTGCAAACAATATGGGCAAGCTGTTTATGGTGCTCAGAGTTAAGGATAACTTTAGATTTGTTTCGTCAAAAGGACAAAAATATGCGGCAAAAATATATAACAACGAGTCGGTTGCTAATCAGATGATGAGCGGTACGGCGGCTGACCGCCCGATTATTGCTTATCAGCACAAAACCGATTTTCCGTCGAATTTTCTCAAAATATCATATGCGCCCGATCCAAGCGAGGACCTTGCCTCAAAACTTGCACCAATCACCACCATAGCGGCAATCATTATTGCGGTTCTCTACGGCTTTGTCAAAGGGTCATTTGCGGATGCAATCAACACGCTTGCGCTTATCGCTGCCGTGTCAGTTCCTGTGTCAACATTGCTTGCAGTCAATGCTCCGCTTCGCAAATTGTGCAAAACCCTGTTGTCGTTTGGCAGTATGCTTGCAGGATATCCGTCAATCAAGCAGTTCTGTGACAGTACTGCTGTTATGATTGATGCAAACGAGTTGTTTCCTACCGGCTCTATTTCGCTTGAAGGTATCAAGACATTTGATGAATTCGGAACCGATGAGTCGCTGTTATGCGGAATTGCTATTTTAAAGGAAGCACAAAATCCGATTGCCAATGTGTTTAAATCGGTTGTGGCAGAAACCCACGAAACTCTGCCTGATGTTGAGAGCGTGCTCTATGAGGATGATATGGGGCTTGTGGGCTGGATTAACAGTGAGCGAATCTTGGTTGGTTCACGTATGCTTATGGAAAAATACAGCGTTGAAACCCCAAGCATTGAATATGAAGAAAAGTACACTGCAAACGGCAAGCAGGTAACGTATCTTTCAAGGGCAGGCAGGCTTGTGGCTATGATTGTCACCAAGTACAGCGCCGACCCTGAGCTAAAGACCGAAATGCAGCGTGCGGAGCTTAACGGTATAAGTTTTCTTATCAGAACAACTGATTTTAACATAACAAACGACCTTGTGGCAGGACTGTACAATCTGTTTTATCGCAGCATAAAGGTGCTGCCCACAGGACTGGGCAACGTGCTTAAAGAGGCTCAGTCAACAAGAGAGGAAAGTTCACGCTCTTACCTTGTTACAGGCGGCAAGGCTTCATCTCTTGCCCGTGCGGTGACAGGCAGCGTTCGCATTATGCACAACATTTCTCTGTCTGTTATCATTCAGGTGATTGCTGTGATTGCTGGAATTTTGCTTGCTTCAACACTTGCGCTTTATGCGGGTGTTGGTGTTATGGGCTCGCTTGAGGTGCTGATTTACGCATTGTTTTGGAGTGCGGCGGCAGTATTTGCGCCGTCTGTTCAAAAGCCGTAATTAAAATTTAAAGGGGTTTATTAATATGAAAATTGCTCCGTCACTTTTATCCTGTGACTTTTCAAAAATGGGTGAGGAAATAGTAAGAATGGATGAGGCAGGCGCAGACTGGATGCACCTTGATGTAATGGACGGCCATTTTGTGCCGAACATCACGTTTGGCGCGCCTGTTATCAAAACCGTGCGCAAATACACCACACGTCCGTTTGATGTGCATCTGATGATTAGCGAGCCGCTCAAATACATTGATGATTTTGCAGCGGCAGGCGCCGATATCATCACGTTTCACATAGAGTGTGATTCCGATATTGACGAAACTATTGACAAAATCAGGTCAAAGGGAATAAAGCCGGGTCTTGTTATCAAGCCGAACACACCTGCGTGGACTGTGTTTCCTTATCTTGACAAAATTGATTTGGTTCTGATTATGACTGTTGAGCCGGGATTCGGCGGTCAAAGTTTTATGGCTGATATGCTCCCAAAGGTCAAAGAAATCCGCAGGGAATGCGCTCGCCGTAAAATCGAAATTTTAATTGAGGCTGACGGCGGAATCGGCAAGGACACCATTGAACAGGCTGCTGACGCAGGAATTGACGTGTGCGTTGCAGGCACAGCCGTATTTAAAGCACCGGACGCTCAAAAAGCAATTTCCTATCTTCAAAATTTTTAACTTTGGGGAGATAACTCGAAACTTGGCTTAGGAATTAACAATTTTGGTAGAAAGACAGTTTATATTTTAATTCAAGTTCAGAGGGGCGGATTATCCGCCCCTCATATATATTCCCAAATCGCCCCAAAATGCATTAATTTATGCAATTATCAAAAACTGTTTATTCGGCGAAAATCCACTCCGCTGTGCTCATTAGCGTTTTTCACTTCGTATTGTTTATTTATTCTTTTTCTCTTAGTATTATTCTTTTAGTATTATTAGGGTTCAATTTTTGAAGTACCCTCCTGCAATAGCTGAAGTACTATCCTTCAAAATTTGAAGTACCTGCCTTCAGTTGTTGCAGGGGCTACCTTCAATTATTGAACCCTTAATTACAGCGATAAGCTTTTGAAGCTGTCGTTGAGGACGGTGCACGAATTGTCGAGCTTTTTCAGCTCCGCTTCGCTCAGCTTAAGCTCAAGAATACGCTTAGCTCCGCCGCCGTTTACAATGCACGGATTGCCAATAAATACATCCTTTTTGCCTCCGTATTCACCACGCAAACGTGTCGAAACCGTAAGCACCGAATTTTCATCCTGCAAAATAGCCCTGACTACACGCACCATAGCCATACCTATTCCATAATAGGTTGCGCCTTTTGCGGTAATTATTTTTTGTGCCGCACTGCGTACCTCCTCGCTTATCTTTTCAAGCTCCTCCATATAAAAACTTGACGGATTGTCCCTGAGCACGTCTTTGATCGGTTTAGCGGCGAGCAGAGCCTGACTCCACGGAACAAACTCGCTGTCGCCGTGTTCGCCGATTACATAAGCGTGAATGTTGCGCGGATCTACCTCAAAATATTCACCCATAAGATATCTCAGTCGTGCGGTGTCAAGCGTTGTGCCTGTTCCGATAACCTTTGACGCATTAAATCCTGACAACTCATAGGTTATGCGCGTCATAATGTCAACAGGGTTTGTTGCAACAAGAAAAATCCCCTCAAAACCGCTCTGCACAACCTTGGGCACTATTGACGAGAACACATCTGCATTGCGCTTTAAAAGCTGCAATCTGCTTTCGCCGGGCTTTTGATTTACGCCTGCGCTGATTATAACAACATCTGCATCATTGCAGTCAGAGTAGCCGCCGCTGTAAATCTTCATACTCGACGGCGAAAAAGCAAGACCGTGGTTGAGATCCATTGCTTCACCCTCTGCTCGTTTTTCATTCAGGTCAAGCAACACAAGCTCATCGCACACATTTTGATTGAGTGCGGCGTATGCAAAGCTCATTCCAACCATTCCTGTGCCGATAAGTACTACCTTTTTTCTGTTTGATGACATTTTACATTTCCTTTCAAAATCATTTTTATTTATCGTTTACAAATTTTGTAATGTTTATTCGTAAACAAAAATAAAAAGGAAGTCCCGTAAAGGACTTCCTTAAAAATTGTTTAAATACTTTGAAGTGATGTTATCTCAATTCAAAATTATTTTGTAGCATTGAATTCGATTGTTGTGATGTTTTTGCCGTCAGCATTGTTAACTTAATTATAACTATGTCGTGTTTTCTTGTCAATAATAGATGAAATTTTCTCTTTTTTACACATTGTTAAGGTGTTTTGCTGTTTCTTTTTTGATTTTTTGTGTATAGCAAAAATAATGTGTCAGGTCAAAATGTATATAAAAATGACAGGTTGTTAGATTAAATTGTCGTAAAGCTTAGTCGACTGGTTCAAATTTGTATTGACGTGTAAATTCTTTGGTTTCGTTATTGCGAAGAACAGCGCTTTTGCGGTGCTCCAGCACGCTTGTTATGGCGTTTAGGTTTATCCATATCTCGTTGTCACTTTCCTTTTGACTTTCGTCAAACACAAGCTCAAGCCCCAGATGCAGATGGCTTTCGGTGATTCCGTTGATGTTTTCGTTGTCGCTGTAGCCTGTTCTGCCCACATATCCTATTACGTCGCCTGCCAAAACTGTGTCGCCTTCTTTAAGTCCCTCTGCAAACGGACGGTTTTGGCGCAAATGAGCATAGTACCAGTATCGCTTTTTGTCATGGGAGCGAATGCCTATTCGCCATCCGCCGTACTTGTTCCAACCCATACACTCAACCTTGCCGCTCTCAACCGCAATCACGGGAGTTCCCGTTGCCGCCATAAGATCGTGTCCCAAATGGGGTCTTGTGTAGCCGTAGGTGCGTACCGCCCCAAAGTCGTCATAACAGGAATACGGAAATGTCTTGGCTATCGGAGAAAACCAGCACAGTCCGTATCCGCTTTTGGTTTGAACCGAGCCGTTGTCGCCTGCCTGTTGAGCTCTATAGTTGCCTACTATTCCGCTCAGCGCCGCAGAATATGCATCACTGTAATATTTAAAATATTTCATATCCTTTGTCAGTTCGCTTATGCTTTTTCCATCGGCAATTTGAGCGGCAAAGGCGGTCATATCGGAATTTTTGTATTTTGAAAAATCACCGCCGTATTTTGCTCCGAGATACGCAAGCAAGGTTATGCAGTCAATATGACGGTCGCTGTCGTAGGTGCTGATGTCAAAATCTATTGCATCCTGCAACGCAGATTTTGTCACGTTAAATTCAACATATTTAATAAAGCTGTTTTTACCCGGTTCAGCTCCGCCCACCTGCATCATAACTATAATTGCAGTAATAAAAACAACAAGACATAAGCACATTAACCGTTTCATACAATCACCGATAATTTATATGATTATAAGTTTGGGTATATTCATAGGGCGAATTTGGTATTTTGCTGTTTAATAAACAAGCGTCGGCATAAAATAAAATGTTGACTAAATGTCGGGTATAGGATAAAATTAAAAGTGAGGTATTTCCTGTTTGGGAGGATATTTAATTGGTATTTTCAAGTCTTGTATTTTTGTTTGCCTACCTGCCGATAACACTGCTGGGCTACTATCTTGTGCCGAGGCAGGGGCGCAACATATTTTTGTTTATAATAAATCTGATTTTCTACGGCTGGGGCGAGCCGATGCTCGTGTTTTTGATGGTGTTCAACATCTTCTTTAACTACTTGGGCGGATGGCTCGTTGACAAATATCGAAGTGATGCCAAAAAGAAAAAGCTGTTTTTGATACTTACCTGTGTGCTGGATATCGGTATTCTTGCGGTGTTCAAGTACACCGGAATGATAACAGGCACGCTTAATATGCTGCCGTTTCTCAATATTCCTCAGCTTACCATAAGTCTGCCTATCGGAATCAGCTTTTATACGTTTCAGACGATGAGCTATGTTATCGATGTGTATCGCGATGACGCTCCTGTGTCGAAGAATTTTATTGATTTCGGCACGTATGTTGCTCTTTTTCCTCAGCTGATTGCAGGCCCTATTGTTCGCTATCGTGATGTTGCATATCAGCTAAAGCACCGCAGAGAAACTTTTGAGCAGTTCACCAAGGGCGTCAAGCTGTTTATGGTGGGACTCGGCAAAAAGGTATTGATTGCCAACCAGATGGGCACGCTGACGACTGCCATGTTCTCAACAACCGAAGAAAACGGCGTGATTGGCAGTTGGGTCGGAATCATAGCCTATACGTTTCAGATTTATTTTGATTTTTCGGGTTATTCAGATATGGCTTGCGGATTGGGCAATATGTTAGGCTTTGAATTTCTTAAGAACTTTAATTACCCTTACATTGCAAAATCTATCACTGATTTTTGGCGCAGATGGCATATTTCGCTTTCTACGTGGTTCAAGGAGTATGTTTACATTCCGCTTGGAGGCAACCGCAAGGGCGTAAAGCGCCAGATTTTTAATTTGCTTGTTGTGTGGGGACTCACAGGGCTGTGGCACGGCGCTGCATATAACTTTTTGCTGTGGGGCTTATATTACGGAATTTTGCTCATACTCGAAAAATTTGTACTCAAAAGATTTTTGGATAAACTGCCGTCAGCGTTGCAGCACATCTATACGCTGTTTGTTGTATGCATAGGATGGGCACTTTTCTACTTTACCGATATGACACAGCTGGGTTCATTCTTGGCGGATTTATTCAACTTTGCAAACGGTTTGTGCGGTGCTCAGGCATTTAACCTTATTATGAGTTATCTGCCGATTCTTATTGTTGCGGCTGTAGCTTCAACTCCGCTTGCAGCAAAGGTTTATGACCGCTTTAGTATGTCAAGTCATATTTGGATTTTTGAAACAGCTTTTTGCGCAGTTGTGTTGTTGATAAGCACGGCAAGCCTTGTTAATCAAAGTTATAATCCATTTTTATACTTTAGATTTTAAAATTAAGTTTGGCAAAACAGTGCCTTAAAGGCAATAATTACTTTGTACTGCCAAATATTGATAAGTATGTAATACCGAATCAGAGGTGTTTATTTTATGCGTTTTACCGATGAACGAAGTAAATTCGGCAGATATGTGCCTGCAATATTTTTTCTTGTGTTTATCTACGGTCTTGGCGCGTGGTTTTTGTTTGCTCCAAAGCTTGAGTACAGCTCACAGGAGAAGCGTTATCTTGAGCAGTTTCCTACTGTGTCTGTTGATACGGTTGCAAGCGGCGAGTTTGGCGAAGACTTTGAAAAGTTTTTTGCCGACCAGTTCCCTGCAAGAAATTTTTGGGTGGGAACAAATGCCTACTATGCGCTTGATACAGGCAACAACGGTGCAAACGGCGTGTATAAATGCGGCAATGATTATCTAATTAACAAACCGGTTACAACAGATAACAATCTGCAAAAAAATGTTACCGCAATCACAAACTTTGCTAAGGCAACCGATGTTCCCGTTACGGCTGTGTTTGCTCCGTCAACAGGTTATGTTACGGATGACGTTTTGCCGACTTTTCATGATAAATACAACGACGATATGTATTTTGATGATGCAAAAAAATCATTTGAAAGTGCAGGTGTCGAATTTGTTGACCTGCGCAGTCGATTTAAGAGCGAATACAAAAACGGTACACAGCTTTATTATAAAACCGACCATCACTGGACAACGTCGGGCGCATATACCGCCTACACCGAGCTTTGTGCGGCTCTTGGTGCAAAACCAACGGAAAAGAGCGGCTTTGATGTTAAGTCATATCCCGATTTTTACGGCACAACCTACTCAACAAGCGGATTTTGGTTTAATTCGTCAGACAATATTGAGGTGTGGAGCAATCCTAAAAACGCCAAGCAAAACATTAGGGTTAAGATTACCGAGGGAACAAACACCACCGAGTATGACTCAATGTATTTTTACAATCACATCAAAGAGGACGACAAGTATCCTGTATTTCTTGACGGAAATCACGCCTTGACCGAGATTACCAATTCAAAGGCAAAGGGCGGCACGATTTTGCTGATTAAAGACAGCTTTTCACACAGTCTTGCGCCGTTTCTTGCCGATAATTACAGCAAGGTTATTCTTGTGGATATGCGATACTACAAGCTCAGCGTGTCTGAACTTGTAAAAAAAGAAAAACCCGAGCAAATCATAGTGTTGTATGGTATTGATAACATTGCAACAGATACCGATATTGTGTGGCTGAGTTAATCTTTTTGTATCTGTCATTTTGAAACACTGCACCGACTGATAAAATAAAGCTAAAATAATAAAGTAACTGCGGTAAATACTAAATAATATGTGTTTTATCTAAAAACAACGGAGGCTGTAACTATGAGAAAAACTAAAATTGTATGTACTATCGGGCCTGCCTGCAACAACAGAGAAACCCTGCTCCAAATGATTGACGCAGGAATGAATGTGGCGCGAATCAATATGTCGCACGGTAATTATGCCGACCTTGAAAAGGTGTTTGCAACGCTCAAGTCCGCAATCAAGGAGAGCGGCAAAAACGTTGCAATTCTTCTTGATACAAAGGGTCCGGAGGTGCGTGTGGGAACCTTTAAGGACGGTTGCGCAACCTTGGTTGAGGGCAAAACATTTGCTCTTCTTAAGGATAAAGACGCAGAGGGAAACGACGAGAGCGTTGGGCTGTCATTTCCAAAGCTTGTTGATTTGTTTTTTAAGGAGGGCAACCTTGCAGTCGGCAGAGAGCTTCTGCTTGACGACGGTATAATTTCACTTGTTGTCAAGGAGGTTTGCGAGGACAAAATCATTTGCACCGTCAACAAGGGCGGCGTGCTCAAAAACCGCAAGAGCATCAATATTCCCGGTTACCACATCAATATGCCGTATGTCAGTGCTCAGGACCGCAGTGACATTGAGTTTGGTCTTAATCACGGTGCAAATTTTGTTGCCGCATCATTTGTGCGCAATCACGAGGATGTAAGAACTCTGCGTGATTTTATTGACAGCCTTGGGTATGAATATGTTGAAATAATTGCAAAGATAGAGAATCAAAGCGGTGTTGACGATATGGACAGCATAATGGATTATGCCGACGGAATAATGGTTGCACGCGGCGATATGGGTGTTGAAATTCCGTTTATTAAGCTGCCTGAAATACAAAAAACCTTAATCAGGAAGTGCGTTGCAAGGGGTAAATATGTAATTACGGCTACCCAAATGCTTGAGAGTATGACAACCTCACCTCGCCCGACAAGAGCAGAGATCAGCGACGTTGCCAACGCTGTTTATGACGGCACAAGTGCCGTTATGCTGTCGGCTGAATCGGCGGCAGGAAAATATCCTGTTGAAAGCGTAAAGGCGCTTGCCGCAATTTGCTCTGAGGCAGAAAACAACGGCGAGTTTGTTGCTCTTCACGAGTATGTTGAAAATCACGGAATGAGCGACAGCAACAAAATCAGAGGCAGTATTTGCAAAGCCGCAAAGGATATTGCTGACCGTGTGGGCGCAAAGGCGATTATTGTCGAAAGCGCCACAGGTAAGGTGGCAAGGGCTATGGTGCACTTCAGACCCGAGGTGCCTGTTATCGCAGTTGTAACCTCACAGCTTGTTTGCAGAAAGCTCTGTCTTAACTGGGG
>DKXL01000024.1:35032-36058 GCA_002493005.1 Ruminococcaceae bacterium UBA7127
CAGAAAGCTCTGTCTTAACTGGGGCGTTACTGCTCTTATCGGCGAGGAAAAGCGCACCTCAGACTCAATTACAAGGCAGGCAATGGAAAAGGCGCTGAGCACAGGGCTTGTACACAGGGGTGACACTGTTGTGGTGCTTTCATCCAACAAAACCTGCCCGACCTCAAGCACAGACTCTTTGAATATAAGGATACTTTGATATGGATAATATAATTTTGATTGGTATGCCCGGTTCAGGCAAAAGCACCGTTGGGGTGCTGCTTGCAAAGGCACTTGGATATTTGTTTGTTGATACTGACCTGATTATAAGCCGAAAGGCAGGAAAACCACTGCAAAAAATTCTTGACGAGGACGGACTCGGACGGTTTTTGCAGCTTGAAGAAGAAGTTGGCTGCGAGCTTAAGTGTGACCACACCGTTGTGGCTACAGGCGGCTCAATGGTGATGAGCGACAAGGCTATGAAGAACCTTGGCAAGGGCGGAAAAGTTGTGTTTATCGACGTTCCTCTTGACGAAATCAAGCACAGAGTGACGAACATCAAAACAAGAGGAATTGCATTTGATAAGGGTGAAACGCTTGACGATGTTTACGCAAAGCGCAATCCGCTGTACAATAAGTATGCCGACCTATGTGTGGAATTTGCAAGCGGTACGATTGAAAACACAGTTGAGCTGATTATCGAAAAGCTCAATATTTATTAAGCATAAAAGAGTTGTAAAAAGAGATTGCAACATTATTAAATATAATCTGAGGTACTGTTTTGTTATCAGCTGATTTTCTATACTCACCCAAATATTAATAACAGTATCCATGAGTTATATTTAGTTGTTTTTATGCCGAATATGCTGTTTTTTCAAATGGATACTCTGTCGTGTAATCAATAAGTTCAAATGTTATCATTACTATGTCACTTAAATAAAATTTTAACAATTATAGGTGTTGTAAAAATATGTAAATAATACAATAATCATAGAACAAAACAATAATTTTATAGATTTAGTTATAATAAATGATAAAAATTTACCA
>DKXL01000017.1 GCA_002493005.1 Ruminococcaceae bacterium UBA7127
GTGCTGTAAAAGTTGATAATATATTGATTATCTCTTTGAGAACTGTAAGAGCGTTTAGAAAATGTGCCTGTGGCACATTTTTAGCGATGCCGCAGCAGCTTTGCTGCGAGGACCCGAAGTGTAATGTAAGAACAGCACCATCCGAAGACAGTGCTGTAAAGGTTGATAATAAAAATTTTATCTCTTTGAGAACTGAGGTGCTCTACGAGCTGCCTTAAGACCGTATTTCTTACGCTCTTTCATTCTCGGGTCACGAGTTAAGAAGCCTGCCTTCTTAAGCTTACCACGGAGATTCTCTGTGTCATACTGAAGAAGTGCTCTTGAAATGCCGTGACGAATAGCACCGGCTTGACCTGTAACGCCGCCGCCTGAAACTCTGCAAACGATGTCAAACTTCTCGTCAGTTTCAGTTAATGTAAGTGGCTGTCTAACGATGAGCTTGAGTGTTTCAAGACCAAAATAATCGTCGATGTCACGATCGTTGATTGTGATTTTACCTGTGCCCTGATAAAGTCTTACTCTTGCAACAGAGCTTTTTCTTCTTCCTGTGCCGTAAAAATAAGGTGTCTTATCGTACATTATATTCTGCCTCCTTCTTATGCTTCAAACATCTGAGGCTTCTGAGCCTGATGATTGTGTTCTGCACCCTCAAAGAGTCTGAGTCTTAAAAGAGCTGCTCTGCCGAGTGTGTTCTTTGGAAGCATACCCTTAACAGCAAGCTCCATAGCCTTTTCAGGTCTTGTTGCCATAAGAGTATCATAACGAGTTTCTTTAAGATGACCGATATAGCCTGTGTGGCGCTGCCATTTCTTCTGAACAAGCTTGTTGCCTGTTAAAACAGCATCCTTACAATTAATAATAATTACGTGGTCACCGCAGTCTACGTTTGGTGTAAATGTTGCCTTGTGCTTACCTCTTAAGAGAACAGCTGCCTGAGCTGCTACACGACCGAGGGGCTTGCCGGCTGCATCAATTACATACCAGCTGCGCTCAACTTCTGTTGGTTTAGCTAAAAAAGTTGACATAACAATATCCTCCTGTACTTTTTTCGTTGCAAGAATGATTATATTACACATTTTGTCTAAAGTCAACACTTTTTTTGAAAAATTTAATTTACTCCTGAATAATCTTTTCAAATCTCTTATATACTCCTGTATACTCTCGTATACTCACAAGCGATTTTTGATTTTATTTAAATATTTTTTAATTTTCACCATATATTCACACTCCCGATATTTAGCGGTCATAATTGACAAGTAATATTTAGTCATCAAATCAAAGGAGGTGACAACCCGTGAAAAATGACACGTCGTCGGTTCTTGCCTGCGTAACCGGACAATTTAACTGTGACAGGATTATTAAAACCGCAAAGCAAATTGCCGACGACTGCGACTGCGAACTTAGAGTTTTGAGCGTTCTCAAACAGACTTCAGACTACTCAAAGGTTGCCGAGCAGATTGAATACCTTTATCGTGTTTCCAAAAGCGTCGGTGCAGATATGACTGTACTGTTTGAGGATGACGCCCCCAAAGCAACGGCAGAGTTCGTAGAAAATAATAACGTCACACGAATTGTAACCGGTATGCACGACGGGAAATGCGACAGTTTTATTGTAAAATTCAATCAACTTTTGCCTGAAACTTCAATCAGTATGATTTCCAAGGACAATATGGTTTACAGTTTGGATTTATGCCGCTGCTATTCATAGATGAGCTGTGTGTTACTGCACACAATTCACCTACATAATGTCAATTTTAATTCAAGATAACTAACAGACAAATATACATTAATTTTTGCTAATTTTCTTTTTATTCAAATATTCTCTCTCCAAAAAGGGACTGACGAAAAATCGCCAGTCCCTTTTATTTTTGCAAAAACTATTTTCAAGCAGTTTTACAATCAATCATATATTTTGATGTTTTCTTCTATTTCTTTAAGTTCAATTTTTCCGCTGACTGTTTCAATGTCAATTTCAGTCTTGCCGTTGCCGTAAACGGTTTTGTCATCATATTGTGTTCCGTTAAAGCCTATGTTCTTTGCTCCGCTTACGCTTTCCAGCTCAGCGGTGAAACCTTCAATATTTGTTGGAAGATTTACTGTCACGCCTCCGCTGACTGCCTCAACTCCTATTTCTCTTAGCTTGCAGTCAACAGGCTTGTTATTATTGTAAACATTCTCAAAGAAAACCTCAACCTCACCCGAAACACTATTGGCTTCAAAACGTTCGCAGGTTGAATATGTTTTGATTGTTGTACTTCCTGATACCGAACCGCTTTCAATGTCTGTATAATCACAATTATTGGTTGAAACAGTGCCGCTTGCCGTGCCTATTTCAAGATTTGTTCCCTTAACATTTGTAAGTACGATAGTACCTGAGGCTGTATTTACTGTCATATTCTGTGAGTTACAGTCTGTAATTTCTACGTCTGCACTTGCGGCTGACACGTTTGTATCAACAAGCTCTGCTTTCTTGGGAACCTCAACCGTAAGATTTTTGTTGTTGTCGCCAAACCCAATTCCAATCAGCGTAAAAGTATCTTTTTTATCATAAATTTCAAGGGTTCCGTTGCCTGTAAGTTTATAATACATTCTGTCGTTTTCCGAAACGGTATCCTCGTAGATTTTGACTTTATCGGTTGTGCTTTCCTTTATAGTTACACTGCCCGAACTCCAGTTGATATGAAGATTTTTGATATCGCTGTAATCAAACTCTGCATTTCCTCTTTCAAAGTTGGAAATATCAGTTCCTATTATAAAGCTGCCGATTTGTATTCTTCCAAATGTAAAGCGACCGGAAAGCGATATTCCTAAAACAAGAACGCTGATTAAAACTACGCTGACAATAGACCATATAATTATTCTGTTTTTTGCTGACTTTTTCATTTGCTCGCCTCCACATAATCAAATATAGCCTTCATTAAGTTTTGTACTGCAACTGCTACAAGGAACAATATCCATGTTACCGAAACGGTTATAAGACCTGTTGCGATTGTCAGCCAAATGTATATTAATGATGTTGTCACCCAAAGAATTGCAACAAGTATTTTGTAGAGCGCACTTGTTTTCTTTTTTCTGCCGTTAAATTCCTTAAAGCTCTCTACCATTGTGTCATCAGCCTTGCGATAGCTTTTATCTGTTTTGCTGAGGATTATCATCACCGTGGCAGCTGCTACTATCAAAAACATAAACACCGGAGAAATATTAACCAACGGACTGTTGTCAAGAATAATACACGGTGTCGGACAGGAAATATACAGCCCTACTGCGACAGCACGAAGCGTAGCTTTGTTCTTTAATTTCTTTGCTGTTACTTCATCCATTGTCGGTACAAATTTTGTCATACTGCCATAAATCAGCAATCCGGTTGCAGTGCTTATCATAAAAAACATAAGTATTACACCGAAATTTTCTAAATTCAGATTTCCAAAATCTATTTCGCTGAGAAAAATAACAGGAGTCACACAAAGGATATACAGCGCCACTGCAATTACTCTAAAAATTGTACTTCTGTTTTTTATAGCGTCAAGCTGTTCATCAGAATACTGCTTTTCACTCAGCGGCTCTGCGCCGAGTGCCTCAAGCAACTCGTTGATGTCGCCGATACCGGCAATAGCAAGGTTGTAAGCCTCTCCTTCACTTTTACCCTCAGCGACCAAATCATGGTATCTGTCAATGGTGTTTCTTATTATTTCTTCTTTCAGCTCATACGCTTGCTTTGTGCGCGGAGCATGAGCAAAGAGATTTTCAACATAATCCCTGAGTTTCGGTTCCATAATTAACCCTCCATTTTCAGCAACTTGTCTATCAATGTCTTTGCCTCAAGCCATTCGCTGAGTTTTTGTTTGTAGACTTCCTTGCCTATGTTTGTAATCGTATAGTATTTTCTTCTGGCGCCGGTCTGTTGATCTCCCCAATATGATGAGATACAACCTGCATCCTCAAGCCGTTTAAATGCGGTGTAGAGCGTAGCTTCCTTAAGCTCATACATTTGATTTGAGGCTTGATAAACAGCCTTGTTGATTTCATAGCCGTAGCTATCCTTTTCCATTAGCTTTGCAAGAATAATTGTGTCTGTGTGACCCCTTATGAGATCTGCCGTAATCGACAAACAACCACCTTCTTTTTTATTTTGTAGGTATATAATAACACAATATACCTCATCTGTCAAGGTATGTTTTTTGATTAAGTATAAATTTTTTTAGTTAAGGGATGTAACGTATTACCCAATTCGGCAACGTGACGTTGCATCCATTTTCGGGTAGACAGCTTGATATTATCAACACTTCTGTTCCCAACTGTTTTCGAGCATTTTCCTATAAAATAAAAAACGCAGAGTTTGCACTCTGCGTTTTTTGCGTTTGAATACACAAAACAATTTTTCTTTTATTCCGTTATTTAAATCTATTTTAGTCGTTTGTTGCAAAAGCCTCGTATTTTGTAACATTTCTTATTGTTTCACCGTCAATTTGCAAAGCACAAGGCCTGTCAAATTCAACTACAACATGTTTGCCTGTAAACAGCTCGCACATATTTTTATATTTTAAATGACCGCCCTCAAAGATTGACGGGAAAGCCATTAACGTGCGCATTTTGCCGCTGTCGTGCCAAATAAGCGTTGACAATGTCTGCTCGCTGTTAAGTCTATCCTGATTTGGCGTAGGCTTCATTCCGCCGCCGTAACATCTGCCCTTCATTGTAGGAGCAAGCCAAACCTTGTTAAAACTGCGCTTGATGTTATCGACTGTAACAGTTGCGTTTAGCGGCTTGAACTTATATAGTAACCCCTTGATTGCGATTGCAGTGTAGTTTACGGGCTTTGTAGATTTCAATCTCAGTTCGTCGCCCTCTTCACAGCAATATCCATCAATTCCGTATCCTATTCCGTTGATAAAAAAATACTTTTTATCGTTTACAATTACGTACGGCAAATTTTTGAGATACTTATTTATCTGCACAGGAGTTTCGCTGTCAGCACCTATGTCATACATAAAGTCGTTGCCTGTGCCGAATGCAAGATAAAAAATAGGGTTCGTTTTCTCAAATTCTACTGTATCGTTTATGAAACGGTTAAGCGTACCGTCGCCTCCGACAAGCACAATCGTATCGTCAGGCATAAGTTTATTTTCAAAAAAGTCCGAATAATTTATCTCTGTTATATCAAGAAATTCATTATCCTTACCCAAAAACAGTTTTTTTACTTTCTTTTCCTTTTCACTGCTGAATCCTCCGCCTGCAAGCGGATTGTATAATATGTAATGTCTGCTCATCTTATATCCTCCCCTATAGGTTCTGATAATTTTTCTTTAATTAATGCATACGCCCTGTCAGCAAGCTCGTCAGTGCGACAGTCTGTGACCTCCTCGGCGGGCAGTGTAGCGATAATATCAAAATAAACGTCTGTACCATGCAACGGAAAATTCCTGTGAATATCCTCTGCTCCTCTTATAGCCGCAACTACAACCGGCACACCGCTTTTTTGCGCAATTTTAAATACACCGTTATGAAACTCCAACAGCTTGCCTGATTTACTTCGGGTTCCCTCGGGATAAACTCCGACAGATACTTCGTTGTTTTTTAACAGTTCCGCGGCTTTTATTATGGTTTTCATTGCTTTTCGCGGATTTTCTCTGTCAATTTCAAGAAAGCAACAACGTCTGATAAATCTTCCGAACCACGGCACCTTGAAGTTATCCTTTTTGGATATGAATGCAATATCGTACTCTTTCATAATATACCAGTTAATAATCGGATCAAAATTTGAACGATGATTGCACACAAGCAAAAATCTGCCGTTTTGGGGAAGTTTTTCCCAACCTGACTTATGCACCCTAAGTCTGACTATCTTTAATGTAATACCTGTTGCAAGGTTCAGCAAAAACCTGTAATATCTACTGTTCTTTGTGTATTGCCTGTTAGGATTGACTATCAGCGCGCTGACGGTATATACCAACAATATCAAAAGCAATACACCGACAAGAATAAGAAGTGCAACTTTCACAATATTCACTCCAAATTACTGCTTTTTTGTTTTATTATAACAAACAGTAATCCTTTTTGCAATATTTTGCAGATAAAACGCACTTTGTTTTATAACGCACATCACCTATTTGATGCTTGCGCTATAAAAAGCGACGTGACACCGCTCACGATTTTAGCAGACAGCATGATAGCATCTATACTTATCTGCCAACCGTTTTCAAATAAAAAAGTCTTCTCTGCTTGTTTCAGGATAAAATTAAAAAGGAAAGACAACACAAAGTGTTACCTTTCCTTTTTAATGGTGCCGGTGACCGGACTTGAACCGGTACGGTCGCAATGACCGAGGGATTTTAAGTCCCTTGTGTCTGCCTATTCCACCACACCGGCATATAAAAAGTTTGGTGACCCGGACGAGAATCGAACTCGTGTTACCGCCGTGAAAGGGCGGTGTCTTAACCGCTTGACCACCGGGCCAGATATGGTAGCGGAAATAGGACTTGAACCTACGACACTTCGGGTATGAACCGAATGCTCTAGCCAGCTGAGCTATTCCGCCATATTTTGCTGTTTACTCGAAATCAGCAAGATTGATTATATTATATTATAAGCATTTTGTCAAGTATTTTTTCAATATTTTCGGCAATTTTTTTATTTTGGGTCAGAGTTTGCACTCTGACCCAAAGAATACTACGCTTAATCGAGATACGCCGCGCCGATAATTCCGGCGTCATTACCGAGCGAACACTTGCAGATTACCGTCTGCTTATCGTTATGCTTAGTATATCTTTCTCTCTCAACGATTGTTCTGAGCGGAGCAAGCAGATTTTCACCTTCGTTTGAAACTCCACCGCCTATGCAAAGCACATCAGGCTGGAAAATATTGATGATATTTACAAGACCGCAAGCAAGATAGCTGATGTATTCCTCAACAACAGCCTTTGCAGTCGGGTCGCCGTCACGCATTGCGTCAAATGCAGTTCTGCCGCTAACCTTATTTATATCACCGTCACAGAGCTTGAGCATATAGCTGAATTCAAGCTTTTCGCTCAAAATTTTCTGCTTTGTAAGGTTGATAAGACCTGTTGCTGAAGCATAAGTTTCCCAACAGCCCTTTCTGCCGCAGGCACATTCCTTGCCGTCTTTGACGATTACCATATGACCAAGCTCTGCACCTGCAAAGTTTGAACCGCTGTAAATTTTGCCGTTGATGATGATACCACCGCCAACACCCGTGCCGAGTGTGATTGCAACTGCGTTCTTTGCACCCTTTGCACTGCCTGCAAGGTATTCACCAAGAGCAGCTGCGTTTGCGTCGTTTTCAATTAAAACCTTTGTTTTTATTCTTTCTTCCATCATTTTTACAACTTCCCAGTTGTGGAAAAAGAGATTTGCTGAATACTCAATAACACCTGTCTTTGGATTAACTGCACCGGGAACACCGATACCGACTGACTCAATGTCATCCATTGTGAGCTTTGCTTTTGTAACCGCCTTTAATGCAACCTCTGCCATACTGTCACAAATCTCGCTTTCGGGACGTGGAACGGCAGTTTTGCAGGAGGCTTTGGCTATGATTTCATAATTCTCGTCAACTACGCCTGCAACGATATTTGTTCCGCCCAGGTCAATTCCGAGTCTGTACATAATGGCACATCCTTTTTTAATTATATTAATAAATGTGATTGCTGTTACTTATTATATGCTGAAATTCTGCAAAAATATCAGCCAAAGTTATATGAATAATTAGGAGATTCCTTGGTAATCTGAATATCATGAGGATGACTCTCACGCAGACCTGCACCTGAAATACGAACAAATTTTGCCTTTTGGTGAAGCTCCTCAATGGTTGCGCAGCCTGTATAGCCCATACCTGCGCGCAAGCCGCCCATAAGCTGATATACTGTGTCTGAAAGGTAACCCTTGTAAGGAACGCGACCTTCAACGCCCTCGGGAACAAACTTATTGTTGCTTGCCTGGAAGTATCTGTCTGCACTGCCCTTGCCCATTGCGCCAAGGCTGCCCATTCCTCTGTACACCTTGAACTGTCTGCCCTGATAAATCTCGTTTTCTCCGGGGCTTTCTTCACAACCGGCAACAAGTGAACCGACCATTACAACGCTTCCGCCTGCGGCGAGAGCCTTAACAATGTCGCCGCTGTATTTAACGCCGCCGTCTGCAATTACAGGAATACCGTACTTTGAAGCCTCGCAGGCTGCGTCATAAATTGCAGAAATTTGAGGCACGCCGATACCAGCAACAATACGAGTTGTGCAAATAGAACCGGGACCGATACCAACCTTGATTGCATCTGCACCGGCGTCAATAAGAGCTTTAGCTGCCTCGGCAGTTGCAATATTGCCTGCAATAAGAGGAAGATCGGGATAAGCCTTTTTAACCTTTGCAACAGAATTAACTACATTTGAATTGTGTCCGTGAGCAGAGTCAAGTACAACAACGTCAACTTGTGCCTCAACAAGAGCCGCAACTCTGTCAAGAACATCAGCAGTAGCACCGATAGCGGCGCCGCAAATAAGTCTTCCCCCGTTGTCACGAGCTGAGTTTGGATACTGAACGCTTTTTTCAATATCCTTGATTGTAATAAGACCCTTTAATGTGCCGTCATTACCGACTATCGGGAGTTTTTCGATTCTGTGCTGACGCAGAATTTCCTGTGCCTGCTGAAGTGTTGTGCCAACAGGAGCAGTTACAAGATTTTCGTGAGTCATCACTGCCGAAATCGGTTGTGCAAAATCCTTTGCAGTCATAAAACGGAGGTCACGGTTTGTAATAATACCAACAAGCTTACCGTCCATACAAATCGGAACACCTGAAATTTTATATTTGCCCATAAGCTCGTCAGCGTCTTTTACTGTATTTGTCGGAGCAAGGAAAAACGGATTCACAATAACGCCGTTTTCGCTTCGCTTTACTCTGTCAACCTGATCAGCCTGCTTTTCAATAGGCATATTTTTGTGGATAATGCCTACGCCGCCTTCACGTGCAATAGCAATAGCCATATCGGTTTCGGTGACTGTGTCCATTGCAGCAGTCATAAGCGGTGTGTTAAGCTTAATTGTTTTGGTGAGATGAGTAGATACATCAACATTTTTTGGTTCTACATCTGATTCACCCGGAATAAGCAAAACATCATCAAAGGTAAGTCCTTCCTTGCCAAATTTGTCGTTATAGTTAGTATTCAGCATATTACTCCTCCATTTTACAAATTTCTTAATCTCTTGAATTATTAACCTTTATTATATCAAATTACTTGAAGATTATCAAGATACAATATGCTTTTTCTTTAACTTTTTATTAAATAATTTTGCTTGTCGGCTCTTTTTCTTATTGACAATACTGTTTGCAAAATATACAATTATAACTAAGTTATTTTTATTATAATCTTATAAATTGCTGTATGTGATTTTAACAGACTTATTTTATGCGAAAGACGCAAATTTTCACGCAAATTTAACAGTAAACATTGTCTGTTTTTGATTGCATTTCAGAATAAAGGAGCAATCATATGAAAAATTTTATTATAAAAATTTGTGCGTTTGCAATCACGGCGGTGTCTGTGTTTTCATTTACTGCCTGTGACAGCGAAAGCGGCACGGTTGAGCCAACCGCCTCTGCACAAACCCAACCAACCACTGCACCTCAACAAGCGGAATTTGACATTGGCAAACTGCATACATTCGACCCGAACTCTAAAGATTCTTTTTCGGGAGTATGGCACATTACAGAGGGTGACGGCACTAAGTACGCTGATTTTTCATATATGTTTGATGGAGATAAAACCGCCTTTCTTATGATGGGCAACACCGCCTTTATGCAACCCTATGAGGTAACAACCGATGATGACGGCAACTGCGTTTTGACTGCACAGCTTATGTTTGGAATTAACGGAACCTATATTGCCGAATTTAACAAGACAAAGGATACAGCCACCTTGACAGACACCGAATCCCAAAAGGTTACAAAAATCGAAAAGCTTGATGATTACAGTATTTTGCCCGAACCTGATAAAAACCCCGTAATTGACGAATCTATTCTGGGCGCTTGGACATCGAACGACGGTGAATATTATTACTTTGATAAAAGCGGTATTATGTACAACAACCTATATAACAATGTATACACCTACTCTGCATATTCTGCCAAGGACGGCACGATTACAAGTACCTACTCAACAGGCACGGACGTTGAAACAACCGAGTATACCTACTCCGTAAAGGACGACAATATGATTCTTAATGACTACGAATATAAAAAGATACCGACCTCACAATTACAGTAAAGTCAGTATTTGAGCATATTTGAACATTTTTTATTAAACAGCAAACAACCACCTGTTCAGGTGGTTGTTTGTGCTTTTATAGCCTTTTCTTTATGGATTTTAACAATCAGGAATATCAAAGCGCCGATAAACAAAATCACACTTATAATTTGAGAAGTTGACAATCCAAATAAATATCCCCGATATGCATCCCCGCGCAAAAACTCATCAAAAAATCTTATCACGGAATAAAGCAAAATATATATTGCAAAAAGCTTTCCTTTAAATTTTGGCTTTTTCAGCAAATAGACAAGGAGCAAAAACAAGGCTAAATTTAAAGCAGCCTCAAGCAGCTGAACAGGAAACCTCTGAACATCATTTATACTTGGGTTGAGATGATTATCATGAACCGTAAATCCAAATTCAGATTCGATTCCGTAACAACAACCGCCCAAAAAGCAACCTATTCTGCCAAAACAATGAAACAGCGGAACCATTGGGGCACAAATGTCAGAATACTCGTCCAAATCAAGCTTCTTTATTTTTCCGTATATTATGCCTGCCGCCATACCGCCAAGCAATCCTCCGTAGAAAACCGAACCGCCAAATACAAGTGCTACGTTTGCCAGGAATTCATCAAATGTTGACGTGTATTTTGACCAATGCGTCAGCCATTCAATCAGAAGGTTAACATTTGTCACACCATAAATAATATGGCCGCCCACAAATACTCCGATTGAACATATCAGCAAAAAAACAATAAAGTCATTGTCATCATGGCCGCGCTTTTTTGCGGTTTTGCAAACAAACAATCCGCTAATCAATATTCCTATTAACGATACAATTCCGTATGTTGACAATTCTCTGCCAAACAAATTTATTAAAGGAAACATCTTTTCTCTCCAAAAACACAGCCTCCTGCATCATAGCACAGGAGGCTGGTATAATTCAGTTTTTTCTGATTAATAATATGCTGCCAATGAACCTAATGATGAAGCAGCACTTGTAACTGCACATACAGCACAAATTGTGCAAACGAGCATAATTCCGCTTAAAACCACACCGATAATGCTGAGTACGAGACCTGCTGTTGCCATACCCTTGTTCTCATCCATTGGCTTGCGAGCCTGGATGCTGAGTATAAGACCTACAATACCTGCAACAATAGCAAGAATTGATGTGAAACCGAACCATGGTAATGCTACTGAAGCGATACCGAGAATTAATGCGGCAATAGCTTTGCCTTTTGTGTTATTCTGCATAATAAACCCCTCTGTAATATTAAATTTACTCAATATGTTTGAGCAAAATTATAATAGCATATTTTGTATTCCATTGTCAACAAAATTCCCAAAATATACATATTTCAATTTTGTAATAGATTTGGCTTATACGGAACATATGCGAATTATTTTATTAATTTCTTGCCGCCCATATATGGTCTTAACGCTTCAGGAATTCTTATAGAACCGTCTTCGTTAAGGTTGTTTTCAAGGAATGCAATCAGCATTCTCGGAGGTGCAACAACTGTGTTGTTGAGGGTGTGTGCAAAGTATTTTTTGCCGCCTTCCCCCGATACTCTGATTTTTAGTCTGCGAGCCTGAGCGTCGCCGAGATTTGAACAAGAGCCAACCTCAAAATATTTTTGCTGACGAGGTGACCACGCTTCAACATCAAGCGAACGAACCTTCAAGTCTGCAAGGTCGCCTGAGCAGCACTCAAGTGTGCGAACAGGAATATCGAGTGAACGGAACAAGTCAACTGTGTTCTGCCAAAGCTTGTCAAACCACATCTTGCTTTCATCAGGCTTACAAACAACAATCATTTCCTGCTTTTCAAACTGATGTATTCTGTACACACCTCTCTCCTCAATGCCGTGTGCACCCTTTTCTTTGCGGAAGCACGGTGAATAACTGGTGAGTGTGTAAGGCAGATTTTCTTCACTGTTGATGGTGTCAATAAACTTGCCTATCATTGAATGCTCACTTGTGCCGATAAGGTAGAGGTCCTCTCCCTCAATCTTATACATCATTGAGTCCATTTCAGCAAAGCTCATAACGCCTGTTACAACATTGCTTCTTATCATAAACGGAGGAACACAATAAGTAAATCCTCTGTCAATCATAAAGTCACGTGCGTATGAAATAACGGCGCTGTGCAGTCTTGCAATATCTCCCATAAGATAGTAGAATCCGTTTCCTGCTACCTTTCTTGCCGAATCAAGATCAATTCCGTTAAGTTTTTCCATAATATCTGTGTGATACGGGACTTCGAAATCAGGTGTTACAGGCTCGCCAAAGCGTTCAATCTCAACATTTTGGCTGTCATCCTTGCCGATTGGCACGTTTTCGTCAATAATCTGAGGTATCTGCATCATAATTGAGGTAACTTCTTCGCTCAGCTTTGCTTCCTTTTCTTCAAGCTCTGCAAGCTGTTGTGCCTGCTTGGTTACCTCTTCTCTAAGTGCCATACCCTCTTCTTTTTTGCCCTGTGCCATAAGTGCGCCGATTTGCTTAGAAATTTTGTTTCTGTTTGAACGCAAGTCGTCAGCCTGTTGCTTTACAGCACGACTCTGTGCGTCAAGCTCAATTACCTTGTCAACTAACGGAAGTTTGTGATCCTGATACTTCTTCTTTATGTTTTCTTTTACTGCATCAGGGTTTTCTCTTAAAAATTTAATATCTATCATCTTAATTACCTCTTTATTTTAATTTATTTGACAGTTCTGTAAGCTCTTCGTCAGAATAAAACTCAATTTGAAGAACTCCGCCTTCTTTTCCCTTGTTTTTTGATACGCTGATTTTTCTGCCAAGACTTTCGCTCAGTGCAAGCTCAACCATACTGTAAAATGATGGTTTTTTTTCTGTTTTTTCTTCTTTTTCTGCCTTAGGCTTCTTTTTGCAAATCTTTTCAACCTGTCTTACAGATAAATCCTTGCTGACTATCTCTTCTGCAAGCTCAATCATTAAGCTTTCATCTTCAAGCATAAGCAATGCTCTTGCGTGTCCTGCCGAAATTTTGCCTTCTTTTAAATACTCCATTACACTTTCGGGAAGTTTTAAAAGCCTGAGTGAGTTTGTAATTGCCGGACGGGATTTGCCAACTGATTTGGCTACTTCATCCTGAGAAAAATTATGCTCGTCAATAAGTGCCTTGTAGCCCAAAGCCTCTTCAACAGGGGTTAAATCCTCTCGCTGCAAATTTTCTATGAGCGCAATTTCCATTGTTTCAGTGTCGCTTAATTCACGTATAATTACAGGAACTTCCGTGAGTCCTGCCATTCGGCTTGCACGATAGCGGCGCTCACCTGCTACTATCTGGTATCCGCCAAGTGTCAGCGGACGAACAAGCAATGGCTGCAAAAGTCCGTGTTGTGAGATGCTCTCAGCAAGCTCTGATAATGCCTGTTCATCAAATTCTTTACGCGGCTGCTGTCTGTTTGGCTCAATTTCTGATATTTTGAGCGTTACACTGCCGTTATCGGTTTCAGCGTCATTCTCTATAAATATGGCGTTTAAACCTTTGCCGAGACCGCCGAGTTTTTTTGCCATTATTTACGCTCCTTTCCAATGATTTCGTTTGCAAGAGCCGTGTAAGCCAGACTTCCCTTGCACGATTTATCGTAGTAAATTACAGGCATACCAAAACTTGGCGCCTCAGAAAGTCTGACGCCTCGCGGTATAACTGTTTTAAATACCTTTTGCGGAAAAAACTTTTTGACCTCTTCAACTACCTGTTGTGTGAGATTCAATCTGCCGTCAAACATTGTCAGCAACACGCCCTCAATATCAATCGTGCTGTTATACTGACGTTTTATTCTGCGCACGGTATTCATAAGTTGAGACAGACCCTCAAGTGCGTAATATTCGCACTGTATCGGAACCAAAAATGTATCGGCAACCGTCAAAGCATTTGCTGTGATTAAACCCAGTGATGGAGGACAATCAATTATTATGTAGTCATAGTACTGCTTTATTGGCAGTAATGCTTTTTTGAGTAAAGCCTCTCGATGGGCTTTGTCTGCTATTTCAAGTTCTGCCGCCGCCAAATCAAGGCTTGACGGCAAAATATGCAGGTTTTGATACTGTGTTGCAAGTATACATTGTTCTGCTTTTATTTCGTCAACAAGAATATTGTAGGTTGAATTTTTAACCTTACTTTTGTCTATTGCAACACCGCTTGTGGCATTGCCCTGTGGGTCTGCATCAACAAGAAGCGTCTTTTTTCCGAGTATTCCCAGACATGCCGCAAGATTAACAGAAGTGGTTGTTTTGCCTACGCCACCTTTTTGGTTTGAAACTGCTATTATTTTTGCCAAAAAATCACCCTGTTTTTATTATTTAGAGATAAATTCTGTTTTTCGCCTTTCTGCGGCGAATTTTCTTTAGTTTTCTGCTTTGTAACATATACGTTTTGCATTATATGCAATCGTCATTTGTTGCCGCAAATCGGCAACAAATAGTAAACAATCACATTTTTCACTGTAATAACCGAATTTATGAAATTATTATAGCATATCTTAGGGTGATTTTAAAGTATTTTCATATATATTTTGAAAAAATTACTGTTTTACACCAATGTTTCACGTGAAACATATATTTCTGCGTAACTCATAATTTTAATGTAATTAAATATAACCTTATAAAGGGCAAAGAGCCGCACAGTAACTGTACGGCTCTTTGCAAGGGGTTTAGATAAGGAAATGGGTATGAGTGGAACGGATGCTTTCGCATCCTCTGGAAAGCTTTTTAAGCGGATTTTTCAACACCTGATTGCGGTCTTTTTGGAATTCTGATTGTGTATTCAATAAAATTGTCTGTGTCTGTTTTGTTTGATTGTGCTTGAATTCCGGCAAGCCGCATAGTGTCTATCGCTTTGTTAATTGTGTTAACAAATATTCTGAGATCTTTTATCACCGCTTTACTGCTGCCCTTTGACTTTTCAGCCTTGGGGGCTGTGTTAATTAAAATGCTGACAAGGTCATCGGTCTGCTTTGTGTTGAGATTTTCTGCAACTATTCGTGACAGAGCCTCTCGGCGCAGCTTTTCGTTTTCAATACGAAGCAGCGCTCTTGCGTGGCGCTCTGAAAGTCCTGCGTTAACTATCCACTCCTGCTCCTCATATGTAAGACGCAAAAGTCTTAGTTTGTTGGCAATGGTAGATTGTGATTTTCCCAGTTTAGACGCTGCTTCCTCCTGGGTAAAACCGTAACGACGCATTAACTTAGAAATGCCGCGGGCTTCTTCAAATATTCCGAGGTCACTGCGCTGGAGATTTTCAAGGAGCGCATAAACCGCAGATTCTTTGTCGGAACACTTAACTATTATACAAGGAACCTTTTGAAGTCCGGCAAGTGCCGATGCCCTAAGACGACGTTCTCCGGCGACAAGCTCATATTCACTCGCAGATATTCTGCGCACAGTAATCGGCTGCAAGATACCGTTTTCTGAGATTGAATGTGATAGAGCTGCAAGACTTTGTTCGTCAAACATCTTGCGCGGTTGAGCCTTGTTTGGTCGTATTTTTATTATAGGAATTTCTGCAATTTTGTTTTCATTTCTATTTAAAAAATTCAACCGCATCGCCCCGTGTCTTAATAGCATCAGGGGTTGTCCCTGTGATATTATAATAACACATTGCGAGTGCGGTTGTTGTCGCTTTTTGAGTAAGTATTATGTTATGTTTTACCATTTTTTGGTAATATTTTAAAAATGTTGTCACTTTCTGTCGCACACAATAATTATTAAGCAAAACTAAAGCGGATTATTTTTTATTTTTTGAGATGTTCTTGGAAATTGTTTTGGTGTGGACTTTATTTTATCGACACAAACTATAACTCGATTTCCTGCATCATTTGGTAAATTAAAATTGTTAATGCTGCTTACTTTTCCGCCAAGTTGGGCAATAGCACTTTTCGCAGATATTACTTCATTCTCAGCATCAGGGCCCTTGAGTGCAACAAACCTGCCGCCCAATTTAACATACGGCAAGCAATATTCACCGAGAACATTAAGTCTTGCTACGGCACGAGAAACAGCAAAATCGTATTTTTCTCTATATTTTGCATTTTTTGCCCCTTCTTCTGCCCTGCTGTGTACCAAATTTGCTTCTAATCCAAGATTTTCAAGAACAACATCCAAAAAATTTAATCTTTTATTAAGGCTGTCAAGAAGCGTCAGCTTTATGTCAGGCCTGGCTATTTTGAGAACCACACCCGGAAATCCTGCACCTGTACCGACGTCAATTATACTTGCATTATTCGGAACATCTATATAATTAAAAAAGGTAAGACTGTCAGCAAAATGTTTGACTACAACGCCGTATACATCGGTAATTGCAGTGAGATTCATCTTTTCATTCCATTCAACAAGCAAATTAAAATACTTTTCAAACTTAATCAGCTTAGCATCATCAAGTTCAATTTTATAATCTTGTGTTGCAGTTTTAAGTACAGCTTTAATATCCACAGCTTCACCTCTGTTTGTTTTGTGCAAGCCAAATGAGCAGAACGCTTATATCTGCCGGCGATACACCTGAAATTCGTGATGCCTGACCGATATTAAGCGGTTTGATTTTATTTAGCTTTTCCTGCGCCTCAAGTCTCAATCCTGTTATGGTTTTATAATCAAAGTCCTTAGGCAACAGTTTGTTTTCAAGTTTTTTCATCTGTTCGACTTGTTTGAGTTGTTTTTGAATATATCCCTCATATTTTATTTCTATTTCAACCTGTTCAAATATGTTAGGGTCAAGGTCGGGTCTGTTTTTGTCTATGTCTTTTAAAATATCATATCCAAGCTGAGGGCGCTTTATCAGGTCAATCAAATGAACGCCTGTTGTTATCTCAGATGTTTCACGTGAAACAAGTATCTTATTTACCTCTTCTGTCGGTGAAACAACGGTAGTTTTTAACCGTTTAATTTCCAGTTTCTTTTGTTGTTGCTTAAGCAAATATTTGTTATAACGTTTTTCACTGATTAACCCAATCTTATAGCCCAACGGTGTAAGCCGTTCGTCAGCGTTATCCTGACGAAGTACAAGTCTGTATTCACTTCGTGAAGTCATCATTCTATACGGTTCATTTGCACCTTTGGTTACGAGATCATCTATAAGTGTACCTATATAAGACTCAGATCTGTCAAGAACAATCTGCTCTTTGCCAAGAACCTTTAGCGCAGCGTTTATTCCAGCAACCAATCCCTGTGCGGCGGCTTCCTCATAACCTGAACTTCCGTTAAACTGTCCTGCTCCGTAAAGTCCCTCAAAATTCTTAAACTCAAGAGTAGCGTTCATAGCAAGCGGATCAACACAATCATACTCAATAGCATATGCAGGACGCATTATAACGCAGTTTTCAAGTCCCTTAATTGTACGGTAAAAACTCAGCTGTACCTCTTCAGGCAGTGATGAACTCATTCCCTGCAAATACATCTCTTCTGTATTAATTCCACACGGCTCAATAAACAACTGATGGCGCGGTTTATCCTTAAACCGCATTATCTTATCTTCAAAGCTCGGACAATAACGAGGACCTACACCCTCAATTTTTCCTGCATACAACGGTGAACGATGAATATTATCAAGAATAATCTGTTTAGTATCATCATTTGTCCAGCTTATATGGCAGTCAACCTTATTTTCGCCAAGGCTTTCAGTTTCATAAGAAAACGGTTGGGGTGGTTCATCACCCTTTTGAACCTCAAGCTCACTAAAATCTATTGAACTTTTCAGAACCCTTGCAGGTGTTCCTGTTTTAAAACGTCTAAGAGGTAACCCAAGTTTTTTAAGACTTTTTCCAAGAAAACACGCAGGAAATATTCCGTCAGGGCCGCTTTCGTAAGAAACCTCACCTACAAAAATTCTTCCGCCAAGATAAGTACCTGTTGCTACTATTACTGTTTTACACTTAAATACAGCAAGCATACGTGTTGTAAGTTCATAGCCTTCATCTGTTTTTTCAATATCAGTTATTTCTGCCTGTCTGAGTTCAAGATTTGGTTGCATCTCGAGCTTATGCTTCATAACCTCAGAATATTTACGTCTGTCAATCTGAGCACGCAATGAATGTACGGCAGGTCCCTTTCCCCTATTCAACATTCTTGACTGCAAAAAACACTCGTCGGCTGTCTTACCCATCTCACCGCCAAGTGCGTCTATCTCTCGCACAAGATGTCCCTTTGCAGTTCCTCCTATCGACGGATTGCAGGGGCAATTTCCTACAGCGTCCATATTTATAGTAAAAATTGCTGTTTTACAGCCAAGTCGTGCGGCCGCAAGTGCTGCTTCTATTCCTGCATGGCCTGCACCTATAACGGCAACATCATATTCACCTGCAAAATAATTCATTTTAATCACCTATTTTCCAACACAAAAGTTGTGAAATACTCTGTCAATAACTTCATCGCTCGTTTTTTCACCTGTCAATTCAAGTAATTCTGAAATTGCATCCTCAAGTGAAACCGTAACAGCATCAAAAGTCATTCCATATTCAAGAGCTGATTTTGCCTCTTTAACAGAATTTAATGCATTTCTTACAGCTAATCGCTGACGTTCGTTTGACAAAATTCCTTCACTAGGATTAAATTTGTCTGTTCCCGCAATCTTTTCAATAGCGGCAACAAGCTCATCTTTTCCCTCTCCATTATATGCAGATATATATACTATATTTTTTATATTTTCTTCAATATATTTAATATTAATTTTTCTATTTAAATCAGTTTTGTTTATGATAGCGATAGCAGGCAAATTTTTTGCCGAATCAATAAGATTAATATCGTCGTCGTCAAGTTCTCTGCCGTTATCAAAAACTGCAAGTAATAAACCGCACTGCTCAAGACGTTTTTTTGCCCTGTCAACACCAATCTTTTCGACGGTATCCTCAGTCGTTCTGAGTCCGGCAGTATCGCTTAGCCGTAGCACAACGTCACCGACAACAACCGTATCCTCAACAATATCTCTTGTTGTACCCGGAATATCGGTAACAATACTTTTTTCATACCCTGACAAAAGATTCATAAGAGTACTCTTTCCAACATTTGGTCTGCCTGCAATAACAGTGTCAATTCCCTGCTTCACAGCCTGACCGCAGTCATAACTTTTAAGCAGTTTTTCAAGAGTTCCTATCGAATTATTACAAACATCAATAATTGATTTGTCAGTTACTTCGGCTATATCCTCCTCAGGATAATCAGCCCAAGCAGACAGATGGGCAACCTGTGCAAGCAAATTATTTTTTACCTCATCAATTTTCTTGCGAAGCACTCCGTCTTTAACATAAAGAGCGGCCCTTGCCGCACCCTTGCTCTTTGCGGTTATAATATCAATTACAGCTTCTGCCTCAGTAAGATCTATTTTTCCGTTGAGAAATGCACGTTTTGTAAATTCACCTGCAAGAGCAGGTTCTGCGCCGGCGTTCAAAACCGCCCTTAGCACCTGTTTTGTTATATAGATTCCTCCGTGACAGGAAATTTCAACAACATCTTCACCGGTATAGCTGTGAGGTGCTTTAAATACTAACAAAACCGCCTCGTCAATGACCTCGCCGTCACAGCAAACCTTGCCATAGGCAGCCGTGTAGCCTTTCATATCAGTTATCTTTTTGTTTGATATTGGTTTAAAAACTTTATCAGCAATCATCAAGGCATCATCACCGGAAATGCGGATAACACCTATTCCTCCCTCACCCTGAGCAGTGCTGATAGCAGCAATAGTTTTATTTTCATTCATAACATAACCCCTAGGCAACGTGACGTTGCTTACAATTCGAGCAGACGGCTTCATATTTTTTAATACGTCAGTGCCCGACTGTTTTCTACATTATTACTTTACGTTTACTTTTGGTATGGCGGTATGACACCGCTTACAAAACAACGATATAACTTGCTTTTTCTTGAATTTCTATGTACAAAATTTCTGCACCGTTACTAAAAAAATAAAAATAAAGGGCGGTAAAACCGCCCCGTTATTATTTATCTATTCTTCCGTAAAGACCTGTTGTACCGCCCTCATTGAGTGGTTTTCTGTCTGTGTTTACTGAAGTTGCTTGCTCGGAACGATTTGCATTGTAGGGGCGTCTTGTGCCTCTGCCTTTGTTATAACCGCCTCTGCGAACATTCTTAGCCTTTGGGTCAGGGCCAATCACAACATGGCGATTTGCATTTTCACCCTCACTCCATGAGATTGCGCCGCTAACCTTTTGTACAGAAGTATGAATAATTCTTCTCTCATATGGATTCATCGGTTCAAGGTTAGTTTTTCTGCCTGTTTTAACAGCCTTGAAAGCAAGCTTTCTGCCGAGAATTTCAAGAGTTTTCTCTCTTTTTTCTCTGTAATTGCCTGTATCGATAGTAACCTTGATATAAGGATTATCTGTATGATTTGCAACAAGACTTGTAAGATACTGTAATGCATCAAGGGTTTCTCCTCTTCTGCCGATTACATATCCTACCTCTTCACCCGAAAGATTAAAGTTAACTGCACCCTCATCCTCGGTCTTTTCAATTTCAATGCTCTCAAGTTTCATACCATCAAGAACATTTCTGAGAAATTCCTCAGCAACGTCAGTAGGTTCTGCCTTTAATGTTATTTTAACCTTAGCAGGTGAACCGCCGAACAATCCAAACTTTTTCTTTTCGGCACGCTGAATAATTTCAAATTCAACATCTGCGGTTTCATCCAAACCAAGCTGTTTTTTTGCGTCATTAAGTGCGTCAAGCTCTGTTTCGCCAACGCCAATAGCCTCTTTAATCACTGTATCACCTTAATTCTTTACTTCTTTTTCTTTTTTTGTTTTGAATTTGCACCGGATTTTGTCGGCAATTCATGCGGAACATATGCATATTCAACCTTTGCTTCCTGTTCAAACAACAGTGCAACGTGTCTTGCCTCCGAATTAGCAACCATGTGTGCCGGACTGAACATCTTGCCGAGAATTACAGACTGAACAAGACTTATTAATGAAGAAATAATCCAGTAGAATGCAACTGCTGCAGGCACGATATATGCAATGTATGCAGAGAACAACGGAAGAACATAAATCATAATCTTCATACAGCCCTGTTGCTGCATTTGATTTTTGTTTATTCTTGTCATAATAAGCTGTGAGCCAACATTTGATGCAAAACAGAGTATCGGGAACAAAATCATAGGATGGAAAAATCCAAAATCCTTTGGTACAGAAAACAGATTTATTCCAAATGTATTAAATCCGTTGCTAAACATTGTTATAGTATCAATCTGTTCAGGATTAAAAATATTTCTGATTGCCTCTGTATTTGCTATGTCAGGAAAAATGTTAAGAAAACTAATTTGCTGGTAAGTCGGATTAACGTCCATAGCATATCCGGGAATTGTATTTACATACGCAATAGCCTCGTTAACACTTGCACTGTCAAGATGCAGAGTATTTGTCAGAGGATATGCAACTGCATAAAATACGCCGAAAATTACAAGCATTGGTATAAGTGTTGTAAGACAACCGCCTGAAGGCTTGACTCCCTCTTTTTCATAGAGTTTTGCCATTTCTTCCTGTGCAAGCTGTCTGTTGTTTTTATATTTTTCCTGAATTTCTTTTTGCTTTTTGGAAAGTCTTGACATATTCGCCATTGATTTTTGCTGTTTGAGTGAAAAAGGAAACATCAAAATTTTTACAATCAATGTAAATACTATAATTGAAAGACCAAAATCTCTAAAAATGTAGAAAGCTCCCCACAATATATAACCGAGCAAGCTTCCCAGAAAACCAAAGATTTGCATATAGTTACCTCACTTTAAATTCTTACCGCTTTTTTTTCTGCGGAACAGGGTCAAACCCTCCCTTTGAAAACGGATTACAGCGCATAATTCGCCAAACGGTAAGAGCGGTGCCTTTCAGCGCACCAAACCTTTCAATAGCCTCCGCACCGTATTGAGAGCAAGTAGGTATATACTTGCAGTGGTTTGCAGTGTGCGGAGAAACAGCGGACTGATAAAATCTGATTAATGCCAGAAGAATTTTTTTCATAGTTATCCCTCTTTTAAGACCCCCGCCGCTTTAAGATGCTTTTTCATAGCACAGCAGATTGTCTGCGACTTAGCATATGGTGTCTTTCCTCTGGCAACAAAAACAAAGTCGTAGCCACTTTTTATATTGGGATAAAGTTCATAATAAGCCGCCCTGATTACTCGTCTTGCTCTTGTTCGCTTAACTGCCTTTCCAACCTTTTTGCCGGTGGTTATTCCAAAACGCAGGTTATCGGATTTGTTCTTCAATATGTAAGTTACCAAAACAGGACTCACAAAGGATTTTCCCCTTTTATACAGTCTTGAAAAATCCCTGTTGTCCTTCAAAGTGATATATTCACTCATTAATTAACCACCCTGCAAACAATGGTTACTAAAAAAGAAAGACCACCGATTAAAAGTGGTCTTTTCTTTAGTAAGACAACCTTTTTCTACCTTTAGCTCTTCTTCTTGCTAAAACTTTCTTGCCGTTAGCTGTGGCCATTCTCTTTCTGAAGCCGTGCTCCTTCTTTCTGTGGAGC
>DKXL01000020.1 GCA_002493005.1 Ruminococcaceae bacterium UBA7127
CGTTTCCGTCAGAACCTTCTCGGTAAGCGTGTTGACTATTCGGGTCGTTCGGTTATCGTTGTAGGTCCTGAATTAAAGATGTATCAGTGCGGTCTTCCAAAGGAGATGGCGCTTGAGCTGTTTAAGCCGTTTGTTATGAAACGTCTTGTTGAAACAAAGGCTGAACAGAATATTAAATCCGCAAGAAAAGCAGTTGAACGTGCAAAGGACAACGTTTGGGATGCACTTGAGGTTGTAATCAAGGGTCACCCGGTTCTTCTTAACCGTGCTCCTACACTTCACCGTCTTGGTATTCAGGCGTTTGAGCCTGTACTGGTTGAGGGTCGTGCACTTAAGCTTCACCCGCTTGCTTGTACTGCTTACAACGCAGACTTCGACGGCGACCAGATGGCTGTTCACGTTCCGCTTTCTGCTGAGGCTCAGGCTGAGGCAAGATTCCTTATGCTTGCGGCTGGCAACCTGCTCAAGCCGTCAGACGGTCAGCCTGTAACTGTTCCGTCACAGGATATGATTCTTGGTTCTTATTACCTGACTCTTGACAAGGACGGCGAAAAGGGCGAGGGCAAGGTATTCCGTGATATTAACGAGGTTATGATGGCTTACCAGACAGGCGTTATTGAGCTTCATTCCAAAATCAAGGTTCGCCGCGAGATGGAAATTGACGGAAAAATTGAGTCTGATCTCGTAGATACAACAATCGGTAAGATTATCTTCAACAATCCTATTCCGCAGGATTTGGGCTTTGTTGACAGAAGTATTCCGGAAAATAAATTTAAGTTTGAGGTTGACTTCCTTGTAGGCAAGTCAGGCCTTAAGAAAATCATTGATAAATGTATTCAGATTCACGGAACTGTAACAACAAGCGAAGTGCTTGACAACATCAAGGCACAGGGCTATAAGTACTCAACCAGAGGCGCTATTACAGTTGCTGTATGTGACGCTGTTATTCCTCCTGCAAAGAAAGAAATCATTGCAAGAGCAGAGGAAGAGGTTGACGTTATTCGTGATGAATATATGATGGGTCTTCGTTCTAACGAGGAGCGTTATAACGATGTTCTCCGCATTTGGGAAAAGGCTACAAACGATGTAACCGATGCCCTTCAAAAGAATCTTGACCGCTACAATCCAATCTTTATGATGGCTGATTCAGGTGCTCGTGGTAGTATGAGCCAGATTCGTCAGCTTGCAGGTATGCGTGGTCTTATCGCCAATACATCAGGTAAAACAATCGAAATTCCTATTCGTGCTAACTACCGTGAGGGTCTTAACATTCTCGAATACTTTATTTCATCTCGTGGTGCTCGTAAGGGCCTTGCCGACACAGCGCTCAGAACCGCTGACTCAGGTTACCTTACACGTCGTCTTGTTGACGTATCACAAGAGGTTATTATTCGTGACGAGGATTGCGGCACAACCGAGGGTCTTGAAATATTTGACATCAAGGTTGGCGATTCCAACGTAATTGAGGGCTTGCACGAGCGTCTTATAGGCAGATATTTGCTTGACGATTTCTGTGATTCCAACGGTAACGTCCTTGTGTCAAAGGATGTTATGATGGGAGAAAAAGAGGCAGACATCATCGTTGATTCAGGCGTTGAAAGCATCAAAATCCGTTCTGTTCTCTCTTGCCGTGCAAAGCATGGCGCTTGCCGTAAGTGCTATGGTTCAAACCTTGCAAATCGTCAACCTGTAACGGTCGGCGAGGCTGTTGGTATCATTGCCGCTCAGTCAATCGGTGAGCCGGGTACACAGCTTACAATGAGAACGTTCCACACCGGCGGTGTTGCATCGGCAGAAGATATCACACAGGGTCTTCCGCGTGTTGAGGAGCTGTTTGAGGCAAGAAAGCCAAAGAGCCTTGCCATCATCAGTGAAATCGATGGTGACGTTCGTTTTGAAGAAATCAAGAACGCAAAGCACGCTGTTATCTACAACAAAGAAACAGGCGACGAGCGAGCTTACCTCATTCCGTTTGGCTTCAGAGTTAAGGTGTTTGAGGGTGACCACATCAAGAAGGGTGACAAGATTACCGACGGTTCTGTAAATCCGCATGATATTCTTGACATCTTAGGACCTGAGGCAGTAATGAACTACCTTATTTCTGAGGTTCAGAGTACCTACCGTTTACAGGGTGTTGAAATCAACGATAAGCACATTGAGGTTATTGTTCGTCAGATGATGCGTAAGGTTAAGATTGATGATGCAGGTGACACAGGCTTTATGGCAGGTCAGACCTACGACAAGAACGAGGTTCTGTTTGAGAACGAGCAGATCAAAAAGCGTATTGCCGCAGGCGAAGAGGGACTCAGAGAGGCTACATTTACACAGCTTCTGCTCGGTATTACCAAGGCTGCTCTTGCAACGGACAGCTTCCTGTCAGCAGCTTCATTCCAGGAAACAACAAGAGTTCTTACTGATGCCGCTATCAAGGGTAAGGTTGACTCACTTGTCGGTCTTAAGGAAAATGTTATCATAGGTAAGATTATTCCTGCCGGTACAGGTATGCAGAGATATGCAGATGTTCAGCTCGAGAGCAACTCACCTGTTGTTGCTGAAAGTTCAGCTGACGACAGCGAAGTAATCGCACTCGACGACGAAATATAAAAATTAAATTCGGCAAGGCTTAATGCCTTGCCGAATTGTCATTTTCGCTTAAAATCCGATATAAACAGTATTGTCGGGCAAATGACGTATAAAAATATATCACTCCATCTACCCGAATTGTGAGCGGCATCATGCCGCCGAATTATAAATTGTTATGCCGCATATTTAAAAAATCCTGCAAAATAATTGTTGCGGCAACCTCGTCAACAATGTTTTTGCGCTTTTTGCCCCTTGTATTTGTGGTGTTCAAAAAGTTGTGGGCTGTAATTGTTGTTCCTCGCTCGTCCTGCAAAAATGTTTTTATTCCTGTGCGTTCGGTAATTTCAGCCGCAGTCTTTCTTGCGTTCTGGGCACTTTCACCCTCAGTTCCGTCCATATTTTTTGGCAATCCGACTACCACCAGTTCTGCTTTTGTTTCTTGTACGGCAGCACATAGCTTATCCATCAGCTTTGTGGGAGATTTCTCAAAAATTACGGTATAGGGTGAGGCAAGAAACTCCATTTTATCGCACACTGCAACCCCTGTTCGTGCTTTACCAAGGTCAACTGACATTATTATCATAGCAAATTTCCTTTTATTATTATAGTTTTCTTTTATTATAATCCAAAAATGATTTTTAAACAACGGCTTTTTTGCTCAATGTACATTGTTTTGCGCAAAACAGCCGTTTTGTTTTTGTAAATTAATAATTCTACAAAACAATATAAAATATCTCATTCACAAAAAGACAAAACGATTGTAATAAAAATCATATAATTAGGGTAACAGTCAAATCGTGCTAAACGCCGATAAAATGCAAACGGAATTTTAGAAGTGCATCGGTTTTAGTACAAAAAATAAAGGACGATGATTATTGTGGAAGTTAAAAATGCAGTTCAAAAAAGGCGGCAGTCATATCAAAGTGATTTTGCAAGGCAAGGCGTAATGAATTTTGTTTATTTGCTATGCGGAATATTAATATCAAGAGGCGCTGTGCTCGGCAACCTTGCTCCTTTTGGAGCTTCGTTTGCGGCGGCAGTTCCGCAAAAATATCTTTTGTCGTCATTGATTGGCACAGCCTTTGGCTACATACTGCTCAATCCCTCCGACAGCTTTAGATACCTTGCAGTTGTGGCGGCAATCGGAGGCTTGCGCTGGGTAATGAGCGATTTGCCAAAGCTTAACAAAAGCAGAATCTTTGCTCCGCTTGTTGCATTTATACCTATTTTTGCGACAGGGGTTGCAATGCTTTTTGCAAGCACAGGCTCTATGAATACATTTTCAGACTGCACAGTTGAGGCAGTAATCAGCGGAGCGGCGGCATATTTTATAAGTATCACGGTTAAGCTCGCCGGTGAAAATCGCAGCATCAGCGCTTATTCACAGCACGAAACTGCAAGTCTTGTGATGACGGGATGTATTCTTATCCTGTCGTTTGGCAGCATAGCCTATCAAAATATTTCACTAGGCAGAATAATTGCAATGCTCATAATCCTGTTGTGCGCACGCTATGGCTCGGTGACAGGCGGCGCAATAAGCGGAATTGCCACAGGTTCGGTGTTTAGCATTGCCGCAAGGGATAACGTTTATATCTGCGGAGGCTTTGCTTTTGGCGGACTTATGGCAGGATTGTTTGCACCACTCGGCAAGCTAGGCTGTGCAATCAGCTTTGTTATATCCAACAGCGTTATGAGCCTTGCGTTTGGCGCTGATACTCAGCTGATATCTGTTCTTGTTGAGAGCGCCGCGGCGGCTGTTGTGTTTATGGTTTTGCCCGCAGAGGTCGGAAATGTAATTTCACCTGTATTCTCAAGTGAGAAAAACACTTCTCTCGGTGAAACTCTTAGAAAGAACATTGTTATGCGCCTTGACTTTGCGGCTAAGGCGGTGTCTAATGTTAAAAACGATGTAAATCAGGTGTCGGACAAGCTGAAAAAGCTATATTCGCCAACCTTTGATTGGGTGTGTGAAAACACAGAAAAAGAGGTTTGTGCAAACTGCGGTTTAAAAGTGTATTGCCTTGAAAATCAGCAGGGAGTTACAAGAGATGATTTTTGCCGCCTTGAAGAACTGCTTGAAACAAATGGAAAGGTAACCGACCGTGATGTTGAAGAGGTCTTTTTGAAGAAGTGTTGCAAAAAAGGCGAGATTGCTGACAGTATGAACACAAACTATCGGGAATATCTGTCGTGTTTAGAGGCACAGCGCAGGGTATCGGGTGTAAGAAGCGTTGTAGCAGGCCAGTTTTCGGGAATCAGCGATATTTTGCGTGATTTATCAAATGAATTTATGAGTACAATGAAGTGTGACAATGACAGTGCAGAGCGCATTATATCTGTGTTGTCGTCACTCGGCACAATAGTTGAGGAGTGCGTGTGCCTTGTGTCAAACGGCGGCAGAATGACGGTTGAAATAACTATGTCGGAAAAATCTCCAAAAACGCTTTCGCAGGGAGTGATTATGCGCGAGGTATCAAAGTGTTGCGGCAGAAGGTTTGACCTGCCCTCAATCAGTCACGAATGCGGCAAAATAAGGGCGGCGCTCAGTGAGATGCCCGTATATGACGTAGAAATCGGAACAGACCAGCACATTGCAAACAACGGAAAGTTGTGCGGCGACTGCCTTAACTACTTTAACGACGGCTTTGGCAAAACCTATGCGCTTGTGTGCGACGGAATGGGCACAGGAGGCAGAGCGGCAGTTGACGGAAATATGGCGGCGTCTGTTATGACAAGACTTTTGCGTTCGGGATTGTCGGCTGACAGCTCATTGCAAATTGTTAATTCTGCACTTATGGTCAAGAGCGAGGACGAGTCGCTCTCGACAGTTGATGTTGCAAGCGTTGATTTGTATTCGGGTAAGGTCACTCTCAAAAAGGCAGGTGCTCCTATGACATACTTTAAAAAGAACGGCAGAGTTTTTTCAAGAGAAATGCCTTCTTTACCGGCAGGAATTTTAAACAACATCAAGTTTGCAACTGACACAGTCAGCTTGACAGCAGGAGATATGGTGGTTATGGTGTCTGACGGAGTATTAACAGGAGATGAAAAATGGCTTGAAAAGCTGATAAAGACCTGGCATGAGGGCAGCACACAGGAACTTGCTCAAGCGGTCGTAGGCGAAGCTATCAAACGAATGGATGGTGCACGTGAGGATGATATCACCGCCGTTGCCATAAAGCTTGTGGAAAATGGGGTGGCGTAACGGCGGCATAATGCCGCTTACAATTCAAGCAGACAGCGTGATGTATTTTAATACGTCAGTTGCCCGGCGGCGTGACGCCGCTCACAATTCGGGCAGATAGCTTTATTTTAAAAATAACATTTAGTGCCCGAAATTATAACGAAGTAAAAGGGTATCTTGCGTTAGATTTAGAAAAATGCTTGATTCGGGATACCGTTACTAAGCTATGGTGCGACAAATATTCCCGAAACCAAAAAACCTCCTTCATCAAGTGAAAGAGGTTTTTGATTTAATATACTTTGTTATTTATTTTTTGGTTTGTAAAGCAGTGTGATACTGCCTTTTATACCTCTGCAAAGATTTTCTGAATTATGGTTGCATCAACTACGTTAACCTGACCATCGCCGTCCATATCTGCGACTGCAAGCTGTGCAGCTGATAATTCAGCTATTTCGGCGGCATGCTTTTGAATTTCTGTTGCGTCAACAATGTCAACTTTTCCGTCGTTGTTAACATCACCGAGAATCGGTGTTGGTTCTGTATAATCCTCAAGACCGCTTCCGTTAAAGATTTTAGTTTCGCCATTTTTGATTAAATAGCCTATGTCTGTTGGATATTGTGTTCCGTCGTCGTTGCTGAAGATTACGTATGCATCATTCCAGCTACTATCAATAACGAGTTTATACATTCCATTGCCCAAATCTGTCATTGGAACTCCGGGCCATGCGGCGTTAACTTCAACCGAACCGTTTGATGTAGCGTGGTATGCATACAGATATACAGTTTCCCAGTTGTATTGAGTGTTATCAAAGAATACAACAGTATTTTCACCCGGAACTACAGTGTTAACATACATCTGACTGCTCAGCCATGCTGAACGGCTTATCAGCCAATCTCTGCAATAGTTAAACATTCCGTCAACATTGCTTTCGTATGTTGTGGCTGTGCCGTCAACTGAGTACTTGCTGTTCTTTGTGTCAAAGCTTGCCTTGTTAAGAGCCGAGTGGTCTGAAATCCATTCGCTTGTGTAGATAGGCCATCCGCTTTTGTAGTTCATCTCGGCACTGCCCTTGAGATTTTGATAATACTTATCGGCAGAGTAAAGCTCGTTTGCTGTCGGAGAGCTTTTTGTTGTGCCGCTAAAGTATTCGATTGCAGGAACAAACTTTTCAGACCAAATTTTTGGAGCGGCATCAAGCACCTGCTGATGCCTTGCAAAGTTATTCATAATGTTGGTGGAGGATGTGGCACGTTTTGATTTGCCCTTAAATTTACACCACCAGCCTGTGTATTTTGTATAATCCTTAACGCCGATATTTGTAAGCTCTAAGCTAACACCTTCTGCGTTGCCAAGTGAGTTGTCATAGTCCCATACAGGTGAGCCAAAGAACTTGTAGTTGCTGTTTTCATCCTGTTTATAGACCATAAACATACTTGAAACGCCCGAATCCCAGTTCTTTCCCAGCTCATTGATTAAGTAAAGCTTTGTCACCGAGTCAATATCGGCATATTTAGAGAGGTCTGAATCAGGATTTACTGCAACGGCGGCAAGCTCGTTGTATTTTTGACGAACATATTCTTTGACCTCATCATATCCGGGCATACCGGGATCAATTTCGGGAGCCTTGATTGTAACCTTAATTCCATTGTCACATTCTACAAAGTAGTCGTCACCCTCTTTTGCGCCTGCGTCAACCTCGCAAAGGAACGGAAAATCCTCATTGATTGTGCCGTCGGCATTAAGGTAAGCAGTGTCGTCAATATCGCTGATAAGACTGTTTTTGCCAACCTCAACCTTTTCTGTCATAAGATACGAGCCCCAGTAGTAGCCGTTGGAATAAAAGTCAACATAGCGTGAGTCGGATGCATACGGCATACCGACTGCGTCTGAAAGGTCATATAGAAATCTGTTTCTCGAGAGCGAGTCGTCCTGATAGTTTGCAAGAAGCGAATACTTTTTGTTCTTTGCCATACCTGCAATCTTAACGTTTGATGAGTATGTAACGTTAAATGATTTTTTAGGCATTGACCAGGTTGTGTTTCCTCTGCCTTTAATTTTCTTGACAGCTGTATTGTCAATGCTTCCGTCAGCGTCAACAATGGCGCCTGTTGCCTTTGCGTTTAGACTTTTGTCAATGCTCAAATACGGAATAAGCCCTGTGCCTGCACCGTCAGCGTCTGCATTGTTAATGTAGATTGCCGCTTCGGCTGAGGATTTCATAAAGATTGCGGTAAAGTGCTTGCCGCTCACTGTAACCTGATATTCCTTGTTTACTTCAAACGGTACGGCGACAGTCTGATGTGACGGCACTGTCACACCGTTTATGCTTACATCAGAGGAATAGTTATTATAGATATCAACAACTGATTCCTTAACTGATGACGGCAGGAAGAAGTACTTAACGCTTGGGTTAACCTCTGAAAGATATGCGTCGTGCTCCGATTGCCATGCAAGCCACGCTTCTGTGTCAACTGAACCGTTTACTGCGTGAGCATACAGTCCCTCTGCTCCGTCAACAACGTTTTCTGACGGTACAGCAGAAGCCGTAATCTCAGATTCCGCCGCAAAAACCGGTACGGACACAGCAAGAGATGTAAAAATCATCATAGCTGCAAGTATTAAAGCCGTAAGTTTTTTTGTTTTCACTTAAATCACTCCTAAAACTTATTAAAATTCATTTACATACAGATTTTGGAATGTATGTAAACCAATTTAAAAATTAGTCACAATGCAATCACTTTGTTATCACATTGCTCAATTTTATTGTATCATATGCATAAAATAATGACAAGTATTTTTTAGTTTTCTTGGAATACAAATTTGGCATATTATCTTTATTTTTTCGTATTATTTTGTTATAATATTCTTAAAGATAAACTCCTAAGGAAGTGGCAGTATGCAAAACAAATTTAAAAAAAACCAAAAAAATTGTCTTATCGTTGCTTTAGCGTCTATGATTGCTTTTTCGACAATGGCGGCAAGTGTTATGACAGGCTGCGGCGAGGTTGAACCTGACACAAACGAAACAAAGATTGTCAGCGAAACTAAAATTGTAGAGGGAACCAAAGTAGTTGAAGAAACCGTATATGTTGATTCAAACGGCAAAATAATTGAATCAAGCGAGTCAGACGGGGACAATAAAACAAACGTAAATTCAAAAAATTCGTCGACAGACTCAGATAAAAACAACTCAAACAAAAACAACGCAGATAAAAACGACGCAGACAAAAATAGCGCAAACAGTTCTTCAAATAAAGGCAACTCGTCAAACGCACAAAGCAGTTCAGGAAAAACAGACAGCTCAAGCAAGCCGGGTAATGCATCTAATGCAGGAACATCGTCAAAACCTGCAAGTTCTTCAAAACCAAACAGCTCATCAAATCAGGGCAGTTCAAATACAAACACAAGTAAAAACAAGGTTTGTACTGTTGACGGCAACAAGTACAGAGTCGGGGATGTAATTGTTTGTACCTATAGGCTTAATGTTCCTACAAAGCTTGAAAACTACGAGGCCTCCATCAAGTATAATTCAAATTGTCTTAAGGCAACCAAGGCAGAGATGCTGGGCAGTGCAAAGACAGGTTCATTAATCAATTACAAACTTGACGGAAGGATTAAGTTCAACGGCGTTAACATCGGCAGCGGATACGATTATACTAACGGCGGCGATTTCCTCAGGGTGACATACAGTGTAGTAGGTGGCGGCACCGTAAATCCTAAGATGGATTGGGTTGCATCGTGCGAATACTACAAGTCGGAGCACAACTATATCAACAACGACGGCACTCCTAAAAAAGACTTTAAAATTACAAAATCTTATGAAAAACAGTAACGGCTGTAATCATCGGGTGCAATAATTGACTCCGACAGAATAAGGCAGAACTAAAAACATTTGGGACAAACTGCAAAACTCAGCGGTTTGTCCCTTTTGATTTTTTGTTTTATAGGAAGTTGCTTGAAAGCGGTCGGGCACAAAAGTGCTGATACTATCAAACGCAGAAATCGATTTGCGTACCTATAAAGCCCACCCCGCAGGGGCGACCACATTGGTCGCCCGAAAATAAAATGTAACTGTCGGGTAAATGACGTATTAAAATATATCGACCTATCTACTCGAATTGTGGGCGGCGTCACGCCGCCGAATTGTGAGCGGCATCACGCCGCTTTTTTAGTTCGGGTATATTCCTCGCACCACCGCTTAAAATGGGTATCCCGAACCAAGCATTTTTCTAAATCTAACGCAAGATACCCTTTTACTATGTTTTAATTTCGGGCACTAAAGGTTATTCTCATAACAAAGCTATCTACTCAAATGGTGAGCGGCGTTAAGCCGCTTTTCTATTGACTTTTTAGCCAATATTTGATACCATCAAAATAACAAATACAAACAGAGGGGATTATTATGAAAAGATTTATATCAACCATTACGGCATTTGCACTTATGCTGTCTGTGGTTATGCTTTCAGCGTGCACATCGAATGAACTCAAAGAGTTTGACAGAGGCGAAGTCAGCGGAAATGCTTACACAAGCAAGTATGCAGGGATTACCTTTACCAAGCCTGACAGCTGGGTGTTTGCAAGCGATGAGGAAATCGCAAAAGCAATGGATATTGGTCTTGATATGATTGAAAGTGACGAATTTAACGAAGAAGCCGCAAAAATGCTCACTGTTACCGATATGATGGCTTCCGACCCCAAAACCAACTCGAATATTATAGTTACATTTCAAAACCTTAAGCGTACCAAAAACACCGACATTACACTCGGCGAATATGCTGACACAGCAATCAAAAATATCAAAACCCAAATGGGTGACAACATTGACTTAACAGTGCTTGACAACAAAGACATAAATTTCTGTAATGACACATTCAGAAAAATCGCAATGGATGTTACCGTTTACGGCACTCAGATAAAGCAGTATATGTATTGCAAAAAATGCGGTGATTTTATGGCGGTTATCACCGTAACCGACAACACCGGAGGCAGTGCCGAAACCTATGAAGCAATGTTTTCATAACTTAATATCGTATTACAAAAGGGAAGTCAAAGCGACTTCCCTTTATTTGATATCGGCATAAATACAAAAGGACGACATACAGGTCGTCCTCAATTTCTCAGCAAATGTATTGCTGTTTCGGCTTTTTCAATTATTCTCAAATCATTATCATAGGAGCACATTTTCCTTGCCTGCTGCAAGTCAACCCAAATATAGCTATCAATTTCTTCCTCTTGGATTTTGACATTATCGGTAAACGCCTGCGCAAGGAAGAAAACAACCCTTTTGCGGATTTTACCGAACGGGCAATATTCGCTGATTTCTCTAAATCCCTTTTCAATAACTACATCAAGTCCGGTTTCCTCTTTAATTTCACGAATAGCCGTTTGATGTTCGTTTTCGCCGTCCTCAATATGTCCCTTTGGAAAACTCCAGTATCTGCCGTTATTGTTTTTTACAAGCAGTACTTTTGTGTTTTGTTTGTTTTTGTAAAAGATAATTGCACCGCAGGATTTTTCATAAAGACAGAAGATTCTCTTTAGCGAAATGTTTTTTAGTTTTGCAAGCAGATTTCTAAGCTCAGGCTCATAAAAAACCTCGCCGACGGGAGCAACAATAAGGCGTTGTTCGTCAAGACCGTCAAATTCGGCAACAGCCACAACAACTCCGTCAAAATATTCGTTCGGATGTTTGCGTGATACAATATAAGCGCTTTTGTTTTGAATGCTTTGTGAGCTTATATGGCCCGAATACAGATTGTCACTTATTTTTCCGAATATATTGACTTTGACATTTTCTGAAATCACAGCTGTCGCCTCCTTTCAAAATTTGTATATAACAGTGGTGAGAGTTACAATCTCCGACAAATTGTGTTTGCTATACAAGCGCTTTGATTAACTAAAGTAAGACCTTAAATCAGTTGAACAGCGTACTCATACTGTCAAGTTGAATTTGAGTATTTGCACTCATAACACCGTTTAGGAAGAGTACCTCTTTGATACCGTTTTCCTGACAATAGGTAACAAGATTGCCTTCGTATGATCTAAAGTCAATAACGTGCACTTCTGCATAGTTGTAAGTAAGGTACGGAACAAATGCGTTGCCGTAGCTTTCCTTTACAACAGCAATTTTTTTGCCTTCCTCGGCTTTGTCTGAGCTTGAGCGAAGCACAGAAAGCGGATTGTCGCCGCTTATAAATACGCCATAGGTATACGGACCCGGAGCGGCGGCTGAGTAGTATGGACTGTCATAGCTTATAGGTTCGCCCGAACCGTTTTGAATCTCCATTGACACGCTGTAAGGAAAATCCCAGTAATGAACCGTGTCAGAGTTTATCTGCGTTGAATTGTCCTTGAATGTGCCGTCAAAACCGTCAATGGTCATCTCTGTGCAGTCGTCAAGCGACAAAACAGGCAAATTATTTGTCTTGGCAAATGCAGTGTATGCATAATATGCGCCAAGTCCTGTCCAGTGATGGTCTGAGTTAAAGTAGATGTATTCTTTGTTGTTATTTGCAAGCAAATTGTAGCAGTTGACAGGAGTAACTTTTTCGGACAAATAGGAGTATATGCTCTTTATGTTGTCAGCCTGTGAGGTTGACGGAGCGTCACTGTCCTTAAGTCGCTGGGGCAGTCCCATTTCTGTATGGTTTGGCACAATCATATCGTAAATCTTTACGTCACTGCCAAAGTGTCCGGCAAAGCCGTTGATTGTTTCAGCATAATTTTTTGCTCTTGTATCGTCACTGCCAAACAACTCATAGCCTGCATGATTCCACACATACGTATTGTATGCCATTTCACCGTTAGTATTATCATCTTTAATGTTTGGCGTAACAAAATAATCCGCAGAAAGGTCGTTTGCAACAGCATTGGTTTTAGCCGTCTTGGTCGCAGGGGTCTTTGACACGGTTGAGGTTGAAACCGTTGCAAGCGCGTCCTCTTTGGCATTGGAACATCCTTTGATAATAGAAGAGAAAATAAATACGATAACAGCCAAAATCAAAATAAAGGCAGTCACAATAATAATGCGGTTGCGTGTGCGCCTTCTGTTGCGGCGTTTTGACGGACGGCGCTTGTAGGAAGAATTCCCCGCAGGTCTGCGGTTATATGCTCCGTTACCGCGCTGTGTTCTGCGGCGGTAATCACGGCTGTCGTAGCTGTCATCAAAATTATTCAAATCAAAATAATCATAATCATTGCGGTTATTCATAATAATTCTCCCCAAAACAACGTAGCTGAAAGATGAAATATATATCTAATTATACTACAAAAGGCGACTAAAGACAATATTATTTTACATTTTAATTACATTTTTTCAGTTCGGGTATATTAGTTGGAGTATAGCTTAACGTTGGTAGCCCGAGTCATGCATTTTTCTATCCATAACGCAAGAATCGACTCGCGTACCTATAAAACCCACCCGGTAGGGGCGACCGTTGTGTCGTCCGAAAATGAATTGTTATTGTCGGGCAACTATCGTATTAAAATATATTAACCTATTTACTCGATTTGTGAGCGGCGTCACGCCGCCCGAAATTAAACAACAGCCGCACATGAGCAGTTTTGCACATGGCGGCTGAATGAATCAAGAGCGGCTTTAATCACTTATCTCTTCAAATTTAATATTATGTTTTTTGGCATATTCATATGCATAGGAATCTTTTGGAACATACATAACAACATTTTCGGCACGCTCAAATGCCGTCTCGCTTATATAAGTAACGTTATTTGTAAAGTAAACCTTAGTTAATGCGCCGCACGAAAGCGCCTCGTCGCATATGGTAGTCACGGTATCCGGCAGTGTTATTGTTTCTACAGAACAATCGCTAAATGCATGCTCACGCAGGGTCGTTACTTTAATGTTATCTATATGAGAGGGGATTTTTAGGTCAATATCACTACCCATGGGATTATATGAAATTGCACAAAACGGCTCATCCTTATAATATAAAACATCATAATTGAAATCATTATAAGTATATCCTATTTTTGCCTTAGAATAATCCGTATTTTTCTGCTTTGGCGGCTCAGGGGTATAGTGTTCATATTTGATGTTGTTGTCAACTGCAAACTTTTCGGCATACGAGCCTTCTTCAACATACATAGTAAACTTCTTGCAGTTTTTAAATGCGTCTTTGTTGATGCTTGTTACGTTTGCGGGAATATAAATTTCCTTTAGATTTACTGCGTTCTTAAAGGCATTTTTCTCTATGGTTGCAATATCAGACTGCGGAATTACCACCTTTTTAAGAGCTTTAAATTCCGAGAAAGCCTCCTCTTCAATAGAAATAATATCTATATCATCATATTTGACGGGGACATATGCTTCCTGAATGCAATAGTATCCGCCGTTAAACATAGATATTGTTGCGTATTTTTTGCCGTTTTCATCCGGAGCAAAGCCGATTAAAAACAGTCCGTCCGCAGAAGGCTTTGCCGCGTATTCTTGCTGATACGCCATTTTTTCTAACCTCGGCACAACAACAGCCGAACGTCCCCAAAACGAAAATGCGGTCAGTGCGGCAATAATTATACAAATAGGGATTATAACTTTATATGTAAACAATTTACTTTTCATACAGCCCACCTTCTGACATCTTCAAAACAACATCACAAATTTCTTCCAAATCCTCCTTGTGATGGGTTGCAATAATCACCAAAGCTCCTCTTTTTCGCTCTTCATCAAGCAGCTTATAAATCAGTTTTACTCCGTCGTTGTCAAGTGCGTTTGTCGGCTCGTCAAGCAAAATAATCTTTGGCTTTTCAAACACAGCCTGAGCAATGTTGAGCCTTTGCTTCATTCCGAGCGAGAATTTTTTTACTTTGAGATCGGATTTTAATCCGACGCGCTCAATTGCCGTGGATATGTCATCGTCCGTTGCTACTTTTTTGATTTTTGACAGTATCTTTAAATTATCAAACGCATTATACTGCGGCAAAAGATTCATATTTTCAATCACAAGCCCTATGCTCGGAGGAAAAGATATGTCCTTGTGCAGTTGTTTTCCGTCAATAACTATCTTTCCGCTGTCGGGAACAATCAAGCCTGCGATTGCACGCAAAAGCATGGTTTTGCCTGAACCGTTGTGGCCGTAAAGCCCGTAAATCTTACCGTAGTCAAAGGTATAGTTTATATCTGTTAATATTGGCCTTGAACTGAGTTTTTTATTATAATCTTTAATCTCTACCATTATTTCACCTCAAAAAATGTCGATTTTTTTAAATTTTCTGATACAAAGGATTACAAGCAACAGGTTTATTATGATTGCGCCCGCTAAATACAGATAATATGTATTATCTGCACTGACCGCTTCGTTTTGCATTCCGAACAACAGACAGGGGAACATAATCAGCTTTGCAACAGTTGAGTGGAAAAACATCTGCACCAAATAATACGAAACCGAACAATAAATAAAAATCACTATATTGACAATATATGCCGGTATGTACATTTCAAGAAAACACTGCATCAAGACTAATGCGTTTAGAATTAAAAAATACATCAGCACCGCTTTTAACATTCCGTTTTCAACAGGTGTTAAATAATTATTGACAAACAAAAATATCAAAAGCTGAAAAATTACTATGCATACTATCGTGAGGCAGTTTTTAAGAAAGCGTTTTAATATCAAAAGGGTTTTGGAATAGTCGCGTACTATCAGTAGTTTTCCGTAGCCGTGCGTCAAATTCTCAACTGTGCCGCTTGTAAAAAATAAAATAAAGCATACTGTAATCAACAGCGGCAAAATACTTGTCGCAACTCCAAAACCTATATCTTTTTTGTCAAGTCCTATCATAAATCCGTTTTCAAAATATGTTGCCGGTGCTCGGCAAAATCCGATAATTTGAAGTACGCACGACAGAACCAGTGTGATTGAAAGCACAAATTTATTTTTTAGCATTACTCAAAACATCCTTTTTATTAAACAAAAAGTAAGACGATGCAATAAGCAGAAAGCCCATTATCAACGCTCGTAATAAGATTTGGAATATTTCTGTCGGCTGTATTTGTCTTGTCATAAGTTTAAGAAGTACAAGCGAATCCCTAAACGGCAGCCAGACCTTGCTTATCATAAAAGTTTGTGTTAAGGTGTATTCCACTACAAAAAGTGCGATTGTAATAAAAGGGGTAACCTTTCTTGATGCAATAACCTCAAATGCAATAAAAACCAATCCCACTCTAAAATAAAACAAGTACAAAGTCAGCAGTTCAAGCAGTGTGTACGGAATAAAGTTAAGACTTAAAATAATATTAATGTCAAAGTATACAAAGGCAACCGCAGTGTTTATCGCTTCTAATAAAAAGGCAAATATAAAGGCTAATATACTGCAATCCGCTATACGTCTTGTTATATATGTATTTCTTGATTTCAACCGTACTAATGCATTTGGTTTTGGGGACGGTAGTAAATATAACAAAAAGAGAACAAATGCTATGACATAATATACCGATACATGAAAAGAACCCAAGTAAGTTCTGCCTCCGGCAATATTTAAAAATATAGCTTCGTTGCTTAATTTCATTGAAGGGTTAGCGACAAAAAAATTTAAAAATTCACCATAGTCAAATATACACAAACCGATAAAAAAAGCAGAAACAAGCGGAATTATTATCAAATATTTTTTTAGCTTATACTTTATCATACTTAGTCACCTTTATATAACAAAAAGCTACTGCGGCAAAGTTTAGTGCGAACATAAACATAACGGCTCCGGCAGATTCAGTTAACCTATACTCAGTAAACGGTTGAAATGCGCATATAATATTATGCTCCGGCAATGAGTTGCAAAGATACCACATAATGTATACTATAGGATAAACTATAAATCTGTTGTGCAAAGCCATTGAAACCGCTGTTGCACCCATGCCCAAAATACCTGAGAATGTAACTGCAATAAAGGTACACATAATATCGTAGAGCATCGGTTGAGCAAAAGATTCTTTAAGAGACGGAGTGTCTTCAATATATGAGAAGTCAACTGCGGTATAAGTACCTCCTGCAAAAATAAATTGCGTCATAACTAAGTTAACAAGAAGAGGAATAAGTATTATAAAAAATGAAAATACAAAGCCCTTAGCCATATTTATCAAAAAATATTTGTTTTTGCCCCATTTTGTGATAAGCAGATTCTTATATCCCAGTTTATAATCCTCGATACAATCATCTGCTACAATTATCGCCAAAAGCAGCGGCAGATAGTTAAAAAACAGATTGCTCATCCCCGGCGATACCGGTGCAAATAGGGAGATGAATGCGTTTAATTCCGGATAATACACCGAAGCCCCCAAATGAATATCTTTTAAAGTTAAAAGTATGCTGAGAACAGGAATAAAAAAGAAAAGTAAAACTATGCTTAATTTAATTTTATTGTTTATGATACGACTAAAATAATATGACATTATTACACCTCACTTATATTATTTTATTTTTTTGCTTTAGGGGTAAGCGCAATTTTAACAAAAAGTAATTAGTGGTAAATTTCAAATGCCCCTGTCACCATAACAACAGGGGCGTTTGAGAATGTTACGGGCAAATCTGTACTAAATTTTAAATTTGGTTATTAGTTATAATCAGAAAATGTATGTTTAGCAGTTTCCTCATCCCAATAGCCGGCTACCATATAGACTTTATCATTTTTGTTGTTATTATATGCAGCCAAAGCAACATCCATATTTTTGGCAGTGTCATAAGCGTGATAATATTTAGCTTTTTCCCCTTGCTTAATCATATAAGAATTGGATTGGTGTGACCACCATGGACCGGAGAGATAATAATACGTTGAGGTACCTTTGCCTTCAGCCGAAAATGTAAATTCAATTTTCCATGGAACCTCAATGCCGGAGTTCCCCCTGTATTCGGCACTGCCGTAACCTATTTCCTGATTGGCTGGCACCGTAAATGAGTATGGTGTGTTATTGTCCGTACCGTATGCTGACGCGCCAAATGCAAAAGCTCCAATGCTCAAAGCGCCCACAGCAAGGACTGCGACTAATCTTTTGTAAAAATTCATAGATTCCTCCTTGTCTAATATAATATTAAAATGTATATTTTGAAAAATGGCAGTACAGATTTGCCGTTTTAACAACTTTTAACAACTATAATTATTTAACAATTAATAAATATATAAATTAGTTTTTTA
>DKXL01000013.1:0-356 GCA_002493005.1 Ruminococcaceae bacterium UBA7127
TTCATAAACAAAAATTATCATTACATTTTTAAAACATAACAAAAATCGATAAACAAATTGGAATATTATAGTTATATTTTACTATATACAAGTAAAACAAACAACAGAAATAATAAACAAATATAATATTCTTTTTTGTTGCTATATAACAAAGGCATATCAAAGCATCAATAGATAATATTAATCGGTTATTTTTCGACAAAACTAAAAGGGTCACGAAAAACGTGACCCCTGTTTGAGCTATACAGCTAAATTAAACTTAAGAGTTAGCCTCGATATAAGAAACGAGAGAACCAACAGTCTTGATGTTCTCAATTTCTTCGTCAGGAACTTCAACCTCAAACTCGTCCTCGATT
>DKXL01000013.1:654-14875 GCA_002493005.1 Ruminococcaceae bacterium UBA7127
TCAACCTCAAACTCGTCCTCGATTGACATAAGCAAATCAACTACGTCAAGTGAGTCTGCGCCGAGATCCTCCTGCAAATCTGTATCAGCAGTAATTGTATCCTCTTCAACGTCAAACTGCTCAGCAAGAATTGCCTTTACCTTTTCTAATACCATTATAAATTCCTCCCATTAATTAAATAATTATGATGTGCCCAAAGTAAATTATGGACAAAAGCACGTGTTATATGCTACAATGGTATGAAAGCAAAATGTTTTGCTTCTCTTCACTTATATTATTGATTATTTACCGCTTTGTCAATATATATTTTAAATTTTTTGAAAAAATTTTTGTTTTTGCATAAATAAGTGCTTTTAAGTTAAAATTTGCATAGATAAAATCGGAGGTAATTTTATGTCAACCAAAAAATATGCCGTAATCGGTCATCCAATCGGTCACACAATGTCGCCGTTTATTCACAAAAGATTATTTTCGCTTCAGGGCATTGAGGCTGAATACACTAAAATTGACGTTGCTCCCGAGGATTTGGCTGACGAATACAAAAACGTTTTGTCAAGGCTTGACGGCTACAACATAACCATTCCGCACAAGCAAAATATAATTGAGCAGATAGACAAAATTGATGACAAGGCAAAAATGTACGGCAGTGTTAACACAGTATCAAATGTTGACGGCATTGCCACAGGCTATACCACCGACCCCGACGGATTTTTGAAGGCTTTGGAAGCCGCAGGCATTGTTCTTGAAGGCAGAATCGTTATTCTCGGCTGCGGCGGAGTTGCGCGCACTATGGCATATGAGGTAGTCCTTAAGAAGCAACCGCTTCTGTTTGCCGTACGAAAAGAGGATGTTGAAATTGCAAAGCATTTGTGCGAAGAAATTTGCCAAGCAATCCCGTCAGCAAAGGTCAGCTTTTGTCTGATTGACGAGCTTTCGGGCAATATTGATGTACTTATAAACGCAACTCCTATCGGAATGTATCCCAAGGTTGAAAGCGTTCCCGTTACAGACGAGATAATTGACAGCTGTGCCGCAGTGTTTGACGCAGTTTACAATCCGCTTGAAACTCTGCTTATCCAAAAAGCCAAGGCAAACGGTGCGAAGGCTGTGGGAGGAATGTCAATGCTGGTATGGCAGGCGGTTGTGGCTCACGAAAAATGGTACGGCGCAAAATTTGACCCGAAAGACATTGAAAGGCTGTGTATTGACTCAGCCGAAGAGCTAAAAAAGCATTTTGATAAATAAAAATATTTTTGAGGTTTAGAATGAACAACATAGTGCTATGCGGATTTATGGGTTGCGGCAAATCAACCGTCGGCAAAAATCTTGCTCGCAAAACAGGCAAAAAGTTTCTGGATATGGATACATATATTGAAAAAAAAGCAGGAATGAGTGTTTCCGAGATTTTTGAAAAGCACGGCGAAAACGGATTCAGAGATATGGAGCACGAGGCTTGCAAAGAGCTTTCCGAGATGAGTGATTTGGTTATTGCATCGGGCGGAGGCGCGTTTACATTTGAACGTAACATCGAGGTGTTTAAGGGCAAGGATAAAATAGTTTTTATTGACGTGCCGCTTGAAATCATTAAATATCGTCTTCGCAATGACAAAACGCGGCCGTTGCTTCAACGCCCTGATAAAGACAAGGCAATGAAAGAACTGTATGACAAGCGCAGACCACTGTATACTGCCGCTGCCGACATTATTTTAACAGGCAAAAATACTCCGCTGAAAACAGCGTTTGAGATTATTGAGGCGACAGACAATGCAAATGTCTAAGCCGCTATTGACTATGGCGCTTTAAAGTGCTAAAATATCTTTATTCTATTATATTAAATTAAATTTACTTAACATTAAAGATAAAGGAAGTTTTTCATTATGATTATAGTTTTAAAACCATCTACTACCGAAGAACAGCTTAATAAATTCACTCAAAAGCTTAAGAACTCCTATGACGTCAAGGTAAACAAATGGGACGGTGTTCAATCAACCGTACTCGGACTTATCGGCGACACAACAAGGATTGACATTGAGTATATTGACGCTCAGGACATTGTTGAGAGCGTAAAGCGTGTTCAGGAACCGTACAAGAAAGCTAACAGAAAATTCCATCCCGAAAATACAGCAATTAAAATTAATGACGAAGTAACAATCGGTGACGGAAGCCTGCACATTATGGCAGGTCCCTGTTCGGTTGAGAGCGAGGCGCAGATTGTTCAGATTGCAAAGGATGTAAAGGCATCGGGCGCAACACTGTTAAGGGGCGGAGCATTCAAACCACGCACATCACCGTATGCGTTTCAGGGTCTTAAATCAGAGGGTCTTGACCTTCTCAAAATCGCACGCAAAGAAACCGGTCTTCCTATTGTTACAGAAATTATGCGTGCTTCACACATTGATATGTTTGAAAACGTTGACATAATTCAGGTCGGCGCAAGAAATATGCAGAACTTTGAGCTGTTAAAGGAGCTTGGCAAAATTGACAAGCCGATTCTTTTGAAGCGCGGTCTGTCGGCAACTATTGAGGAGTGGCTGATGAGCGCAGAATATATTATGGCAGGCGGCAACGACAAGGTTATGCTGTGTGAAAGAGGTATTCGCACCTACGAAACCTTTACAAGAAATACTCTTGATATATCGGCTATTCCGATTATCAAAAAGCTATCTCATCTGCCTGTTATTGTTGACCCAAGCCACGCATCAGGCAAATCGTGGCTTGTTGAGCCGCTTGCAATGTCTGCTGTTGCGGCAGGTGCAGACGGACTTATCATTGAAGTTCACAACGATCCGCCGCACGCGTGGTCAGACGGCGCACAGTCGCTGACTCCGCAACAGTTTGACGGCGTGGCAAAAAAAGTATTTGACCTAAAAAAGGCATTATCATAATCGGAGGCTTTGCAATGAACATTGCAGTTATTGGACTTGGAATAATCGGCGGCAGCTTTTGCAAGGCAATAAAAAAATATACAAATCACTATGTAATCGGCATTAACCGTACCGAGCAAACAGCTCAAAAGGCACTTGAATGCGGCGCTGTTGACGAAATAGGCAACGCAAGCAGCCTTTCAAAAGCCGACCTTGTTATTCTTTGTATGTACCCGCAGGCTGACGTGGACTTTGTTGAGCAAAACGGCAGTCTTATAAAAAAAGGTGCTGTTGTCACAGATGCTTCGGGCATAAAAAGAGCAATTTGCCCTCAGATGACAGCGCTTGCCGAAAAATTCGGCTTTGTCTTTGTGGGCAGTCACCCGATGGCAGGCAAAGAGAAGAACGGCTTTGATGTGTCGGATGCTGACCTGTATCATGGTGCAAGCTTTATTATTACTCCCTGCGGCGCTGACCAAAAACATGTTGATATGCTGTCGGACTTTGCCAAGTCGATAGGCTTTGGCAAAATCAAGCTTTCTAATCCCGAAGAGCACGACAGAATGATTGCGTTTACCTCTCAGCTTCCCCATGTGCTTGCGTGTTCATATGTTCTCAGCCCCTGCTGTCCCAATCACAACGGATTCTCGGCAGGCAGCTACCGTGATGTTTCAAGGGTGGCAAACATCAACTCAAAACTGTGGAGCGAGCTTTTTCTTGAAAACAAAGAACCGCTGATTACCGAGCTTGACATACTGATTGACAATATAACCAAGATTAAAAACGCAATTAAAGCTGACGATAAAGAGTCGCTTACAGATTTGCTTGAGCAGGGGCACAAGGTTAAGGTTGCCCTTGGAGAATGAGTGAAAGGATTATCATTATGAAAACGATTCACGTTGATACGGGAAATCCCTATGATATACATATTGAAAGAGGAATAATTAATCGCTGCGGCTCAATCATAAGAGAGCTGTCGGGCGCACAAAAGGTTACTGTAATTACCGATTCAAATGTTGCGCCGCACTATCAGTGGTGTGTGCTCAATTCATTGTCCGAAGCAGGATTTACCGCCACATCACACGTTTTTCAGGCAGGCGAGCAATCCAAAAATCTGAGCACTATAGCCGAAATGTATAACACGCTTGCTGACTTTAAGATGACGCGCAAGGATATTATCGTTGCACTCGGCGGCGGTGTTACAGGCGATATGGCAGGATTTGCCGCAGCCACATATCTGCGCGGCATTGATTTTGTACAAATTCCGACATCTTTGCTTGCACAGGTTGACTCCTCTGTCGGCGGCAAAACAGGCGTTGACATTGCTCAGGGAAAAAACCTTGTAGGAGCGTTTTATCAGCCAAAGGCTGTGCTTATTGACCCCGACACTCTCAGCACTCTGCCCGACAAATTTATTTGTGACGGAATGGCTGAGGTTATAAAGTACGGATGCATAAAGGACAAGGACTTCTTTGACAGTCTTGCCAAAGGCAACGCGCTTGAAAATATTGAAGATGTAATTGAGCGCTGTGTAACCATAAAGCGTGATGTTGTCAGCCGTGATGAACGCGAAGCAGGCGAACGAATACTGCTCAACTTCGGTCATACACTTGGTCACGCTATCGAGAAACTATATAATTTTAACGGAATAACTCACGGAATGGCTGTTGCAATAGGAATGGTTCTCATTACAACGGCAGGAGAAAAAAACGGTATTACGCCACGGGGCACAGCCGACAAAATCGCCGAGGTGTGCAGAACATACGGCTTGCCCACGAGCGATGAGGCTTCTTTGGTCGAAATTGCAAAGGCGGCTCAGACCGACAAAAAAACCTCCGGCTCTGACATTAACCTTGTTCTGCTTAATGAAATAGGCTCGAGCTTTACTCAAAAGGTTGAGCTTGAAAAGTTGTACGATTTTATCAGTAAAAATTGATAAATCGGCAATAAAGCAAAGTCGGCATATTCATCGACTATACTTTTACAATCGGAGTGCTTGCACAGCAAGCGCTGATATTATATAAAGGAGCCGCAAATATGGCATTGTCAACTGACAAAAGCAGTAAACCGCATATAAAATATCTCCCCTTTACCCCAAACGGCACAGTAAATATTCCGCCGTCCAAAAGCGACGTGCACAGAGCAATCATCTGCGCCGCACTGTCAAAGGGCAGGTGCACCATCTCCCCTGTTGCCCTGTCAAATGACATTAAGGCGACAATCGGAGTAATTGAGGATATGGGCGGCACGGCAAAAATTGACGGCAACACACTTACCGTTGACGGCACAAATATTTTTTCAGCCGACAACGTTACCCTTGACTGCGGCGAAAGCGGCAGTGCGCTGAGATTTTTTATTCCTGTTGCCGCAGCTGGCGGACTTAACGCCACCTTTGTGGGACACGGGCTGCTGCCACAGCGACCCATCGGCATCTTTACCGAAGCACTGCCAAAGGCAGGCGTAAAATGTGAAACAGAGGGAGGTTTGCCGTTTAAAATAAGCGGCAGGCTCAAAAGCGGAAAATTTGAGATTCCGGGCAATATAAGTTCACAGTTCATAACAGGACTTTTGCTTGCGCTGCCTCTTGTTGAGGGCGACAGCGATATTGTTCTTACCTCCCCTATCGAGAGCGTGGGCTATATCAATATGACTATATACACAATGGCAAAATTCGGTGTGACGGTTCAGAGCACCGATTACGGCTGGCACATAAACGGATGCCAGTCATACAAACCCTGCAACTACACTACCGACGGTGACTGGTCACAAGCCGCATTCTTTATGGTTGCGGCGGCAATCGGCGGCAGAGTTACAGTTAACGGAGTAAACAAAAATTCTGCTCAGGGCGACAAAAAAATTGCCGAGCTTTTGTCGCAATTCGGCGCAAGGGTTGAACAAACCGAAACAAGTGTGACAGTTGAAAAGGGCAATCTTAAAGCAATTACAATAGACGCATCACAAATTCCCGACCTTGTGCCGGCACTGAGTGTATGCGCCGCATTTGCCAAGGGCACAACCAAAATTATAAATGCAGAACGCTTGCGCATTAAGGAATGTGACCGTCTGACGGCAACAGCAGACCTGATAAACGCATTGGGCGGCAAAGCAAAAGAACTGTCCGACGGACTTGAGATTGAGGGAACGGACAGGCTTAGGGGCGGTTTTGCACAGGGCTGTAACGACCACAGAATTGTAATGTCTGCCGGTGTTTGCGCCGCAGGGCTTGACGGTGAAATAGAGTGCACCTACGCAATGAGCATCAACAAAAGCTATCCCGATTTTTACACAGATTATAACAGCATTGGAGGAAAGGCAAATGTCCTCGACCTTAGGTGATAAAATTAAAATTTCAATATTCGGCGAAAGTCACGGAAACGGCATTGGAGTTGTTGCGGACGGACTTCCTGCCGGAGTTAAAATAGACTTTGACAAGGTGCTTACGCAGATGGCACGCCGTGCACCCGGCAAAGATAAAACCGCTACCCCTCGCAAGGAAAGCGACCTGCCGAGGATTTTGTCGGGTATGCTTGATGATACGCTGACGGGCGCACCGCTTTGCGCCGTGATTGAAAACACAAATACCAGAAGCGGCGACTACGGCAATTTGTTAAGCTGTCCTCGTCCGGGTCACAGTGATTACACCGCTTTTGTAAAGTACAACGGAGCTAACGACATCAGAGGCGGCGGTCATTTTTCGGGCAGGCTCACAGCTCCTATTGTATTTGCAGGTGCAGTATGCCGCCAGATACTTGAGCAAAAGGGTATTAAAATTGCCGCACACATCAGCAGTATAGGCAAGGTGTGTGACAGAAATTTTGACCCTGTTAATATTGACAACAACTTAATTGACAGACTGAATTTGTCCTCTTTTGCGCTGATTGACCAAAGTGCCGAGGACAAAATGAGAGAGGTTGTTGAGAGTGCCCGAATGAGCCTTGACAGTGTCGGCGGTACTATTGAGTGCGTTGTAACAGGCATTGACGCAGGCTTTGGCGACCCGATGTTTGACGGCGTTGAGGGTGTTATAGCCAAGGCTGTGTTTGGCGTGCCAGCCATAAAGGGAATTGAGTTTGGCAAGGGCTTTGAGCTTTCGCAAATGCGTGGTTCAGAGTCTAACGACCCGTTTGAATACAAGGACGGCAAGGTTGTTACCTTAACCAACAACTGCGGAGGCATTTTGGGCGGAATCACAAACGGTATGCCGATAATCTTCAAAGCAGCAGTAAAGCCTACTCCGTCAATTTCTCAAAAGCAGCAAACGGTTGATTTGCAAACAAAGCAAAATGCCGAGCTTGAAATCAAGGGCAGACACGACCCCTGCATTGTGCCGAGAGCCGTACCTGTAATTGAGGCGGTAACCGCCATTGCCATTATTAACCTTATGTGAGGTATATTTATGAGAAATCTTGGAGAAATCAGAACTGATATAGACAGAATTGACAATGAGATAATCAGACTTTTCAAAGAGCGTATGGACTGCGCCAAGGAGGTTGGCATTTACAAGCAGGCAAACAACATCTCTGTGCTTAATCAGGACAGAGAAAATGAAATTCTTGATGCAGTTGAAGCAAAAGGCGGCGAGTACGGCTCGCACGCTCGACTGCTGTATTCAAATATAATGGAGCTGTCACGTGCGCTACAGTACAACATTGTGGGCAGCGGAAAGGCTCTTAAAGCTGTGATTGCAAATGCTGAAAGCACCCTGCCGTCGGATAACATCAAGGTCGGTTATCAGGGCATCAAGGGTGCAAACGGTCACGAGGCAACAATCAGGTTATTTCCAAACGGCTCTGCCGTAAACTACAAAACCTTTGCCGATGTGTTTGAAGCAGTTGACAAGGGTGAAATAACCTACGGCGTACTGCCTGTTGAAAACTCAACGGCAGGCTCTGTTTCGAGCGTTTATGACCTTATTTTACAGCACCGCTTCTACATTGTAGGTGCGCTTGATCTTCCGATTGACTACTGTCTTGCAGGACTTAAGCAATCGGAATTAAGTGACATTGAAAAGGTCTGGTCGCACCCTCAGTCAATCTCACAGTGTGCAAACTACATTGCACGCAATAATTTTGACTCCACCCCCTGCTCTAACACTGCAATAGCTGCTCGTGATACGGCAATAGAAAAACGTCTGAACGTAGCGGCAATCTGCTCCTACAAGGCAGCTGATGAGTACGGACTTAAAATTCTTGACAATCATATTCAGGACAACGACCTCAACACCACACGTTTTATCGTTATCTCCAAAAATCTGTACATTCCCGAAAACGCAAACAAAATCAGTCTTTGTTTTTCGCTTCCGCACGTTACAGGCTCGCTGTACAGCTTGCTGTGCCGCTTTAATTCTCTTGGCTTGAATCTCACCAAAATTGAGTCGCGTCCAATCAAGGATGAGGGCTTTGAATATCTGTTTTATCTTGATTTTTCGGGCAATGTTCACAGTGAAAACGTCATTGCACTTTTGAGCCAACTCAGTGAGGAAATGCCTGAGTTCAGCTTTCTAGGCAACTATTGTGAAACGGTGTAACAACCTGAAATAGATTTAAAAGCATAACAAGACTACAATCATATCGTATAGGACAAACAGAATATGAAAAAGTTAATTAGATTTGTGATAGCTTTTGTGCTGATTTTACCTGCATTATTCAGCACTAAAACCTTTGCCATGGATAATTCATCTGATAATTTCGGCGAAGTAACTGTATCTGCCGAGCACGTAAAAGAAAGCCCGGAATCTGTGAATAGTGCCACATTATGCGAAGCTGAAGTTTTGAATTGTTTTTATGAAAGCACTAAGGAACGCATAAATTCTATACATAATACAAACACAACAATATTGCCGTCAAATAACGGTACAGCGTATTACGTGTCTAACAGCGGCAAGGATACTAATGATGGATTATCTCCGGAAACACCGATAGCCACTATATCGGCAGTGAACAAACTTAATCTTAAATCCGGCGACGTTGTATACTTTGAACGTGGAGGGTTATGGCGAGGTTCGGTTACTGCACATACGCCGGGGGTCACATATTCAGCTTATGGTCACGGAAACAAGCCTGAATTGTACGGCTCATCATATAATTATGCAAAAACAGGTATGTGGCTTCAAACAGACGTGCCCAATATTTATAAGTATTCTGAGAAGATAGAAGCAGATGTAGGCAATATCGTGTTTGATGGCGGAAAAGCCCATGGCATTAAATGTGTTTTAGAAGAAAAAGACGGTAAAACCTATAATGCAACAACCGGTAAAAGCTTTGATACCTATGCCGATTTAGATGAAAATATGCATTTTTTTCACGATTCAAATGCAACAAAAGAGCTTTACTTATATTGTAGCGACGGCAATCCTGCTGAATTGTATGACAGTATTGAATTCGCTGAAAACAGAAATATTATTGATGTGGGATGGAGAAAAGACATCACCGTAGATAATATTACTTTTCGTTACAGCGGCAGTGCCGCCGTTTTTGCAGGCTCTTGTGACGGCTTAACTGTACAAAATTGTGAAGCCTATTGGATTGGAGGTTCAATTCAGTATGGTTCTACCCGTTATGGCAACGGTGTCACAATCTATGGCGCTGCTTGGAATTTTACGGTTGACAATTGTTATTTCAGTCAGATTTATGATGCCGCTGCATCCTTTCAATTTGAAGATGGTCCTGATAGTACCGCCATTTGCCAAAACATTAAATTCACAAACAATGTAATGGAATACTGTAACTATTCGGTGGAATATTTTTTGGATTCGGGCAAAAATGAAGCAAATTATTTTAAAGATTTTTATATCAGTGAAAATCATATGTGGTATGCAGGCTACGGCCTTTGCTCACAAAGAAAAGATAAGGGACAGGACGCTCATATCAAAAGCTGGAATCACACAAATAAAAGCAAGGGCGATTTTATCATAAGCAATAATATTTTTGCTCTTGCTAAAAAGTATTTGCTGGAAACCTATTCTACTGACAACAGTCACGGAGCGGCATATGATTCCAATACTTATATTCAATTTAAAAACCATTATTTTGGCAGAAATGGTTCTACTGCGTATTTCTCTCGCTTTACAGATAATGTCAGAGAGGATATATTGCAAAACTATGGCGATAAAAATGCAAAGATAATATGGGTAAATAGTTCCTCAAATTCTTCATATGATTCGGATATGATTTACGGTGATGTTGACGGTAACGGTTTGGTCAACATCAATGACAGCACTCTTATCAGTAAACACATAGATAATATTATAACAATTCCGTGTGAACGGCTGAAAATTGCTGATGTAAATATGGATAACCGCATTTCTGTTATAGATATTACCTGTATTCAAAAGTATATTACGGAATTTGAAAGCGGCTGCGGTTTTGCAGGACAGGTTTATCAAAATACAAATCCGACACAGCCAAATCCCGAAACATATAAGCTTTATCTTAAAACAAAGTTGGACTGGATGACAAACGATATTGTATGTCTATTTGCCTATGATTTGAATACGGGCAAAAGTTATAAGCTTGAACAGATTAAATCTGTTTACCCTTATTATATTTATGGGGCAGAGCTTCCCAATACCGTAACGGATATATCTGTTTACCGTTTTACTGAAGCAGTTGAAGAGCCGCCGACAGATATTTTGGGTGATTTTGGCAATGTTTACAGTAATTGGGATGCAACTGTTTCGCCAACTGAAAATTGCATTACAATTTCAGACAACAGTTTAATATCAACAGGAACATATGTCGAGGACATACCTTTAGATTTTTCACTTTCAAGAGTATATTTTGATAACTCCAAAGCAAAGTGGTTAGATGTATATGTTTACGGTTGGGCGCAGAGCGGACTTAACGGAACAGCAGTTTTGATGAAACAGATTGCAGGGACAGATATATGGTATTATGATTTTAATACACCTATTCTTCCGGGCGAAAAATGTTTTCTTTTTAAGGATACCGAAACCAACTGGGTAAATCAAACCAATGATATTACTGTCTGGAGCGGTATGAATTGCTATATTGCAAACGAGGGCAATAAAACAGGCGGTTCATGGTGTTTTTATGAGGAATGATCTCGTTCACAACTCGATAACATAGCATTGCATCTGATTTGAGCAGACCGTTTAATTGTAGCAACACTTTTGTTTCTGAAAAGTAAAAGCCTCCCTTACACAAGGGAGGTTTTACTGTTTGATGTCTTCGGGCGTGAAAACGCCAAAATGACCGTTTTAGTAACTAAATAACTAAAACTATCTGTCATAATGATAGGTACCAACAACCCATTTATTATTGCTTTTTGCTCCTGTTAAGTAATATCCATTACCATCTGGTGTTGGATTTGCAAATGGATCACTTGATTGTGATGGTTCTATAGAAATGTTTACTGTTTGTTGTCCTGCACCGTTAGTAAAAATTACATGGTCATAAAGACTAGAATCATATGTAACCGTATAAATTGACTGTCCAAATTCATTGTTACATAAGTAGGTCATATTTTTCCCCGGCCAATTATTATTTATGGTTGTACTGCCATTCCATAAATAAGCTTTGGGATGGGTCCAATTATTGACATTAGTAAAGTAAAGTGTAGCAGTTGTATCAGTAATATAGTTGTAATCTTCCCAAACTTCACTTGTTGGGCGATAAATCTTGCCATCTCCGGATATTGTAAGATCAACTGTTTGACTATTACCATTATTACTGAATATAACTCTATCACAAAGCGTCGGTATATCTACCTTATAAATATTGGCTTTAACATGAGTCATTGCAGTACCGGGCCATTCAACAGGTTGAAAATAACCATTATTTTCCCAATAGTATGCTTTTGGTGTAGTCCAGTTTAAATCGTTTTGATAATAAATTGTCATTACATCATCCGGATTGTATGCTGTCCAAGTGTTTGCTGTAGGAATATACAGTTGATTGCTTCCCTGAATAGTTAAATTTACAGTTTGTGTTTTACCATTTGCACTAAAAATAATCTTATTACAATTTGATGGTATTGTTACCTTGTATATGTTACCGGATATCAATGTCATTGATGTTCCGGGCCAATTTACCGGGGTATTACCACTTTCTGCCCAGTAATAAGCGTTGGCAGTGCTCCATGTAGACGGTTTTTGAAAATATACATCAATATTAGCTCCTGCATTCTGCAATGCCTTATATGCATTCAGACGACCGCTGGTAGAAACCTTACCATTTAATTGAGATAAAACATCTACACTGCCTAATATTGCCGATTTAAGCTGCGCAGTTGTAAAATCAGAATGTTCACTCTTCAATAATGCTGCAACTCCTGCTACGAATGGCGTAGCCATTGATGTACCATTAAGATTTTTATAATTAGAGCCATTATAAGTACTGTAGATATCTACTCCCGGCGCAGCTATATCTACATTAGTTGAACCGTAATTTGAAAAATATGCTAATTAATCTGAAGAATCAGTAGCTGCTACTGAAATAATATTCGGTAAATCATATGCCGCCGGATAGAAGGCGTTATTATCAATATTTGACCCATAATTTCCTGCTGCCGCTACAAATAATCCCCTATAATTTTCTATAGCTTCTTTAAAAAGATCAGAATATCTTCCACCGCCATAACTATTATTTGTGATTAAAATATCATGAAGATTAGCATAATTTAATGCCTCTATTGCAGCTGAAATAGATACGCTATTACTACCTCCTATTCCAATACCAAGCCATGCAAGTTTAACATTCCAATTTGTGCCGCTTACACCAGTAGAATTATTTCCTTTTGCTCCAACAATACCGGAAACATGAGTTCCGTGTCCGTTTAAATCAGTTGGTGTTCCGCCGTTTCTTGCCACAAAATTATAACCATGAATATCATTAGTATATCCATAAGTATTTGGATTTGGATTTGTCCAAATATTATCACTTAAATCAGGATGCACTCCATCAATACCCGAATCTATTATACCAACTACAACACTTTCGCTGCCTTTAGTAATATTCCACGCTTCCGTAGCATTGATTTTCTGTAGTGCATATTGAAGGTAAAAATCAGGATCGTTTGGAGCTATGGAACATTCCATAAAATAATCCGGTTCAGCAGTTTCAACAGCAGGATTTGCATTTAATGTATTTATTGCTCTTTCAACTGACTCTTTTCCGGTCTCTTCTAGTGTGAGTACAAAAACATTATTCTGTGTTTCTGTAATATCTGCTGTGCTATATGTTCCATCACATTGTATAACCACATCGTTCGATGGATTCAAAAGTCTCATTTCAGAACAGGAGATTCCAAAAGAAGCATTAGTAATTGCATCTAAACTTGTTGTATAAGAGTTATCTGCTAGCTTAACAATTACTCTATCTTGAGCAAAATCGTTGCCTTCTAAAATTACATCATTATCTTGGACCGCAAATGCTTGCAATGAGAAAGTATTTGTGATTAGTAAAAAGGTTATTACTAAACAAATTAGTTTTTTGATTTTCATTTTAGTTATTATGTAATAGTCATTATGAGCTATTACAAATATTTTAAATGTTTCAACATCACTATCAGATTATCGTAAATAACTTAATTATATTTTTTTATTTTGTCAGCGAAAGATTTAGCAAATTATGATAGACCTGCAATTCGTTTTTGAATTATTGTCGCATCACATATACTAAGATCCCCTGATCTGCTAATGTTAGCACTTAAATAATCGATTTGCTCACGACTGATTTCATTTACTAAATATTTCTGAATCAGCGTTGCATCGCGAATACTTAAAACACCGTCACCATCAGCATCTCCCTCAATGAAAGGTTGAAAATACATATAATAATCCGGTTCTGCGCACCTGACATAAGGGCTTGCTTGTAAGATCTCAACAGCTTTCAAAACTATTTCTGTTGTTTTTTCTTCAAATGTTATAAGGTGTACATTTGGAGCTATAAGTCTGCTGCCAACTATCTTAAAACCCGGAAGCAATTTATCAAGTGAAGGTCTACATCCTTTATTGAAACTTACAAGAACCACACCGGGTACAAACTCATCTCTAGTCATTTGGGATTCTGCTGTCGGTTCCGAATTTTCTATCACCCTCGTTGCTTCTATATCTGGATTATCAATAGGTAAAATTTCATATCCATCATTTATTTCAAGTGATGAATAAGCAGATACACTTAAAACACTACAAAGCAACATTACTAAAACCAAAGATACTAATATTAGTTTTTGAAAAAAACTATTCATTTTTTTGCAACCTCCTTCCAGCATAAAATAATAATTTTAAAAAATATTTATAGTTATTTACAGCACCTAAAAATAGTGATGTTGAAACCAATAGTGTATAAATCTTATACCGAAAAATAAAAATAGAAATAACATTGTTTGAATAAATT
>DKXL01000048.1 GCA_002493005.1 Ruminococcaceae bacterium UBA7127
GGGGCTAACCGTCTATCGGTTTGCCTTATCTACTTATATTATATCATTAAATCAAAAACTGTCAAGCACAAATACTTTCTATTGTGTTGCAGTTAGTCAATATGTATATTTAACCGTTCTGTACTGCGAATACAGGACGGTTATTTCTTTTTATGTATTTTATCACTTCTGCAAGTGCTACTAACAAAATAACATTTTTATCCAAAAATCATATTAAAACCATTGTAATTTTTAAATCAATGTGCTAAAATAAAATTGCTACACAAATTGAATTTTATTACCCATATTAGGTGTGTATTTTTATCTTTAATTTGGTAAAAATACAGGCTCTTATTTTCACACTTGATTTGGGTTGAAAAATTTGTGTAGCAACAAGTGAGCTATGTGTTTTTCTGCGTAGTTCATTTGGACTACGCATTTTTTATTTCCGATTTAGAATATTAACTGCGTTTTTAAGGCGAAATTTAGAATTTTCAAATTTTTTAAAAAAATTTCTCGAAAAAATGAACCTTTTCAAGTTTTCAATCGTCTATTATATAGATAACAAATTAAATAGGTTATCTTTAAATAAAAGCAAGTTAAATTTTCGCAAGTCGAGGTGATTATTTAAGGCGAACAAACTTGTTATAAACAGTTATTAAAAGTGGGCACCGCTTACTAAATCAATTAAATAAATATAAAATAAAAAGGAGGAAAAAATGAACATTGCAAAATTAGTAAACAAATCTAAAAAAGGCAATAACAAAGCCTTTGATGAGCTTTACAAGCTGTCTGAAAAAGAAATATGGTTTACTTGTTTAAGCTTGTTAAAGAACGAAACAACTGCACAAGACATTATGCAGGACACCTATTTAACGGCTTTTCTGAAAATCAAATCTTTAGAAGATGAAGAACAGTTCATAGGCTGGATAAGAAAAATTGCGGCTAATAAGTGCAAAGATTATTTGAGAAAGAAAGGAGAAATCCCACTGGACGAAGAATATTATGCAAACAAAGCTGTTACAGACGAGCTTATGATACCCGAAGAATACATAACCAATGAGGAAAAGCGTAAGAAATTGCTTGCACTTATGGAAGAAGCTCTTTCCTATGTTCAGTATCACGCTGTTTTGATGTATTACTTTGATGAAATGTCAATAGCCGAAATTGCCGAAATAGCGGAAGTATCAGAGGGAACAATAAAATCAAGGCTAAATTCAGCTCGGGCAAAGATGAAAACGGCTATTGAGGACTACGAAAAGAGGAGCGGTGATAAACTGCACGGTGCAATATGTGTTCCGCTTTTTGGTTCAATCTTTAAAGAAGAAGCTAAATATATTTCAGTACCAAATATCAAGCTTAATTTACCTACAGTAAATGGTGTTACTGCAAATTCCGCAAACATATTTGAAAAAGCGTTTAAGGCGGTAATGGCTACAACAAAAGCAAGAGCTATCGCAATAACCTGTTGTGCTACATTGGTAATTGGCGGTGCAGGAGCATTTCTTATTGTAAACGGTTTTAACAAGGAATTGCCTGTCAGCACATCAACAGATGAAACAATCCTTGTAGAAGAAACAATAGCCGAAGAAAAGGTCAATGAAATTCAGCAAGCAAGTCTTTCGGTTGATGATGAGGGCAATATTGTTGACAGCAAGGGAAATAAGATAGAACCTAACGAGAAGGGCGAAGTAGAAATTGCGACTGAGGACGGCAAGGTAGTTAAGGTATCGAGTGACGAGGTTAAGGCTGTTAATAGCGGTAGCAATGTGGTAGTTACGACAGCTCCTAAGAACTCTAACAGCGGTAACACAAATACCAGTAAGGGTAACTCTAACAGCAATAATTCTTCATCGAACAAGGGTAATACTAATAACAGCGGTTCTAATGGTGGTAGTTCTTCTGCGAAGCCAGCTCAGAAGCCAGACCCGAAGCCAGCTCCTAAGCCAGAACCTAATCCAACAGAGAGAGAAAAGGTATGGGTAGACGACTACAAAGAAGTTAAGACTTGGGTAGAACCAGTAACTGAGAAAGTATGGGTAGACGACTACAAAACAGTACAAACTTGGGTAGACCCAGTAACACACGAAGAACCTATATATGGCACCACATATGTTTATGTCTGTAATCAGTGCGGTGCAGAGTTAGCAGACGCTAACGCAAGAATGGAACATTTTCTTGACAGTGATACTTGTGTATCCTATAAAGCAGTTGGTAAAAAGGTTCAAGTTGGCACAGAAACTGTAACAGATAAAGAAGGCTACTACAAAACTGAGACTGTCAAAGACGGCGGTCACTATGAAACCAAAACTGTAGAGAAAGGCTATTATAAGACTGAAAAGGTAAAAGACGGCGGTCACTGGGAGTACAAATAAGCAATATTAAAATAATAACTATGCCCTCAGAGATAACAATCTGAGGGCATTTCAATTTTATGAAAGACTTTATAAGTTTAGAGAGGTTATAAATGCTTAGTCGAGAGTTTTTAGGGTTTATATTTTTAATAAATTTTTTGGTACTTGATTTTAGGATAAAAAACGGACAGAAAGAACAATCATTTGATTTTCTCTCTGTCCTTATATTTGTGTATCAGGCTCAATTCAGGTGTTGGCGTACGCCATTGTTACGCCATTTAAGTATTAAACTGCATTGATTTTTATTGACATTTGTTGAAGTGACAAATCTAATAAACATCAGTGTTTATCGGCGTTTATAGACTTTTGTAGTGAAATAAAGGATTATGTGAAATTTGACGGTATGCGACGATACCTAATTTCATTTTGATTCTCCTCAAATTATTCTCAGGCAATACTTGCCTGTTTTTTTGTAATAATGTATAATATATCATTATAGCACAAAATATTTGATTAAACAACAGGAAAGGGGATGGATTTTTTATGAGCCAAAAATCATTTTCGGTCAGACAAAGGATTGACGAAGAAAATCTTGCTGTGACAATGGGAAGCGGAAGCCTTATGGTGCTTGCTACTCCGGCAGTAGTTGCGATGATGGAAAATGCAGCGGCGAATCTTGCCGACGAAATTCTTGACAATGAAGAGCTGACAACTGTCGGCACAATGATATCTATACAGCACACAAGCCCCACTCCGCTCGGCGCAGATGTGACTGCAACGGCAGTGCTTACTAAAATCGACGGACGTATGTTTTATTTTGATGTTTTTGCAGAAGATAAAAGCGGAGAAATTGCACGCGGTACTCATACACGCGTGAGCGTTAAGGCTGAAAAATTCCAGGCAAAGGCAGATGGTAAGTTTGATGAATAAGTACAAATATGTTTTATTTGACCTTGACGGAACCATAAGCGAGAGCGCACCCGGAATCCGTCAGTCGCTTGAGTATGCAATAAGAAGTATGAATAAGCCTTTGCCGAATTTGGATGATTATACTCTGTACATCGGACCTCCTCTGATAGACACATTTCTGAATCTCTGCCGTTTCAGCAGGGAAGAGGGACTTGAGGCAACCAAAATTTATCGTGAATACTATAACGCAAAGGGCAAATATCACAATCGGCTTTATGACGGTATGAAAGAAGTTTTGATACAGCTCAGGACAAACGGTTTTAAGGTAGCTGTCTGCTCATCAAAGTATGAAAAATTTGCCGAAGAGATTTTGGAAATCCTTGGTATTTCAGAGTATTTTGACGCAGTTTGCGGTTCAAATCTTGACGGAAGCCGCAAGGATAAAAAGGACTTGATTCCTTATGCGCTAAAGTCGCTCGGCGGTGAGCTTGAAGCCGACAGACAAGCTGCGGTTATGATTGGAGATACATTTTTTGACGCTCGCGGAGCACGTCAGTGCGGTGTTGATTTTATCGGAGCAGAGTATGGTTATGGCAGTATAATTGCTATGAGGGACGAGGGCGCCGAGGTGTTTGTCAAATCGCCGACAGATATTTTGACCGAGATATTGTAAGCGACGTTATAGCACTGATATATGCACCCGAACAAAAAGCATTTTATTCTTACTTTTCGCATAAGTTTATATATAGAGGAAAGCGGAGGGAATAAGATGTTTGTATTTAAGTTAAAAGTTCGGGCGGCAAAAATATTAGTTCCTATTGCGGCAGTGATGTCTGTCGTTGCTGCGATAGTCTGCATTATCAGTATGACAAATATAATGTCAGCAGCCCCCGACACTGCAACCTGTGATGAACTGGGTGCATATACGCTGAATGTCGGGGATACTGAACAGCAGCTTGCTTTTTTAAGTAAATTCAAAATAACGGCTGACCCAAAATCGAAAAAGACGCGTAATGTAACAATTCCTGCCGAATTTAACGATGTGTACATCGAGTACAACGGGCTTCAAAAGGCAATCGGACTTGACCTTTCTAAATTTAAAGGTAAGGCGGCACAGGAAGTTACATATGCCGTTACCGACGGGCAATATAAATTTGCCGTTCTGCTGATTTTTGACAGCAGAGTTATAGGCGCACATCTTACAAACGGAGAATACGGCTGCAAAAATGCGCCGTTGACAAAGCTATGGACAGACTTGACAAAATAATCGCATCTCAAAGTGCAAAAGGCAGGAAAGAAGCGCAAAAGCTGATTAAGAGCGGCGCTGTGAGGATAAACGGAGAGGTGTGCAAAAAAATTGACTTTAAAATTGACGTATCTACAGATAAAATAGAGGTGAACGGACAAGCACTTCGTTATAGGGAATATGTCTACATTATGATGAACAAGCCCGCAGGAGTGGTGTCAGCTACCGAGGACAAGCACGACAAAACGGTCATTGACATCTTGCCTGAAGAATTCAGGCGCAAAGGGCTGTTTCCGGCAGGCCGTCTTGACAAAGATACCGAGGGACTTCTTATAATCACTGATGACGGTGATTTTGCTCATCGTATGCTGTCACCAAAAAAACACGTTGACAAAAAATATATTGCTAAGCTCGACGGCGAAATTACCGAAGAGATGATAAAAAAATTTGAGGACGGAATTGTTTTTGCAGATGGTGTTTGTTGTCTTCCCGCAAGGCTTGAACGCTTTGACGGCGACAAAATGACTGCTGTTGTGACGATATGTGAGGGAAAATTCCATCAGGTAAAGAAAATGTTTGCAGTTTGTGGAGTAAATGTTGTGCATCTTCAACGAATTTCAATAGGAAATTTGTATTTAGATAGCAAATTGCCCATAGGTTGTTGCAAATTATTGACGAATTTGGATAAAGAGTTGATTTTTATCGGCAATATACACTAAAATCAATGGCAAAATTTTATCCAATATCAGTTTTAAATAAAATAATAGATAAAAGTTTAGTTAAAATCAGTATAGTAATATTTTGCCTAAAGTGATATATTAGTAGATGTATTAAAGTACAATAACTTTAAAGTAATTTTGAGTTTATTGGATTATTGGAGGTTTATGTAAATGGCAAATGTATCATTAAAACATGTGTATAAAATTTATGACGGCGGCGTTACAGCCGTAACAGACTTCAACCTTGAAATTGCCGACAAGGAGTTTATTATTCTCGTAGGCCCTTCAGGTTGCGGTAAATCAACAACTCTCAGAATGATTGCAGGTCTTGAGGATATCTCAAAGGGTGAGCTTTACATTGGTGACAAGCTTGCTAATGACGTTGCTCCAAAGGACAGAGATATTGCAATGGTATTCCAGAACTACGCTCTTTATCCTCATATGACTGTTTATGATAATATGGCATTCGGTCTTAAGCTGCGCAAGACTCCAAAGGAGGAGATTAAGCGCAGAGTTGAAGAGGCTGCAAGAATTCTCGGTATCGAACAGTACCTTGACAGAAAGCCAAAGGCTCTTTCCGGCGGTCAAAGACAGCGTGTTGCTCTCGGACGTGCTATCGTACGTAATCCAAAGGTATTCTTGCTTGACGAGCCGCTTTCAAACCTTGATGCTAAGCTTCGTGCTCAGATGAGAACAGAGATTTCAAAGCTTTATCAGCGCCTTGGCACAACATTTATCTATGTAACCCACGACCAGACAGAGGCTATGACAATGGGTACAAGAATTGTTGTTATGAAGGACGGTTTTGTTCAGCAGGTTGACACACCTCAGAACCTTTATGATAAGCCATGCAATATGTTTGTTGCAGGATTTATCGGTTCACCACAGATGAACTTTATCGATGCTACTCTTAAGAAGAACGGTTCAAACTATACTCTTAACTTTGATAAGTATTCAGTTCCTGTTCCTGCTTCAAAGATAAGCAGCAAACTTGATGAGTATGTTGGCAAAGAGGTTGCATTCGGTATTCGTCCTGAGCATGTTCATGACGAGCCGGAAGAAATTGCTAAGTCAAACTGCCTGTTAGAGGCTAATGTTGACGTTACTGAGCTTATGGGTGCTGAGATTTATCTCTATGTAAATATCGGCGGTATTCCTGTTACTGCTCGTGTTGAGCCTACTTCAACAGCAAAGCCGGGCGACAACATTAAGATTTGCTTCAACCTTGACAAGCTCCATATCTTTGACAAAGAAACAGAGCAGACAATTACAAACTGATTTTAATTTTAGATTTTTCAGCACGGCGAGGCATTGGCTTCGCCGTGTTTTTTATAGGAAAATGCTCGAAAACGGTCGGGAACAGAAGTGCTGATAATATCAAGATATCTGCCCGAATTGTATGCGAGGCACTCGCTTTTTAGTTCGAGTATATATGTCGCATCATAGCTTAAGAGCGGTATCCCGAACCAAGCATTTTTCTAAATATAACGTAAGAATCAACCGGGGTTTGTTTAAATTCGGGCATTAAAGGTTATTCTCTGCACGATTCTGTCTGCTCGACCAAAATTGATAATTGTGCATTGTAATTTGTAAATTGAATTTGTCTAATCGAAAATGGATGCAACGTCACGTTGCCGAATTGTGGGGGGCTTCACGCCGCTTTTTAATTATTGTCACATTGTGAACACAAACATATGTTATCTTGATATAACGAAAAAAACAGTAAAAATTGTTTAATATTGTTTTCAAAATTGTAACTTTTTGTGAATTATGCAAACTCTATAAAAAAATTCAAGAAAATTTGTAAATAGAGGTTGATTTTTTTCTCGATTTTGTGTAATATGTATATGAGAAAGATTGTATTTTATCTAACTTTACAATCATATTATTAAAAATGCGGAGAAAAAGAGGTAAGAATATATGTCTAACAGATTATTCCAGGGTATTGTACATCAAATGAAAGATGCGATTGACAGAACAATCGGTGTTGTTGATGAGACTTCTGTTGTTATCGCCTGCTCTGAGCTTGGCAAAATCGGAGAAGTCAACGAGAGTGTCAATGCTGAAACGCTCAGTTCAACCGTACCTTTTGTAATCAATGGTTATACATACAAGTCATTCGGCAGTAATGCCAAGTATGACTATGCTGTGTTTGTGCAGGGTACTGACGAATATGCACAGAAATACGCTCAGCTATTGTCTGTTTCATTTGCAAGCATAAAACAATACTATGACGAAAAGTATGACCGTTCAAACTTTATTAAAAATGTAATTCTTGACAACATTCTCCCGGGCGATATTTACCTTAAGGCAAGAGAGCTTCATTTTAACAGTGAGGTTTCCCGTGTTTGTCTGCTTATTAAGATTATTTCAAAGACTGATGTTTCCGCTTACGATATAATTCAGAACCTTTTCCCGGACAAGTCCAAGGACTTTGTTATTAATATTAATGAAACCGAAATTGCGCTTGTTAAAGAAATCAAGCCGGACACAGAGGCAAGAGATCTCGAAAAGCTGGCAAGTTCAATTTCCGACACACTTTCAAGCGAATTCTATACCCACTGTGTTGTCGGTATCGGCACAACCGTAACAGGCATCAAGGATCTTGCACGTTCTTTCAAAGAGGCACAGTCTGCGCTTGAGGTTGCAAAGGTGTTTGACACAGAGCGCACAATCGTCAGCTATGACAATCTTGGTATTGCGCGTCTTATTTATCAGCTTCCTACAACTCTTTGTGAGATGTTCCTTAAGGAAGTCTTCAAGCGCGGTTCAATCGAGAGTCTTGACCAGGAAACATTGTTCACAATTCAGCGCTTTTTCGAGAATAACCTCAACGTGTCCGAAACCTCAAGAAAGCTTTTTGTACACAGAAATACACTTGTGTACAGACTTGAAAAAATCAAAAAGCTTACCGGTCTTGATTTGCGCGAATTTGAGGATGCAATAGTATTCAAGGTAGCTCTTATGGTTAAAAAATATCTTAACGCGAGCCCGACAAAGTATTAATAGGTTCAGTTAATGCTGCGGCCTGAGCACACAATAAAACATTTGTGCTCAGGGCGTTTTGGCTTATTGACAACTGCAAATTTATTCTTTTTTACTTAAACAAAGGTGACTTTATGATAGATTTTAAAAATGTATCAAAAACATATCCCAACGGCACCCATGCGCTCTACAACGTAAGTTTGAGCATTGACAAGGGCGAGTTTGTGTTTATTGTCGGTGCATCCGGTGCGGGCAAAAGTACATTCCTTAAACTGATAATGCACGAGGAAAGCCCAACTTCGGGTGAGATTGTAATTAACGGTACCGAAACAACAAGATTAAGGCGCAGTAAGGTTCCGTATCTTCGCCGTCATATGGGCATTGTTTTTCAGGATTTCAGATTAATCGAAAAAATGAATGTGTTTGACAACGTTGCGTTTGCAATGCGTGCTGTCGGCAAGCCTTATTCTGTAATCAAAAGCAGAGTTCCGTATGTGCTTGAGCTTGTCGGACTCAAAGATAAAATGAAAAACAAGCCGAGTGAGCTTTCAGGCGGTGAGCAGCAGCGCGTAAGCCTTGCCCGTGCATTAGTAAACAATCCCGAAATTATCATTGCGGACGAGCCGACAGGTAATGTTGACCCCGAAATGTCGCACGAAATCATTGAGCTTTTGACCGAAATCAACGCCAAGGGTACAACAATCATTGTTGTTACTCACGAGCACGAGCTTGTGCGTGAGTTTGGCAAGCGAGTTGTGGTTATTGACCATGGCAGAGTCAAGAGCGACGCAAGCAAGGCGGTCGATGATTATCTTGGAGAGGCAGATTACGCCGATATCCCTGATTATCCGGATAATGTAGAAGTAATTCCCGACTGACAGGGAATGCAGGACTTTGAAAGGAAAATTTTATGAGAGGCTTTGGATACCTGACAAAGGAAGGTTTAAAAAATGTCTGGAGCAACCGAATAATGAGCATTGCCTCAATCTGCGTGCTTGTAAGCTGCCTTATTTTAACGGGCATTGCATCACTTTTTTCCATAAATATCGGAAAAGTTGTTGACTCGGTTGGAAAGACTAACGAAACTTCTGTATATATCAAAAAAGATTATTCACAGCTTGAGGCTGTTTATATAGGAAAAGAAATTGAACGCTTGGACAATGTTGAATCTACTACCTTTTTGACCAAAGAAGAGGCAATGGAGCAGTTCAAGGATTTGATTAACGACGATGCGCTTTTTGCAGAGATGCAGGGCAGAGATCCACTGCCGGATACCGTTGTTGTTGTTATGAAGGATTTATCTCTTTATGATCAAACTGTTGCTCAAATCAAAAAGATTGAGGGCGTTGACGATATAAACTCTCATACCGAGCTTGCAAAGACCCTTACGGACATCAGCAATCTTGTCAACGCAATCAGCTTTGGCATCACTTTGGCGCTGACGATAGTTTCAATATTCATTATTGCAAACACAATTCGTGTCACAATGTATTCCAGACGATTTGAAATAAGTATTATGAAGTCTGTCGGCGCAACAAACTCATTTGTAAGATGGCCGTTCCTTATGGAAGGTATGGTTATCGGATTTATCTCTTCAATACTTGCGACCTGCGGAGTCGGATTGCTTTATGAGGTTATTATGACGGCAATTCAGCAAATGCTGCCAATATTCGTTACAATTCCTATTATGGATGTTATTTGGTATGTAGCCGCCGCGTTTGCTGTTTCGGGTGTTGTTATAGGTTTCTTCGGAAGTCTTATTTCAATCAGAAAGTATTTGAAAATGGAAGGTAATGAAATTCTTGGCTGGTAAGCCTTGAACAGAGCAATTTATTATATACTTGGAAGGAGGAAAAATAATGGCAAAGATTAAAAAACTTTTGTGCATCGCACTATCTGTGTGTATGATATCACTGCCATTTGCTGTTCCGATGACTGTGTCCGGTACCGAGGACATTGATTCACTTGAGGAACAGTTAGAAGAGCTTGAAAAGCAAAATGAAGAATACGAGGCAATCCTTGAGCAGACACAGTCTGATATCAATGAAAAAGAGGAATACAAGGAAGCTCTTGTAAAAAAAGTTGAGGTACTTGACGATAAAATTATGCTTACCCGTCAAAAAATTGACGACCTTAATGCAAACATAAAAGATAAGCAGGCTGAGGTTGACAAAGCCAATGCAGACATCGACACTCAGCTTGATGCGCTCAGCAACCGTCTGAGGGCAATCTATATGGCAGGTAATGCTAATGATATTGAGATTATTTTAGGCGCAAAGGATTTCTCAGATTTTATCGATAAGGTTCAGCTTGTAAAGACTCTTTCAAACTATGACAAAGAGCTTATTGAAGAAATCAAAGTTGAGCTTGAAAAAATCTCTGAACAAAAGGCGGCTCTTGAAAAGGACAAAGCCGAGCTTGAAACAGAGAAGCAGGAACTTGAAAGTAACCAACAGGAGTTCAATGATCTCATTTTAGAGAACGACGAGATTCTGAGAAATCTTTATGCATCAAGTGACGATGCCAAAGATGCTCTTGAACACGCAGCTCTTCAGAATGAAGAGATAGAAAGCAAGATTCAGGCATATTATGCTTCACAACGAAAGCAGCAACAGCAAAAACCCGACGATTCCGATACAAACCCAAGCGGCAATACAGACCCTCCGTCAGGTGGTTATACACCGTCACCCACACCGCCGGCATCAGGTTGGACATGGCCTGTTCCGGGATATTATGGTTATGGTAATATTACATCGTTCTTTGGTGAGGACAGAGATACATATGCTCACGGCGCTATTGATATTGCAGGCAGCGGCATTATGGGCTCAACTGTTGTAGCGGCGGCTGACGGTTATGTAATTGCTGCTAACAACACCTGTCCGCATAACTGGGGCAAATACGGCAGCTGCGGCTGTGGCGGCGGCTTCGGCAACTATGTTATGATTGACCATGGAAACGGCAAAACTGCTATTTATGCTCATCTTACCAACGCTGTTTTAAGTCCGGGACAGAGTGTTTCACAGGGTCAGGTTGTAGGATATGTCGGTTCAACAGGCTATTCAACAGGAGCACACCTCCACTTTGAAACCCGCCTTAACGGTGTTAAATATGACCCACTGATTGAATACGGTCTTTAAAGTTTAGGTTACATTTAGGATACCTGTTTTTGAAACTGCTGTCCGAGTCGTTTGTTTTATCTAAATAGTATAAATGAGCACGGCTTGCAATACGACGTCAGATAATTTTATTATGGCGATAACCTGAAATAATAAATATTTCTAACAAAACACATAGTATTTGAACTCATCCCTCTGCATATATATCTATGAAGATTTATATGTGGGGGGATTTTTGTGATTACTGCATTGAGCATTATTACACCTGAGCAGGGGAAAGGAATAAAACGGCTCATAAACAGCCTGCGTGCAAATAAAATAAGCGTTGAACTTCGCAGGGCTCGGGGAGTGTGCGTCAAGCATATTACATACACAAGCTATAACGGCAAAATTAACATCGGTAAAATTGACAAATACATAGGCACACAGCGCAACCGACTGTTGTGTGCCGAGGAGTATGGTTTTCCGAAAGAGAGCGGGTACAAGCGTTTTTATTCACCTAAATTTGCGTCAAGGCTGTGTACAAATATGGCACTTAAAATTCTAGAAAAATGCAAAAACTCAGAGAATATTACACTTGGACTCTACGACCCTGAGGGCTCGCTTCACGGGTATCTTGCCAGGGTGCTTGAGTTTTGCTGTGAGGTGTATGTTATTACCGACTGCACAGAAGGCTACCGCGCAGAACTTGATGCTGTTATGGACGAATTTGGTGCAACTGCTGTTATCACAAAACAGCGAGAAGAACTCGGCAGATGCGATTTTATAATTGCGCCTGATGAAATCGCCGAAAATCTCCCTGTCAGAGAAGATGCGTTAGTTCTTGCAGCCCGCAGTCCCAAAGTGGGTACAAAGGGACTTGTTTTCAGCAAATACTACTTTAAAATGCCGAACGGATTTGACAAAATTAAGCCGCCGGAACTCTCGGAAGATTATTTTTGTTCGGCGCTTTACACGCTCGGTTCACAATATGAACTCGGCTCGATTGTTCCCACTATGTGCAGCAACGGTTCATCATCACAAACGGTTCAATCAATTTGCGCTTATCTTGAGCGATTTGCTTGACATTCAGTAAAAAAAAACTATAATAAACATATATGCATTTTTTATGCAAATTAGTTTTCTTATTGAAAGGACGATACAAAAATGGCAGCTAAACCTACTATGCTCACAGCAGAAGGACTTAAAAATCTTGAAGAAGAGCTTGCGTTTTTACAAAATGTTAAGAGAAAAGAAATTGCTGAAAAAATCAAGGTTGCTCGTTCATATGGTGACTTGTCTGAAAACAGCGAATACGATGACGCCAAAAACGAACAGGCTATTATGGAGGCAAGAATTACAACTATTGAATCTATCCTCAAAACAGCCCAGATTATCGATGAGTCCGAAACTTCAACCGAGCACGTTCACCTTACATCTGTAGTTAAGATTGAGATGGTTGCAACCGGCAAGCAGGCTCAGTACAAAATTGTAGGTTCAGGCTCCAATGAAACTAACCCAAGAGAAGGCAAAATTTCTGACGAGTCGCCTATCGGCAAGGCTCTTATGGGAAAGAGTGTCGGTGATGTTGTTGAGGTTGAAACTCCGGGCGGTGTAATCGGAGTAAAAATTCTTGAAATCACAAAATAATTAATCGGTATGATGTGGTACCCCCGATTTGGCGATAGTTTTACTCCGCCAAATCGCTAAAATTGTATAAATAACAGTATTTTATTCGGAAGCCCCTTGCGGGCTTCCTTTCAAAGAATGGGCAATTTGCCCTAAAAGGAAGGAAAGTTTAGTATGAGCCAAAAGCCACAGCAGGCTAACACAAGCGATGTTATTCAGGTAAGATACGATAAGCTTGATGCGTTAAGAGAGGCAGGCAGAGATCCGTTTGTCATTACTACAAGCGAACGCGACACGCTGACCGAAACAATAAAGAACAGCTTTGAAGAATATGAGAACAAGACTGTTTGCGTTGCAGGCAGACTTCTTTCTAAAAGAGGCAAGGGTAAGGTTTCGTTTATGGACCTTTACGACCGTACAGGCAAAATTCAGGTTTTTGCAAAGTTTGATGACCTTGGCGAAGAGGAATACGGTTTTCTCAAAAAGTGGGATATCGGTGACATTGTTGAGGTAAAGGGATTTGTCTTTAAAACTCAGATGGGTGAAATTTCAATCCATGCACAGCAAGTCAGACTGCTTTCAAAGTCGCTTAAGCCTCTTCCTGAGAAGTATCACGGCTTAAAGGATACAGATATGCGTTATCGTCAGCGTTATGTTGACCTTATTATGAACGCTGAGGTTAAGGATACTTTTATCAAGCGTAGCAAGATTATCAGCAGTATCCGTCGTTATCTTGACAATCAGGGCTTTATGGAGGTTGAAACTCCTATGCTCGTGGCAAACGCAGGCGGTGCGTCTGCTCGCCCGTTTATGACCCACTTTAATGCTCTTGATGAGGACTTAAAGCTCAGAATTTCGCTTGAACTTTACCTTAAGCGCCTTATTGTCGGCGGCCTTGAAAAAGTGTATGAGATTGGACGAGTGTTCCGTAATGAGGGCGTTGACACACGTCACAATCCGGAATTTACTTTAATGGAGCTTTATCAGGCGTACACCGATTATAACGGTATGATGGATTTGACAGAAAATCTCTATCGTCACGTTGCGCAAGAGGTTCTCGGCACTACAAAAATAACCTATAACGGCGTTGAGATGGATTTAGGTAAGCCGTTTGAGAGAATTACAATGGTTGACGCTGTCAAGAAATACTCGGGCGTTGACTTTAAGGAGATAAAAACAGACGAAGAGGCAAAGGCACTTGCCAAGGAAAAGGGCATTGAGTTTGAGGACAGACACAAAAAAGGCGACATTCTCAATTTGTTCTTTGAGGAATATGCAGAGGAGCATATGATTCAGCCGACATTTGTTATGGATCACCCTGTTGAGATTTCACCTCTCACAAAGAAAAAGCCCGAAAATCCCGACTACGTTGAGCGTTTTGAGTTCTTTATGAACGGATGGGAAATGGCAAACGCATATTCTGAGCTTAACGACCCAATCGACCAGAGAGAGCGTTTTAAAGCGCAGGAAGCACTGCTTGCACAGGGCGATGAAGAGGCAAACACAACCGACGAGGACTTCCTCAACGCGCTTGAAATCGGTATGCCTCCGACAGGCGGTATCGGCTTCGGTATCGACAGAATGTGTATGCTGCTTACCGACTCTGCCGCAATCCGCGACGTCCTGCTTTTCCCGACAATGAAGTCACTTGATAAGTAAGTGCTTCAAAACCCCAGTATTTATGCGGCTTTTGAGGATTTAAAAATCTAAAATTTACGCCATTTACGCCAAACTTACGCCAATGTGTGCAGAAAGTTGTGCAGGGCTTGAAAAATCGCATATTTAAGCATTCACAGGCAGCCTTATTAAGAGGTTGCCTGTTATTTTATGCCATCAAGCCAATCGCAAGCTATGATTTTTCCTTGTTATCTATATAATAATAGAAAAAGGAGAGGATTGATATGCGAAAGACTTTGTCCGATGTTCGTCCTGAATTAGTTTCGGAATGGTCGCAAAAAAACCTACCACTTACGCCGGATAGCGTTACATACGGCTCAAACAAATTGGTTTGGTGGAAAGGAAAATGCGGACACGAGTGGAAAGCTGCTGTTAAAAACAGAGTGATCGGTGGTAGCGGATGTCCGTATTGTTCGCACAATGCGATATTAAAGGGGGTCAATGACCTTGCTTCTCAGAAGCCTGAAATAGCGGCTGAATGGTCGAAGAAGAATGAGCCTTTGGTTCCCTCTCAGGTAACAGTATATGCTAACCGTAAGGCTTCCCGAACTATCTTTAGTTGCTGAAGTTGACGGAAAAATTGTAGGGCATATTATGTTTACAAAGGCTGAGGTTGGAGATAGTAAAGTTTTGGTTCTTGCTCCATTATCCGTATTGCCTGATTACCAGAGAAAGGGCATTGGCAAAGCACTGATAAGCGAGGGACATAAAACAGCCCAAAGATTGGGTTATGAATATTCAGTCGTGTTGGGAAGCGAAAAATACTATCCGAAAGCAGGATATGTTCCGGCAGAAACATTTGGTATAACGCCGCCCTTTGATGTTCCCAAAGAAAACTTTATGGCTAACAAATTAAAAGCGGAAGCATCTGATGTTAGCGGAACTCTTAAATATGCAAAAGAGTTTGGTATTGAATAGGAGTTAAAATATAAAAAGTATGCAGATCTTGTCAGATGAAAGACACTACCTTTCATATTTATTTTGATGAAATATAATACAGCCAAGTGGTAGAAGCACTTATCAGCCTGAAAAACGACCTTATCCTGCAAGGCAGATACACAGGCGCAGTTGATGATGTCCTTTGCAAGTTCATTAAAGCAAGGAAGAAAAAATCAAAATAACATATATTATAAGAAACTCCTCTTACCATTAAAACGGTAGGAGGAGTTTTCATATTTTGACAAATTCATAATTATCTTCGTGTGTAGATTAAATCTGTCATACCATTATAGGACTGTGTATTAAGCAGTCTTAATTTTATCTCGTGCTTTGTATTTTCAAAAAGCCGAATGCCTGAACCTAAAATTGTAGGAATGACGGTGATGTAATAGTAATCAATTAAATCTTCACTCATCAACTGTTGAATAAGATTTGCACCGCCGCATATCCATACATATTTTCCTCTTTTTTCTTTTAGCCTTTTCACCAATTCAGCAGGATTTATGTTTGCAAATTTGATTTTTTCAGAGGAATTATATTCATTGTGTGTAATAACATAAGTTGTAAAATCTTTGTATATCCATTCTTTGGGAGAAAGCTCAGTAACAATTTGATGATAGGTATTCCAACCCATTAAAACCGTATCAATGTTTTTTGCAAACTCAGAATATACATCAATATTCTCATCATCATTGCTTTGTCCGCTCAACCAATCAACGCTACCCTTACTGTCTGCAATATATCCGTCAAGACTCATTGCAATAAATAAACTTATTTTCCTCACTTTTTTATCTCCTTAACTTGCAGATTGCTCATTTTTCCAAATTATTACATACTCTTTTATTTGTATTTTCATCAATGTTTTCAAATTGAATCACGAACTGTTCCCTTTGATAAAATTGTATTGCATGAGTATTTTCTGATACACGCATAAACTCACATTAGATTTAACACATTTTGCATATTCTAATAGCTGTTTTCCAATACCATTCGACTGAACATCTTCCCTTACAAAAATTCCTTCAATATGTTTATTCGATAATCCAATAAATCTGTCTATTTGCTTTGTGACATCACTTTCATACACATAAATTTCTGCTTGTGGTAAAACACTTCTTACCATTGCTGTATTTATTTAGTGACACTACTACTTTTCTTTGTAATAGAGCATACAATGACAAAATCCTTCAAAGTTAGGGTCAGCGATCTGCTCTTTAAATTCTTTGCACATACATTTGTTGTCCTCCGTCTTTTCAATGCGGCACGGACAGTAACCGCCCATCTTTTTCAGCCCTTCTTTTATTGTGTTTACAATTTCCTTATCGGGATTTAATTTAATTTTCATTTTGCTTCTTCTCCTGTCATATGTTAATATAGTTTTCTAAAGTACAATCATTATATGAAGTTTCCTTTCTGTATTCTGTGATGTTATCACAATCCTTCAATTCTGTCAAACTTTATTCTGAGGATCTAACTTGTATGATTTTAACCGCCATCAGCATTAGACTCTAAAAGGCTGCTTATCTTGACTAATACTCCTAAAATAGGTAAAATAATTTAAGAATCGGTATTTATAGAAATATCAAATTTTTCTTTTTAAATTAATTTAAGTTGAATTTATTGACAGAGCGTTAATGAAAATCGGAGGTTTTACTTATGCAGATTTTATTTATTGAATATCCAAAATGTTCCACCTGCCAAAAGGCGAAAAAGTGGCTTGATGAAAATAAAATTTCATATATTGACAGACATATTGTAGAGGATAATCCTACTAAATCAGAGCTTAGCGAGTGGATTGAAAAAAGCCAAATTGAGCTAAAAAAGCTGTTTAATACAAGCGGAATGATATACAGACAGATGCAGCTTAAGGACAAGCTGCCTGAGATGAGCGTTGATGAACAGCTTGAGCTTTTGGCGTCTGACGGTATGCTTGTCAAAAGACCACTGATAGTGGGTGAAGATTTTGTTTTTGCAGGCTTTAGGGAAAAGCAGTGGGCTGAGAAATTTTTACAAAATGTGCAGTAATAATTACTTGCATATTATGTCGTGTAGTGGTAAAATGAAAACTGATAAATTACATATCATTTGATTTATTATTATAAATGCATTTTCTATTGCAATTTTGCGAGAATGAAAGGAAGATAAACAATGAAAAGTTCAGTTTTGAAGGACGGTATCAATGCCGCTCCTCAGCGCACACTTTTGCATGCGCTCGGTCTTACAGATGAAGAAATCAAAAAGCCGTTAATCGGTATTGTCAGCTCACAAAACGATATCGTTCCCGGTCATATGAATATTGACAAGATTGTTGAGGCTGTAAAGATGGGCGTTTCGCTTGCCGGCGGCGTTCCGATAGTGTTCCCTGCAATCGCTGTTTGTGACGGTATTGCAATGGGCCACGAGGGAATGAAGTATTCTCTTGTAACTCGTGAGCTTATTGCCGACTCAACCGAGGCAATGACTAAGGCACACGCATTTGACGGTCTTGTTATGGTTCCAAACTGTGACAAAAATGTTCCGGGACTTTTGATGGCTGCGGCAAGACTCAACATTCCTACTGTATTTGTCAGTGGCGGTCCTATGCTTGCAGGTCACGTTGACGGCAAAAAAATCAGCTATTCAACAGTTTCCGAGGCTGTTTCACGTTACAAGGTGGGCGAAATCGACGATGCAAAGCTTGAGGAATATGAAACTCACGCTTGTCCAACCTGCGGTTCATGCTCAGGTATGTTTACAGCCAACAGTATGAACTGTCTTACTGAGGTTATCGGTATGGGCTTGCAGGGTAACGGTACGATTCCCGCCGTTTACTCCCGCCGTATTATGCTTGCAAAGCACGCAGGTATGAAGGTTATGGAGCTTGTTGAAAAGAACATTCGTCCTCGCGACATTATGACAGAAAAGGCATTCCAAAACGCGCTTACCGTTGATATGGCGCTTGGCTGTTCAACCAACACAATGCTTCACCTGCCTGCAATAGCACACGAGTGCGGCATAGATTTGCATCTTGACATTGCAAACGATATTTCTGCAAAGACACCTAACCTTTGTCATCTTGCGCCTGCAGGCGACCACTTTATTGAGGAACTTGACGAGGCCGGCGGAATTTATGCAGTAATGCATGAGCTTACAAAGCTTGACCTAATCAACACAGACGCTCTTACCTGCACAGGCAAGACTGTTGGCGAAAATATTGCCGACTGCGAGATTATCAATACAGAAATCATCAAAACCGTTGACGCTCCATACAGCAAAACAGGCGGTATTGCTGTGCTCAAGGGTAACCTTGCTCCTGACGGCTGTGTTGTAAAGAGAAGCGCAGTTGCAGAGGAAATGATGCACCATAAGGGAAATGCAAGAGTATTTGACTGCGAAGAAGATGCGCTCAACGCAATTTATGAAGGCAAAATCAACCCCGGTGATGTTGTTGTTATCAGATATGAGGGACCAAAGGGCGGCCCGGGAATGAGAGAAATGCTCAACCCAACCTCTGCTATTATGGGCAGCGGACTTGGCAACTGTGTTGCACTCATTACAGACGGACGTTTTTCGGGCGCAACAAGAGGCGCTGCTATCGGTCATGTTTCACCTGAGGCAGCTGTCGGCGGTCCGATTGCTCTTGTTGAAGAGGGCGACACAATTGAGATTGACATTCCTGCAAACACAATCAATGTGCTTGTTTCTGATGAAGAGCTTGCAAAGCGCAAGGCTGCATGGACTCCTCGTCAGCCAAAGATTACAACAGGATATCTTGCCCGCTATGCTAAACTTGTTACATCAGGTGCACAGGGTGCGGTTCTTGATTGATTTTTTGCTGATACATAATTAAAATATGATATGCTTTTAATCATAACATAGTGTTAACAGTGATTATGCACAAAAAATACAGTTATATTTATTTGTATTAACCTAATAAATTAATAAAAAAAGCAAATTGCACAATTCACCCCTTGTCCTATTGGTCAAAGGGTGAATTTTTTTATTTTGCTCTTATTCGGTTGTATATTTTATACAAATATGATATAATAATTTAGACTTAATTGTATATATGTTTAAGACGTACATAATATTTTACGAAAGGGGTCTTCACTTTTGAAACAGTACGATGCTAAAAAAATATTAAATATTGCTTTGTCCGGTCACAGCGGCTGCGGAAAAACCTCAGTTGCTGAGTCGATTCTATATCTGTCAAAGGTCAGCGAGCGGTTGGGTAAGATTGCCGACGGCAACACAATGCTTGATTTTGATGCAGAAGAGATTAAAAGACAAACGTCAATTATGACAGCAGTTGCTCCAATCGAATGGAAAAACACAAAAATTAACCTTATCGACACTCCCGGTCTGTTTGACTTTGCAGGCGGAGTTGCCGAGGGTATGCGTGCGGCAGACACGGCAATGATTGTTGTTTCCGGTAAGGACGGAATTAATGTCGGAACAGAAAAGGCTGTTGAGGCCGCTACCAAGGCAGGACTTACCAAGGTGTTCTTTGTAAACGGTCTGTGTGACGAGAGCGCTAGATTTTATCGCGTATTTGAGAGCTTAAAGTCTACATTCGGTCCGTCGGTTTGTCCTGTTGTAGTTCCGTATATCGTTGACGGTCAGGCTAACACATATGTTAACCTGTTTGATTATAAGGCATATGAGTACAGCACAGACGGTACAGTTAAGCAAACAAGCCTGCCTGATATGGGCGATAGGCTTGAGGGCTTGCGCGAGGCTATCAAGGAGGCTGTTGCCGAAACAAGCGAAGAATTGCTTGACAAGTTTATTATGGGTGAAGAGTTTACTCCTGAGGAGATTATTCTCGGCGTAAGTCAGGGTGTTAAGGACGGTACAATTTGTCCTGTATTCTGCGGTGATGCGCACAACACCTTTGCAATAGATCAGCTTTTAAACAGCCTTACGTGGCTTGCTCCGTCGGCTGCTGACAAGGGAGAAGAAATCGGCGTAGATTTGGACGGAGAACCTGTAGAAGTATCTGTAAATGACAGTGGTGCGGCGGCTGCGATTGTATTCAAGACAGTTGTTGACCCGTTTATCGGCAGACTTTCATACGTTAAGGTTGTGTCAGGAAAGATAAGCTCTGACACTCCGCTTATCAATATGCGTACAGGAGCTCCCGAAAGAATCGCAAAGGTGCTCACAATCTGCGGCAAAAAGCAGAGTGACGCCGATTATATCGGCGCAGGTGACATTGGTGCAATTCCAAAGCTTGCTTCTACAAAGACGGGTGATACACTTTGCTCACCTCTCCGCAAGGTTGTGCTTGACGGCATTGATTATCCGGTTTCGTCCTACACAATGGCAATTTATCCTGCAAAGAAAGGTGACGAGGATAAGGTTGCACAGGGACTTGCAAAGCTTGCTGATGAAGACCCCACAATCAAGGTTGTATCAAACCACGAAACCCACGAAATGTTGGTTTCAGGTCTTGGCGAACAGCACCTTGACGTGGTGATTTCGAGATTAAAATCAAAATATAACGTTGACGCAGTTCTGCAAAAGCAGAAGATTGCATATCGTGAAACCATCCGCAAAAAGGTATCGGCTCAGGGCAGATACAAGAAACAGTCGGGAGGTCACGGTCAGTTTGGTGACGTTTGGATTGAATTTGAGCCTGCCGATAACGACGGACTTGAGTTTGCTGAGCGTGTTGTAGGCGGCGCAGTGCCCAAAAACTTCTTCCCGGCAGTAGAAAAGGGCTTGCAGGATTCTATCAAGAAGGGCGTGCTTGCCGGCTATCCTATGGTTGGCATAAAGGCTACTCTTTATGACGGCTCATACCATCCTGTTGACTCGTCTGAAATGTCGTTCAAGACAGCGGCAAGTCTTGCTTATAAAAACGGTATTCCTAACGCATCGCCTACCTTGCTTGAGCCAATCGGCAGTCTTAGAGCGTTTGTGCCCGATACAAATATGGGAGATGTAATGGGTGAGGTTAACAAGCGCAGAGGCAGAGTGCTTGGTATGTCGCCTGCCGACAACGGAACACAGATTGTTGAGGCAGAGGTGCCTATGGCAGAAATGGGCGATTTCTCAACCTTTATTCGTCAGATAACTCAGGGCAGAGGCTCGTTTGAGTTGAACTTTGCCCGCTATGAGGATGTTCCTGCGAACATTGCACAAAAGGTTATCGAAAAAGCAAAAGCAGAAGCAGAATAACAGTATATTTGCCGTAATTTTTATTTGCTATAAAATTAAAACCACCCGTTTGGCGGGTGGTTTTAGCTTTTGCAGGTCATATTATAATAATATTAAGTTGTGTTCTTAAATTTCTCCTTGCTTTGTTCAAATTGCGGCGGATGCTTTTGTTCGTTATATAGTGTGGTGACGGTCTGCTTGCAACAATAAAATAAAAATGATATAATTTGTTCATAGTATTCGGAAGGCAGGAAAGCGAATGATTAAAAAGTTTCGCAGCAGCATAAGATTAAAAAATCTATTTTTCCTTACGCTTGCAGGCATAATAAATGCGTTTGGAATAACGGTATTTCTTATGCCCGTCAAGCTGTATGACAGCGGAATATCGGGCACGTCAATGCTGATTTCGCAGATAACCCCCAAACATTTGTCGTTGTCTGTTTTTCTGTTGATTTTGAACCTGCCGCTGTTTTTAATCGGACTTAAAAAGCAGGGAAAACGTTTTACCTTTTATGCAATCTACACCGTAGCAGTTTACTCTGTAACAGCGTGGCTGATTACCGATGTGTTTCCGATTGATGTCAGCATAGCCTCTCCGCTTGCCGGAACAGATTTATTGCTGTGTGCACTGTTTGGCGGAGTGATTTCAGGCGCAGGCAGCGGACTGGCGATTAAGTTTGGCGGCGCAATGGACGGCATTGAGGTTATGGCAGTAATTTTTGCAAAGAAAATCGGGATATCCGTAGGCTCGTTTGTAATGTGCTATAATCTTATTTTATACGTGTTATGCGGTATAATTATTCAAAGCTGGATTTTGCCGTTGTACTCTATTGTGACATATTTTGCGGCACTCAAAACCATAGATTTTATTGTTGAGGGATTTGACAGAGAAAAGGCTGCAACAATCATTACCACTCATCCCGAAGATGTTTGCGCGGCTTTGTCTGAGGAGTTTAAAAGCGGCGTCACAGTGATAAAAGCACAGGGCGGCTATTCGGGCAAGGAAAAGACGATGATTTATTTTGTGGTAAACAGATTTCAAATCGGCAAGATGAAAGATATTGTTCGTGAAATTGACCCGAAGGCTTATATGTCAATAAGCGAGGTTGCCGATGTGTACAGCAGATATGATGACGATTAAATATTAGCGGAGTGTTTTAATTGACAAAATTACTTATAAAATTATTTATTAAAAACGGTGATGATTTAGCAAATCCTGACGTACGTGTTCGATACGGAAATATGTCGGGTGCAGTGGGTATATTTTTAAACCTGTGTCTGTTTGCGGCAAAGTTGATTGCAGGAGTTTTTTCATCATCAGTGTCGGTTGTTGCAGATGCGTTCAACAACTTGTCTGATGCAGGCAGTTCGGTTGTAACGTTTCTGGGATTTAAGCTTGCAAGCAGACCTGCCGACAAGGAGCATCCGTTCGGACACGGTCGGTATGAATACGTTGCAGGTCTTGGAATTTCGGTTGTAATTCTGCTTGTGGGCATTGAGCTTATCAAAAGCTCGATTGAAAAAATATTAAATCCCGAAGAGGCTGTACAAATTTCTTTTGTTTCAGCCTGCATATTGATTGCATCGGTAATAATCAAACTGTGGATGTTCTTTTTTAACAGATATATATCAAAAAAAATCAACTCATCTGCACTTAAAGCAACCTCACTTGACTCGCTTACCGACTGCGCGGCAACTACCATTGTGCTTGCAGGACTTGCCGTTTCGCATCTTACAGGCATCAGAATAGACGGCTGGCTTGGATTGGCGGTTGCGTTGTTCATTATTTTTACAGGTATAAGCACCTTTAGAGATAGTCTGTCACCACTGCTCGGCAGATCTCCTGACGCTGAATTTGTTGACAGCATCAAAGAAACGGTACTTGAAGACGAAATGATAGTAGGAATTCACGACTTGATAGTGCATGATTACGGCCCCGGCAGAGTGATAATTTCTTTACACGCCGAGGTGCCCTGCGATCAGGACATTCTAAAGGCGCACGATGCAATAGATTTAGTAGAAAAGACTCTTGAACGCAAGTATAATTGCCTTGCCACTATTCATATGGATCCTATTGCCTCGAACGACAACTACACAAACGGACTTAAAATGGAGATTATGGAGAAAATCACCGAGATAGATGAAACACTTTCCATTCATGATTTCAGGGTTGTTAAGGGCGATACACACACCAATGTACTGTTTGATTTGGTTGTGCCGTACAAGTTCAGGCTTGACAACAATCAGACTAAGGAACTTGTCAAAGAAAAAATTAGGGAAATCGACCCCAAGCTGATTCCCGTTATGCATATTGAAAAAAACTTTTATTAACAAAACAGAGGACACCATTAATAGTGTCCTCTTAATTATTTGTACGGATTTATGGCGTTAGTTCTGCCCAGAATGTAATCAACAGATGTGTCATAAAAATCCGCAAGTTTAATTAGTATCTGAGTCGGAATATCGTTTTCGCCTGTTTCATATTTTGAATAGCCTGTCTGCGACATTCCGAGTATTTTTGCAATGTCGGTTTGTGTAAGGTCTTTGTCTTCTCTTAAGTCCCGTAATCTTTTATACATTTTATTTACTCCACCCAAGTCTTAATTCAGCAATCGGTATTTGCAAACTGACTGTTATATAGCGTGTTATAAAATCCGCCCTGCCTGAGCAGTTCTTCGTGACTGCCCTGTTCAATAATGTTTCCGTCCTTCATCACAAGGATAACGTCACTTTCCTTAATGGTAGACAGACGATGAGCCACAACAAAGCTTGTTCTGCCCTTCATCATCTTCGCAAATGCTTTTTGCACACGGATTTCGGTGAGGGTATCAATAGACGAGGTCGCCTCATCAAGAATAAGAATAGCGGGATTTGTAAGCATTGCCCTTGCAATGCACAAAAGCTGTTTTTGCCCTTGACTTAGGTTTCCGCCGCCCTCACTTATTATTGTGTTGTAGCCTTGCGGCATACGGCGGATAAATGAGTGTGCATATGCTGACTTGGCGGCGGCAATAACCTCATCATCAGTTGCATTTTCGTTGCCGTATCGCAGATTATCCATAATTGTACCGCTGAACAGCCAGCTGTCCTGCAAAACCATACCATAGCATTTGCGCAGATTATCACGGGTCAAATCCCTGATATCAATTCCGTCAATGCTTATGCTGCCGCTGTCTGTTTCGTAAAATCTCATCAGCAGATTTATAAATGTGGTTTTGCCGCAGCCTGTAGGCCCGACTATAGCAACGTGACTGCCGCTTTTGACATCAAGCGAAAAGTTTGTGATAAGCGGCTTGTCTTTTGTGTACGAAAAATTTACATTTTCGATTCTGACATCACCCCTGCAATCGGTAATTGATGAGGAGTCTTGCTTGTCGGGAAATTCATTTTCTGCTTCCAGCACCTCAAACACTCTGCCTGCGGCGGCAATGCCTGTTTGAAGTTGTGTAAGAACGCCTGTTACTTCGTTGAACGGTTTTGTGTATTGGTTTGCATAGGTCAAAAAGCAGGAAAGCTGACCTATGGATAACGACCCCGAAATCGCAGTCAGTGCTCCGAAAATACCCACAGCGGCATACACCATTGCGTTTACAAAGCGTGTGCTCGGGTTTGCCAATGCACCTGCAAACTGTGCCTTAAAGCCAACATCATACAACTCATTGTTATACTTTTCAAATTCGTCGAATGCCCTTTGTTCATAAGAAAACGCTTTTATAATACGTTGATTCCCGACGTGCTCTTCAACGTATGACGAGATATCACCCTGCAAGCTTTGCTGTCTTGCAAACCGCTTGTGCGACAGCTTGCCGATGAATGCGGCGACAAAGAGCGATAGGGGGGTCAATATCACAACAACCAGCGCAATTCGCCAGTCAATCATCAGCATAAACACAAGTGTGCCTGCAATCGTAACAACTCCAGAAAACAGCTGTAAAAACATTTGAGTCAGTCCGTCGCCCACAGCGTCTACGTCGTTTATTACTCGGCTTATCAGGTCGCCGTGTGAGTTTGTATCGATGTAGGAGAGAGGAACGCTGTTAAATTTGTCGAAAACCTCTCGGCGCAGGTCACGCACCGTTTTATAGCTGACAATGTTAGTAAAGTAGGTCATTATCCACTGGAATACCGTCACGCCTGCAACCCCAACGCCTATATAAATCAAAATTCTTGAAATGTTTTCAAAATTTACATTTCCTTTATCAATAATATTGTCGATTGCCTGACCTGTCAAAACAGGAATATACAGTGTGAGTGAAACGCTGATGATTGCACTTAACAGAGCAAGAGCAAGATAGCCTGAGTAGGGTTTTATTTTTTTTAAAACCTTGCTGATAACAGAGGAGGATTTTTTCATTGCTGCACCTCCTGTTCGCTAAGCTGAGAAAGACATATCTCGCGGTAGGTTTCGCAGTTTTCAAAAAGATAATCGTGAGTACCCTGCCCTGCAAGTCTGCCGTCGTCAAGCACAAGAATAAGGTCTGCGTTTTTGATTGTTGAACAGCGCTGTGTGACTATGATTACCGTCATATCGGATGTGTTTTGCTTTAGCGCCTTGCGCAGAGCTGCATCGGTTGCAAAGTCAAGAGCAGAAAAGCTGTCGTCAAGAATCAACAGCTTTGGCGAGCCTGCCAAAGCTCTTGCAATGCAAAGTCTTTGACGTTGTCCGCCGCTGAAATTTTTCCCGCCTTGTTCAACAAAGCTGTCAATTCCCTTTGGCAGTTTTTCAACAAATTCATATGCCTGTGCAATTTTTAGCGCATTTATAATATCGTCCTCTGTGGCGGTTTCATTTTGCCAGCGCATATTTTCTTTTATTGTTCCCTTAAAGAGTATGGATTGCTGGGGCACAATTCCGATTTGGGAACGAAGCTGCAAAAACGGATAATCGGCAACATCTTTGCCGTCGACCCTCACACAGCCGCTCACAACATCGTAAAATCGGGGAATAAGGCTTATAAGCGTACTTTTGCCGCTTCCTGTACCGCCGATAATACCAACTGTTTGTCCGCGCATAATTTTAAAGCTGATGTTTTCAAGCTCGTCGTCACCCTCACCGTAGCTGAACGTGACGTCGTCAAACTCAATCTTAGGGGTAGAATCGCTTTGGCAAATGCTAATGTTTTCGTGATTGTTTTCTTTTACACTCGGCATGGTTTCAAACACCTCGTTAATTCTTGCGGCGCTTGCACTTGCCTTGGTGATTAAGACAATGAGATTTGCAACTACTATCATAGCGAGCAAAATCTGGGTCATATAGTTTACAAGTGCGATTATATCGCCCGAAAGCATACCGCCGCCGTTGTTCACGTTGATTGCACCAAACCAGATAATGGCAATGATGGCAATATCGGTTACGGAATAGGTTACGGGGCTTAGCAGAGCAGAAAGACGGCTTACGCGTATGGCTGTTTTTGCAAGGTCGTCTGTGGAGTCAAAAATTCGCTGAGTTTCGGATTTTTGCTTTGAAAAAGCTCTTATAACTCTGTTGCCCGACAAATTTTCACGACAAATCAAGCCGATTTTATCAAGCTTTTTCTGCATTAACGAGAAAATAGGAATACTTTTTGTCATTATAAAATACAGCGTAATCGCAATCAGCAAGGCGGCGGCAAAAAAGATTACCGACATTTTTAGATTAATTGTCATAGCCATAACCATTGCACCCACAACTATAAACGGCGCACGTGTAAGTAGGCGAATTCCCATTGCAACGGTTTGCTGCACTTGGTTGGTGTCGTAGGTTATTCGGGTTATTAACGACGGAGTGCCAAGGCGGTCAAGCTCAGCGTGAGAAAGCGAATTTATATGCGCAAACAGTTCACGTCTGATTTTGGTTCCTGCGCCCTGAGACGCCTTTGACGCAAGGTATTGACAAACAAGCGCACTTGCCAGTCCTACAGCGGCAAGCAGTACAAGCACCAATCCCATTTTGAGAACATAGCCTGTGTTGCCCTTGCGCACACCCTCGTCAATTATGCTCGCCATAACAAGCGGAACAAACAGTTCCAGTATAGCCTCAAACAGCTTGCAAAGCGGCCCTATAATACATTCTTTTTTGTAATCTTTTAAAAATCTTCTTAACTTAAACATACCTTATCCCTGTCAAGTGAAAATAATTATACACTGTTATTTTACACCAAAATCACCGAATCATCAACTTTAAATTTTGCTTTATCAGCTTCACAGCATAAAACCGCCGAGAAGAAACAAATCTTCTCGGCGGATATCGTTTATATAGTTGCTTATCGCTTACATGTTATTGTCCAACCCTTTGTGTTATAGCCTGTTACTGTTTTGCCGTTTTTGTCAAGACCTCTGATTGTATAGGTTCTCTTTGCTTTGTTTTTGATTGATGTGTCAAGATAAGATAGCTTTGTTGTGTCGGCAAGCTTTGTCCACTTACCTTTTGAATTTTTGTAGTAAACTCTGTACTTTGCAACGCCTGCAATCTTGCTCCAGCTAATGTTTACGCCGTTTTTGGTGTTTTTAAGGCTAAGGCTTGGGTTTGGTGCAACAAATTTTGCGTTCCAGCCCTTTGAGTTATAGCCTGTTACGGCATTGCCCTTGCTGTCAATGCCCTTTACGGTGTAAGTCTTAGTTGCATTTGCAGTAACATTCTTGTCAATAACCGAAAGTCCTGTTGTGTCGGCAAGCTTTATCCATTTGCCTTTTGAATCTTTGTAATAAACACGATATTTTGCAACACCTGCTATTTTACTGATGTCTATCTTCATTCCGCTTGCAGTGCTCTGGAGCTTGGTAATACTTGGGTTTGGTGCAACAAATTTTGCGCTCCAGCCCTTTGAGTTATAGCCTGTTAAGGAATGACCATTGCTGTCAAGACCCTTTACGGTGTAGGTTTTGCTTGCATTTGCAGTAACATTCTTGTCTGTAACCGAAAGCCCTGTTGTGTCGGTAAGTTTTATCCACTTGCCTTTTGAATCTTTGTAGTAAACTCTGTACTTAGCAACTCCGTCAACCTTTTTAATTCCTATTTTTAGACCATCTGCAGTGCTTTGGAATTTGCTGATACTTGGGTTTGGCAGTTTTTCGTCAGTTGACGCGAGAATTTCAGCAACAGCATTAGAGATTTTCTTGGCGTCCTTGTTGTGTGTAGCAGCAAGCCTGTCATTAACAGCGTCCATAACCTCCTTGTCGGAAAGGTGAAGCTGTCTCATAATGTCGCCTGTTCGAGCTGTTATTTCAGCGTCATCATAATGATAAATGAGGTATTGTGCCATCATTGTTGCGTCTGTTTCACAATCAGGAAGAGTATTACCGACAATCTTACCGGTTATAGTGATTGCTTTTCGCGGGCCACAACTCGGGGTGTTTCTCCATTTGGCTTCGATAACTGTCTTTGTCGAATCCTCAGGACTTTCAAACTTATTGCCTATGCAATAGAGCGTGTCACCGATACATTTGCCGCTCATAATAGTATTGTATGTCTGTATACCCGTGTTTGCACTAAAGATTACGCAGTAATCTTTACCGTCTGTCTTACTGAAGTCGTGATATGTCCTTGAAAGGTCATAAGAAGCGATGCCTGTTGAAGCATTATACTCGCATTTTTCAAACTTGCTCTGCCATGCAAGCCAATCTTTGCCCGAAGAGGTGGATGTGCCGTCAGCTTTCCAAATATGGCAGTAAATTGCTTTGAAATTGCTCCAGCCTGTACTTTTAACATCAAAATAAATTTTGTTGCTTGTATCAACAGCAGCGGATGCGCTTACAACACCTACAGCAGCCATTGAAAAAGTAAGAACTATTGCCAAAAGCATACTTATAAATTTTTTCGTCATATAAAAATCTCCTTACTAAATTAGTTCCATTATTTGGATTATAATAATTATACAACAAATTTTCATAAATTACAATCATTTTAGTAATAATAATAAAAAATAAAATAATAACAAACAGAAAATATAAATGGAAAACGGGGCATATTAAATTTACAGGGAATCAAAGCGAAGATAACAATATGCCCTGCAAACATTTTACGTAAAACAGCTTGACTCGGGCTACCGACGTTAAGTGATTTTGCAACCAATCTGCCCAAAACTAAAATTCCCCGAACACATTGGTTCGGGGAAGAGAAAATTAAACTAAAATATTACTTAATAAGACTTGTGCCGTCCATCTCCTCAGGCTGTTCAAGTCCCATAATTTGAAGCATTGTTGGAGCAATGTCAGCAAGTCTGCCGCCATCTCTGAGCTCACAATCATAACCGACTACGCAGAAAGGAACAGGATTAGTTGTGTGAGCTGTAAACGGCTCGCCGTCATCGTCAACCATCTTATCGGCGTTGCCGTGGTCGGCTGTGATAAGCGCAGTACCGCCCATTTCAAGGATAGCGTCAACAACCTTGCCAACGCAGGTGTCAACGGCCTCAACAGCCTTTACTGCGGCTTCAAAAATGCCTGTATGACCTACCATATCGCAGTTTGCAAAGTTTAAGATTATCATATCATATTTGCCGCTCTTGATTGCAGGAACAAGCTTGTCTGTAACTTCATATGCGCTCATCTCGGGCTGTAAATCATATGTTGCAACTGACGGTGACTTAACAAGAATTCTGTCCTCGCCGTCATACTGCTTTTCAACGCCGCCGTTAAAGAAAAATGTAACGTGAGCGTACTTTTCGGTTTCGGCAATTCTGAGCTGAGCCATACCCTTGCTTGAAACATACTCGCCGATTGTGTTCTTGAGTGTCTGCGGCTTAAATGCAACCTCAACATTTGGCATTGTAGCGTCATATTGAGTCATACAAACAAAGTTAAGAGGGAAGAAGCCGTTTCTTCTCTCAAATCCGTCAAAGTCAGGGTCAACAAGAGTTCTTGTAATCTCTCTTGCTCTGTCAGGACGGAAGTTAAAGAAGATTACGCTGTCATTCGGCTGAATTGTTGCGCCGCCCTTAACTACGCTCGGAACAACAAACTCATCTGTAACATTTTCTTTGTAGGAATTCTTAACTGCACAAACAGGACAGTCAGCCTCAACGCCCTCGCCGTAAACCATTGCGGCATAAGCCTTTTCAACACGCTCCCAGCGGTTGTCACGATCCATAGCGTAATATCTGCCCATTACGGTTGCAATTTTGCCAACGCCGATTTCTTCGCATTTTGCAGAGCAATCTGCAACAAAGTCAGCGGCACTTGACGGAGGAACGTCACGTCCGTCGAGGAATGCGTGAATATAAACCTTGTCAAGACCTTTTTTCTTGGCAAGTTCAAGAATTCCGTAAAGATGTGTATTGTGGCTGTGAACACCGCCGTCGGAAAGCAGACCCATAAGGTGGAGTGCAGTGCCGCTTTCAAGCGCCTTGTCCATTGCGTTTACAATAGCCTCGTTGTCCTTGAGCTTGTCCTCGTTAATTGTCTTTGTGATTCTTGTAAGCTCCTGATAAACAATTCTGCCTGCACCGATATTAGTGTGACCTACCTCAGAGTTTCCCATCTGACCGTCAGGAAGACCAACGTCCATACCTGACGCGCCAATCTGTGTAATCGGATTAGAAGAAAAAATCTTATCAAGATTTGGCTTGTCAGCAGCCTTGATTGCGTTGCCGTTATCTCCTGCAATGCCAAAACCGTCAAGAATCATTAAAATTAATGGTTTTTTCATAATATATATCCTTTGCAATAAATTTTTTAATTTGAATTTTGTACTAATCAGGGATTAGTATTGTGCCAAAATGCAAATGCTATTTATTAGGTTTTAGTATAAGGGACGGAAAAACCGTCCCTTATAAATCAGAGAAATGTTTGAATAATATAAAGTGGGGCAAGCATTATATTTGTTGAATGCCCAAAATACAGAAAATTATGCTGTAGCTGCTTTTACGATTGCAGCAAATTTCTCAGCAACAAGTGATGCACCGCCGATAAGTCCGCCGTCAACATTTGTCTTTGAGAGAAGCTCGTTTGCATTGCCGTCATTCATTGAACCGCCGTACTGAATTGTGAGAGCATCGGCAGCATCCTGATTGTAAAGCTTTGCAACAGTCGCACGAATGAATGAGCAAACCTCTTCAGCCTGGTCAGCAGTAGCAGTCTTGCCTGTGCCGATAGCCCAAACAGGCTCATAAGCGATTACAACGTTTTTAAGCTCTTCTTCTGTAACATCATAAAGGTCAAGTTTAATCTGTCTTGCGATAACTTCCTCAGTAATGTCGCACTCACGTTCCCAAAGAAGCTCGCCAACGCATACGATTGGCTTTAAGCCTGCTGCAAGAGCAGCCTTTGTTCTTTTGTTTACAGTTTCGTCTGTTTCGCCGAAATACTGTCTTCTTTCGCTGTGACCGAGAACAACATATTCAACGCCCATCTCTTTGAGCATACCTGTTGAAATTTCGCCTGTAAATGCGCCGCTTTCAGCCCAGTGGCAGTTTTCAGCGCCAATCTTAACGTTTGTGCCCTTTACAGCCTCAAGAGCAACGCTTAAATCAACATAAGGAACACAAGCGATAACCTCGCAGTCAGCATCCTTAACAAGAGGAGTGATAGCGTTTAACAACTCTGTTGCTTCCTTTGGAGTTTTGTTCATTTTCCAGTTACCGGCAATAATTGCCTTTCTCTTTGTCTTATCCATTTCTATTCAACCTTTCATATACATTATGGGCGAGTGTACCCGCCCATAATTTTAATTGATTAAGATGTAAATTATTTGTCAGCGATTACTGCAATACCCGGAAGAGTTTTACCCTCAAGATATTCAAGAGATGCGCCGCCGCCTGTTGAGATGTGGCTCATCTTGTCAGCAAAGCCGAGCTGAATAACAGCAGCTGCGCTGTCGCCGCCGCCGATGATTGTAGTAGCGTCTGTTTCTGCAAGAGCCTTTGCAACAGCGATTGTGCCCTTTGCAAGTGTCGGGTTCTCAAATACGCCCATAGGACCGTTCCAAACAACAGTCTTTGCACTCTTAACAGCATCTGCAAAAAGCTGCTGAGTCTTTGTACCGATGTCAAGACCCTCCATATCAGCAGGAATGCTGTCAGCGTCAACAACCTTAACGTCGATTGGTGCGTCGATTGGATCAGGGAAGCCTGCTGCGATTGTTGTGTCGATTGGAAGAAGAAGCTGTTTGCCGAGCTTTTCAGCCTTTGCCATCATCTCTTTGCAGTAGTCAATCTTTGTGTCGTCAACGAGTGAAAGACCAACTTCCTTGCCCTGAGCTTTTAAGAATGTGTAAGCCATACCGCCGCCGATAATGAGAGTGTCGCACTTCTCAAGAAGGTTAGAGATAACGTTGAGCTTGTCAGCAACCTTTGCGCCGCCGAGAATAGCAACGAACGGACGTACGGGAGTTTCAACAGCGTTGCCGAGGTAGTTAATCTCTTTCTGCATAAGATAGCCTACAGCTGTATCCTTGATGTGGTCTGTAACACCTGCAGTTGAGCAGTGAGCACGGTGAGCCGAGCCAAAAGCGTCCATTACAAATACGTCTGCAAGAGAAGCAAGCTCGCTTGAGAATGGCTCAAGGTTCTTGGTTTCTTCTTTTCTGAAACGTGTGTTCTGAAGAAGAACAACATCGCCGTCGTTCATCTGTGCAACAGCGTTCTTGGCATTTTCGCCGACAACCTCGTCGTCATTAGCAAATACTACATCCTGACCGAGAAGCTCAGAAAGTCTTACTGCAACAGGAGCAAGAGAGAACTTGTCCTCGGGACCGTTCTTCGGCTTGCCGAGATGTGAGCAGAGAATAACCTTGCCGCCGTCAGCGATAAGCTTTTTGATTGTCGGAAGAGCTGCTGTAATTCTGTTGTCGTTTGTGATAACGCCGTCCTTGAGGGGCACGTTAAAGTCACAACGAACAAGAACTTTTTTACCTTTTACATTGATGTCATCAACTGTAACTTTGTTGAGCTGCATAGTGATACATTCCTTTCTTAATTCCAATTATAACTTGCTGTAAAATTTTAGTAATTTCACAATCACCATTATTATATATCAAAATGCTTATTTTATCAATAGAAATCTATAATTTTTTTGTTTTTGCAAATGCTTTAAACAGTGTTTGTTTAACTAATATTGTTAAGGTCACTCCACTTGTGATTGTGAAGTTCTCCTTCGTTTAAAAGCTCGGGGAAATCCCACTGGCGCAAGACCTCATAAGCCGCAACTGCAACGGAATTTGACAAATTCAGACTGCGTGCTTCATCAATCATCGGGATTCGAAGCGTGCTTTGCGGATGCTTCATCAAAAGCTCCTCGGGCAGACCTTTTGTTTCCTTGCCAAAAAGCAAATAACAGTTGTCGGTATAGCTGACATCCGAGTGGCGGTGAGTTCCCTTGGTTGAGAAAAAGAAGTAGCTGCCGCCTTTTGTTTTTTCAAAAAAATCGTCAATATTTTCATAATATGTAATATCAAGGAAGTGCCAGTAATCAAGTCCTGCGCGCTTTAGCTTGCGGTCGTCAACGGCAAATCCCATAGGTTTTACAAGATGCAGTTTTGCGCCCGTTGCGGCGCAGGTGCGTGCAATGTTGCCGGTATTTTGCGGAATTTCGGGTTCAACAAGAACCAAATTAAGTGTTGCCAAAAGTTATCACTCCTATTTTGTAAGGTGTTTGTATTATATATTTTAAATCGTAAACAATAATATTGCAAGATGTAATCTTGTAAAACAGCAGGAGGTGTAAAAAATGAGCAAAAATCCTATGATGAATATTGTCAAGGGCGCTGCAATCGGAATTGCGGCAGGTGTTGCAATGGGCTATGTCGGCAAAAAGTCAATGGATAACAATCCAAAGCTGAGAAAAAAGGCAAACCGTGCATTGCGCACAATGGAGTCACTCGTAGACACAGCACAGTATATGTTTAGGTAAGACAAATAAAAATCTTCTCTGAATTTACTCAGAGAAGATTTTTATTATATTTATATTACAAAAGGGTTGTTATTTTATTTATTCTTGGTTAGCTTATAATACTCATATGTATTATTGCCATTTGATTTTTGGTAAACATAAAATATCTTTTCAAATTGTTTACATAATAATGGTATTTTGATATATCACATTTTGTGAGAAATTTAGTTTACAATCAAAACAAAACACTTTTTACATTCTACTTTTTTTCAAAAGTATTGGAAGACACTAATTTATGTCTGCACTATTTGTAAAATTATATTTAGTTTATGAACAGTATTATTTTCGGTAAAATAATCGAGCGTTTTCATCGTTAATATCGAAATCCTTTTTTGTTGACAGATACAATTTATCGCCGTGAACCTCGTAATATGTAATTCCACCAGATGGATAATGATAGCTGTCAAAAAACCTTAGTGTACCATTTTCAGCTGCTTCATAATATGGGTACCGAGTGTTACAGGTACCGTCTTCATAAAATGAAAATCTTATATTTCCGTCTGAATCTGCCCACGAACCTACAATTGAATTATTACTATTATTACCAACTGCAACAAATATTCCCACAATTGTCAAAGTAATAACTAACACAAGGCTGATAATTATTATTTTTAGGTTTAACTTTTTTGGGTATTTTAATTGACTATTTTGGTTGTTTTGTTGCAAAGCAGTGTTTATATACATATGACTACCTCGTATAATATAAAAGTAGTAGTTTTTAAAGTTCCTCTCCAAGAACTTGATGAAAAATGCTATACTGTAATGGATGCTGTGGATCGGTTTGGTTACCTACCGCGCGACGGTTGCAAGGAGGCTCCGACCACAGCCCTTTACGAGTTTGTTAATTAGTTAGATACCGCAGTCAATTGGAGATGCGAGACGGTTAATTTAGAACGAGGTTACAAGACGTAAAGTGCCCTGTGGATTCATTCAGCATCAAATAAACGCACTGCGAGGTATCATTATGATTTATGTCGGAATCGACGTAGCAAAGGACAAGCATGACTGCTTTATCGTAAACTCTGACGGCGAAGTTCTGTACGATGTATTTACCATACAGAACAACATGAATGGCTTTGAAGATTTGTTCTTCAAAATCAAGACCGCATCAAAAGATTTGAGCAAAGTAAAAGTAGGACTCGAAGCCACGGGACACTACTCTTGCAACATTCTCGGATTCCTTCATAACAAAGGTCTCTCCACCATCGTTATCAATCCGTTGTACACCAGTCTCAGCCGGAAGAGCGTCAGTCTGCGTAAAACAAAAACAGACAAAGTGGACGCCCGTACAATTGCAAATATGATCATGTCTGACGTGAGCTTAAAGCCCTACTCAGACACATTATACCATACAGAAGACCTAAAGTCACTATCCAGATACAGATTTGATAAAGTTTCTGACAGATCAAAGCTGAAACAGTCTGTTTCGCGTCTTGTAAATATCCTGTTCCCCGAACTCGAAAAGCTCGTGTCAACACTACATACTAAAGCTGTTTATGAGCTTCTTTCGGAGTTTCCCGGCGCTCATCAGGTTGCTTCTGCAAATCTGAAACACCTTACAGCTTTGCTTGCTTCCGCTTCAAAAGGACATTTCGGCAGAGAGAAAGCAAACGAAATCCGGGAAGCTGCCAGACGCTCGATCGCCTCATATCTCCCTGCAAAGTCATTGGAGCTCAGACATACCATCAAGTTGATTCGTGAATTGAATACTGAGATTTCTGAAATCGAGACTGAGATCAAAAAAATCATGGATGCCATTGATTCTCCCACTCTTTCTGTGCCCGGGATCAGTTATGCACTCGGAGCGGTTATTGTTTCCGAAGTCGGTGATTTCTCACGCTTTGACAATCCGGACAAGCTGCTTGCTTTTGCAGGCTGTTCTCCGTCTACATATCAGTCGGGACAAATCTACTCGACACATGCTAAGATGGAAAAACGAGGTTCGAGATATTTGCGCTGGGCGCTGCTGAACGCCGCAAAGTATGTCTGTAAATGGGAGCCGACCTTTGCTGCATACCTCAAAAAGAAGCTGGCAGAGGGCAAGCATTACAATGTCGCAGTGTCTCACGCTGCAAAGAAACTTGTTCGCTTGCTTTATCATCTTGAAACTACGGGCGAAAAGTATATCCCACAGACTCTCTCCTGAGCCTGAGCTAACAAATTTACACCGCACCAGCCGGCGCAGCGTACCCTTGACAAACCGAAGCATTCAGATGCTACAATTTTTCAAACGAGGGCGTTCTCCGGCTTTATTGTCGTACTCTCTCCGTCGCCCTCGCTGTCTTTTCTCAGCATCTGAATGCTGTTTGTCAAGAGCGGCGCATTTTTTTGCAAAATCTTCATCTGGAACTTGACTTTTAATAGTTAGTCT
>DKXL01000019.1 GCA_002493005.1 Ruminococcaceae bacterium UBA7127
ACAGAAGCAACTGAGGCAACAGAGGCAACTGAGGCAACAGAAGCAACTGAGGCAACAGAAGCAACTGAGGCAACAGAAGTAACTGAGGCAACAGAGGCAACTGAGGCAACAGAGGCAACTGAGGCAACAGAGGCTACAGAGGCAACAGAGGCTACTGAAGCAACAGAGGCTACTGAAGCAACAGAGGCAACAGAGGCAACAGAAGAGACAACTCCTGTTGAGGATACAGTTTATTTACTCGCAGGTACAGAAGCACTCACAGGTTACTACTGGATAGGTTCACCTGAGGAAGCTCCTGAAAACGTTATGACTGCAACAGACGGTGGTCTTTACGCAATCACATACACAGCTGTTCCAACAGGTACACATCAGTGCAAAGTAGTTGAAAACTACGCTGACGGTACACAGGCATGGATTGGTCTTAACGGTGGTGAAGCTAATATTTCATTTGACGTTGCAGATGCAGCTTGTGATGTAACAATTACATACGATCCTGAAACAAAAGAAATCGTTGTAACAGGCGACAACGTAGTAGCTACAACACTTGATGTTGACTTTGTTACTGCAGTAGGCGGCGGCGACGGCAACTGGCTTAACGGCGTTGTATGGGATCCTGCTGATTTGTCAAATCAGATGACAGAGGTTTCAAAGGGTGTTTATGAGATTACATTTAACGAAGTTGACGAGTATGACAACTACACACTCAAGTTTGCTGTTAACGGTGCTTGGACACACAACTTTGGTGGTTCAATAGCAGTTCCCGGCGTTGAAAATGAAGCTGTTTACAACGGTGGCGACATCACAGTTGACCTTACAGGTTACGAGCTTAGCAACGTAACAATTACACTTGACCTTACAAAGTTTGATATGGCAACAGGTACAGGCGCTACATTCACAGTAAACGCTGAGCCAATCGAATAAATACTACCATAGAAAATTTACAGCAACACCCCTCAAAAGTTGCTGATTAAACCATAATCATAAGGGCTGACCTAAAAAGGTCAGCCCTTAATCCTTGGGTCGGAAAATAGTATTATTTGCACTTTTAATTAGGGATTAGTATTAAGAAGAAAAAATAAGCGACCTTGCATTGACAGCAAGATCGCTTATTCTTAATTATATTTTAGTCAATCTCAACCAAAATTTTTTCTTCGTTGCGGATAGCAGCGCTGCGTGCAATTGTGCGGATAGCCTTGGCAATTCTGCCCTGCTTGCCGATAATTCTGCCAATATCGCTTTCTGCAACATGAATGTGATATACAACTGTGCCGTCCTCGTTAGGCTCATCTGCCTCAACATTGACAGCTGTAGGGTCATCAACAAGACCCTTTGCTATAATAGCAAGTAATTCCTTCATTTTGTAAGTCCTCTCTTGTCGGAATTATTCAATGATACCGTTCTTCTTAAGAAGAGCCTTCACTGTATCTGTCGGCTGTGCACCGTTTGAAATCCACTTCTTAACAGCCTCAGCGTCAACCTTAAACTCTGACGGATTCTTAAGGATGTCATAAGTACCGATTTCTTCAATAAAACGTCCGTTTCTTGGGTATCTTGAATCAGCAACGATTACTCTGTAAAAAGGAGCCTTCTTTGAACCCATTCTTCTAAGTCTGATTTTAACTGCCATAATTTACACCTCTTAAAATATTATGAAATAAAATATATATTCACCAATTCATATTGGAGAATTAACCTTTTGTAATGATAACTAATTGATTACTTTATCGGTGGCATACCGTTCATTGGCATACCGCCGAGTCCCGGAAGATTTTTCATCTTCCGTTTCTTTTTGCTGCCGCCCTTTGAATTTAACTGCTTCATCATCTTTTGCATCTGTTGAAGCTGCTTTATAAGGCGGTTTACCTCTTCAACGCTTCTGCCCGAACCGGCAGCAATTCTGCGTTTGCGTGAGGGATTCATAACACCGGGATGGCTTCTTTCTTCGGGAGTCATTGATTTGATAATTGCCTGAACCCAGTCAATCTGTCTGTCGTCAATCTCTACATCCTCAAGCTGTTTGCCGAGTCCTGGAATTTTAGACAGGATTCCCTTGAGCGGTCCCATTTTTTTAACCTGTTCAAACTGGTCAAAAAGGTCGTTGAAGTCAAACTTGTTGCTCATCATTTTCTGAGCCATCTCTTCGGCCTTTTTTTGGTCGATTTTGCTCTGAGCATCCTCAATAAGTGTGAGCACATCACCCATTCCGAGTATACGGCTTGCCATTCTGTCAGGATGGAAAACCTCAATATCTTCAAGCTTTTCGCCTGTGCCTGCAAATTTGATCGGTCTGCCGGTAACAGCCTTAACCGATAACGCCGCACCGCCTCGTGTGTCACCGTCAAGCTTTGTAAGAATAACGCCTGAGATGTCGAGCAGCTCATTAAAGCTCTTGGCAACATTAACGGCGTCCTGACCTGTCATGGAGTCGATAACAAGCAAAATCTCATCAGGCTTAACCTCAGCCTTAACATTTTTTAGCTCATCCATAAGAGCTTCGTCAATGTGAAGTCTGCCCGCTGTATCGAGGATAACCACATCGTTGCCATAATCTTTTGCTTGTTTTATTGCAGCCTTTGCAATTTTGACAGGGTTTTCCGTGCCCATTTCAAACACAGGCACACCTGCCTTGCCTCCCACTACCTTTAGCTGGTCAATAGCTGCAGGACGATATATGTCACAGGCAACAAGCAATGGATTTCTGTTTTGATTTTTGAGCATAAGTGCAAGCTTGGCTGCATGAGTTGTTTTACCCGAACCCTGCAAGCCGCACAGCATAATAACTGTAGGAGGTTTTGAAGCAAACTCAATTCGTGCGTTTTCGCCGCCCATAAGACCGGTCAGCTCTTCGTCAACTATTTTAATTACCATCTGTGCAGGCGTAAGACTCTCCATTACGTCCTGACCCACCGCACGCTCACAAACCTTGTTTGTAAAGTCTTTGGCAACCTTGTAGTTTACATCGGCTTCAAGAAGCGCAAGTCTAACCTCACGCATAGCCTCCTTGACATCCTTTTCGCTAAGTTTGCCTTTGCTTTTTAATTTTTTGAATGCATTGCTCAGTTTATCTGCAAGTCCTTCAAATGCCATAAAACCCTCTTATTCTTTGAGTGCGCTTGCTGTTTGCTTAATGCTGTGTGCAAGCGATTTGATTTGTGTGTCGTCTGAAAACTCAAGGATTCTTTGCGCAGTATCTGCAATTTTGTCAAGCCCGTTTTCGAGCTGACCGAATCTTGCAAACAATCCGAGCTTTTGTTCAAATTCAAACAATGCAAGCTCGCCTCGCTTAATACTGTCACGTACCCCCTGCCTTGTAATTCCTGTTTCGTCAGCAATCTCGGCAAGCGACAAATCGTCGTTGTAGTATAAATCGATTGCAGCTTTGACAGACGGCTTGAGCAGTTCGCCGTAAAAGTCAAACAGCAGGGAAACCTCAATATTCTTTTCCAATTATCATAGCACCTCGCTATGTACTGATTGAACAATCTGTAAAGTAAATTTCTTTACACCTTTGATATTATAGTATACCAATACACTTTTGTCAAGAATTTTTATTCAAAAAATATTCAAAAAAGTTTATCTTAATAAAATAAAAAACTGACTAAAACAAAAAATAATTAAGGTTAATGCTATTATGTGATTACAAAATACTGTTTTTCATCAATCAAATATGGAAATATCTGTTATTGTATTAATCAAGATTTTAATCATTACCAAAACCTACAAACATAAACACTATATGTGCAAGTGTTTTGTGGGTTTTAACAAAAATAAATTTTTTGGTAAAAAAAGATAAAATATTTAAGTATTTTTATTCAAATTGTGATATAATAAGCATTAATAAGATAAAATGTGAAAATAGGGGTTTTGTACTACGGAACAAGTAATCAACATTGACCGAATGGAAACCGCCGTGGCACTCTTCGGCAGCTTTGATGAGAATATAAAGCTTATCGAAAAGGAATTCGGCGTGCATATCACCTGCCGTGGCAGTGAGCTTAAGGTTGAAGGCGACGCTGAATACACCCCAAAGGCATACAAGGTTATTGAAAGCCTGCTGGGATTTATAAACCGCGGCGAGGCGTTGTCGGAACAAAACATCCGTTACTGTATTTCTCTTGTAAATGAGGGCAGTGAGGATAAAATTGAACAGCTTGCAGGCGACTGCATATGCATTACCTCAAAGGGCAAGCCTATAAAACCAAAGACGATTGGGCAAAAGCGTTACTGCTCAATGATTGCCAAAAACACAATCACGATTGGCGTCGGTCCTGCGGGCACAGGCAAAACCTATCTTGCTGTTGCAATGGCGGTAACGGCATTTCGCAGCAAGCAGATTAACCGAATTATCCTGACTCGTCCTGCTGTTGAGGCAGGCGAAAAGCTGGGATTTCTCCCGGGTGATTTGCAAAGCAAGGTTGACCCGTATCTTCGTCCGCTGTATGATGCGCTTTTTGATATGCTCGGTGCAGAAACATACCAAAAGTATGTTGAGCGCGGCAACATAGAGGTTGCTCCGCTTGCGTATATGCGAGGCAGAACGCTTGATGACAGCTTTATTATTCTTGATGAGGCGCAAAACACCACAAGCGAGCAGATGAAGATGTTTTTGACAAGACTTGGATTTAATTCCAAAATGGTTATTACCGGAGATATTACTCAGATTGATTTGCCGAGAGGTGCAAAAAGCGGACTTAAGGACTGCATTAAGATTTTGAGAAATATAGACGGCATCGGCAGTTGTACTTTTGACGAAAAAGACGTTGTTCGTCACAGACTTGTTCAGGATATAATCAAGGCATATGCAAAGTTTGAAAATGCTAAAAATTAGTTTAGCTTTTAATATTGGGTTAAATTAAGTTGAAAGGATGATTAATATGGCAGATAACAAAATCAGAGTGGTGATTACCAACAAGCAAAAGACCGTAAAAATTCCAACAGGAATCAGAATGTTGGTTCGTCGATGCTGTAATGCCGTTCTCCAGCTTGAAAAATTCGAGGGCCCTGCTGAAATCAGTGTTACATTTACTGACAATGCAGGCATTAAAGAGCTTAACAAACAATATCGTGATAAGGATATTGAAACAGATGTACTTTCGTTCCCAATGGGAGAAAACGGCGTTTATGATACCGATATGGAAACAGGCGCAAAAATTCTCGGTGACGTCGTAATTTCTATGGAAAAGGCAAGAGATCAGGCTGAGTTGTTCGGACACAGCCTGCAAAGAGAAGTTGGCTATCTGACAGCACACAGCGTACTTCATTTGCTTGGTTATGACCATATGGAGAAGCTTGAAAAGGTAAGAATGAGAGAAAAGGAAGAATTGGTTATGGAACAGCTTGGACTTCCTGCGTCCTCCAGTTACATAGTTGACGAAGATATGGCATGAAAAAACAGCTTTTAAGCTTTAAATTTGCACTCTGCGGTGTGTGGAACACAATAAAAAATGAAAGCCATATGAGATTTCATATAACGGCGGCATTTTATGTTGTTATTTTTTCTTTGTTCTACAACTTTTCGGCAGTACAGTGGGCAATACTGATAGTTTTGATGGGGCTTGTTATGGCTCTTGAAGTGCTCAACACCTGCATTGAGGAACTGTGTGATTTGTACACCGACCGCTATGAACCGCTTGTCAAATTAATTAAGGACGGCGCCGCAGGTGCAGTGCTTGTTATGTCGGCTGCTGCGGCTGTTGTTGCGGTAATATTCTTTTGGAATATCGATATTATATCAAGCATCATAACTTTTTTTGCAACAAATATATTGTTGCTTGTATTGCTTGTGATGTCAACTGTTTTGGCTGTTATATTTGTACTGCTGGGGCCTGTCGGAATCAAGAACGCAGTTACAGGTGTAAACAAAAAGCAAAATTAACAGGAGTTTTTGGGGGCACGCTGACTGCTTGCCCCGATTTTTGTATGAGGTATTTATGAACACTAATGACAAATCTGCGTTTATAGCTATTGTCGGCAGACCAAACGTCGGCAAAAGCTCAATTCTTAACAGGCTGCTGGGTCAGAAAATTGCAATCGTTTCAAGCAAGCCGCAGACTACGCGCAACAGAATTACAGGTGTTTTGACCGAGGGTGAATATCAGCTTGTTTTCTTTGATACTCCGGGTATGCACAAGCCTAAAAATTCGCTTGGCAAATATATGGTGCGTTCTGTAAACGAGTCTGTCGGCGGAGTTGATTGCTGTATGCTTGTTGTTGAGGCAGGCAAGGAACCGATGCAGACAGAGCTTAACCTGATTGAAAAGTTCAAGTCAATGAATATGCCTGCAATTCTTGCAATCAACAAGATTGATATGCTCAAAGAAAAAGACGAGCTAATGAAGCAAATTGCACGATTTAGTATGCTGTATGACTTTGATGCGGTTGTGCCTGTAAGCGCACAGGACGGCAGCGGAATGGGTGATTTACTTGACGAGCTGAAAAAGCAGTCGGGCGAGGGAGGACATTTCTTTGACGAAGACACTCTAACGGATCAGCCCGAGAGGGTTATAGTTGCAGAGATTATTCGTGAAAAAATATTGCGGCTTTGCGATAAGGAAATTCCTCATGGTACGGCTGTTGTCATTGAAAAAATGAAAACAAGACCAAACGGAATACTTGATATTGACGCAACAATTTTCTGCGAAAAGGAAACCCATAAGCGCATTTTGATTGGCAAGAACGGTGCAATGCTCAAAAAAATCAGCACCTTTGCACGTCAGGATATAGAGAACTTTTTTGACTGCAAGGTATTTTTGCAGTCATGGATAAAAGTCAAAGAGGATTGGCGCAATCGTGCTCAGCTGCTCCAAAACTTTGGCTTTGACGAAAAGAATTTCGATTGATATGATGAAAGAGAATTGTGGCAGTAATATTATGGAAATATCACTTTGTGAAGCAGCCCCTGAAGATTGTGCCGAGATACATTCAATGCAAAAACAGCATTTTCAGCTTTGTTAGAAAAATATCAAAACTTTGATACAAGTCCTGCAACCGAAACCATAGAAGTTATCAGACGTAAAATGAGTCAGCTATGTTCAAAATATTATTTTATTCAGGCTGACAGTACAAAAATCGGTGCAATGAGAATTATAACTCTTGATGAATCCACAAAGCGTATATCACCGATATTTATTTTGCCGCAATACCAAAATATGGGCTTTGCCCAGTGTGCTGTGCACATTGCCGAAGATATGTTTTCTGAAACAAAAGTATGGCGGCTTGATACTATAAAACAGGAAAGAAAGTTATGTTATTTGTACGAAAAGCTCGGATATAAGCCGACCGGCAGGGAAGAACTGATTAAAGACGGAATGACTATACTATATTATAAAAAACAAATTAAATTGTAATCAGATAAATAATATTTTATGAGAAAAAGGAAAATAATTATGAATACCAAAGCTAAAATTTTAGGCATTTCTTGTGCCGCAATGATGATTTTTGCCGTTGGATGCGGTGAGCAGACATCAACTCCAAAATCAGATGGCGATACAAGCTTCAAAGCGATTATTACGCAAATGCAGGGTGAAGATATTATAGTAGAGCCATACAAGGATCAGACAGAGTCGTCAAAGGAAAAAATTCTTGTAAGCACAGATATTTCAAAAGAAAATCTACCGGAATATCTTGCTCCGGGCAAAACAGTTATAATTACCTATGACGGCAATATAACAGACGGCAATCCTGCACAGATTGACGGTACTTTGGAAATTAACCTTGTTGGAATCAAGGGTGAAATCATCGAAAACAAGTAATAACAAAATATAATACAGAAATGCATATCGGTATAAATGAAGTATTTGCCACCTATATTTTTTGTCCTTAAAGCAACACTATTTACGGAGGTGTTTTGATGGATGATTGGTATTTGTGGCAAGCATTTTTTACGACGGGAAACGTGCTTGACTATCTTAGATACAAGGGTATACAGGATGCCAAGGATACCGGTGCAGACACAATAAACAGGGAGGACACCGATGAAATTCCGGACAGACGGACTGATAATCAAGGAACAGAATATCGGTGAGCAGGACAAGCTTGTATATGCACTGACAAAATCTAACGGCGTGATTAAAGCGTTTGTAAAAGGCGCAAAGAATATCAAAAACCAGAAGTGTGCTTCAACATCACTTTTGACATATTCCCGGCTTACAATTTACAAAGGTCGGGACAGCTACATAATCGGAGAGGCGCGTACTATTCGTATTTTTTCAAAACTGCGCTCCGATGTGCGCAAAATGTGTCTTGCTCAGTATTTTTGCGAACTGGTGCTTACGATATGCCCAAGAGAGCAGGAAGCAGGTGCGTTTTTGAGCCTTGTTCTGAATTCTTTGTATCTTTTGTCAGAGAACAAACGTAGCGGTGACTTAATAAAGCCTTGTCTTGAAATGCGCCTTGCAAGTATGGCAGGCTATATGCCTGACCTTAGAATGTGCAGCGGTTGCGGTGAATATCTTGCAGACGTTATGTACTTTATCCCTCAAAAGGGAATGATTGAATGTTCAGTGTGCTTCTCGGGCAGGAGAGAATCTGCAGTTCCTCTTAATGAGTCAACTCTTACTGCGCTAAGACACACAATCTATGCAGATGATGACAAGCTGTTTTCATTTGCTTTGCCGCAGGCTGACCTTGATGTGCTGAATACGGCAAGTGAAAACTACTTAAAATACCGATTTGAAAAGGATTTTAAAACGCTTATTTTTTATAAAACCATATCGTAAAATTTGCAATTAACATTTTTGTGAAAATTGTTTTATTATCTCACTTTAAGCGGTAGGGGCGACCATTGGTCGTCCGCAAAGCAATTTACAATTATCAATTTAATTGTATACACCGAAATTAAAGTCGGCTTTAGTCGATTCTTGCGTTACTCATAGAAAAATGCTTGACTCGAGCTACCGACATTAAGTTATGCACCGACTAATATTCCCGAAGTTAAAAAAGGTAAGGTATGAACAGACACTACAAAACACTTGAACTTGATAAAATTCTTGACAGACTTGCAGGTCAAACTTCAATTGATGACGCACGTCAAATGGCGCTTGAGCTTGAACCTCAGTTTGATTTAAAAAAGGTAGAAAAACTGCTTGCACAGACCGATGATGCCGTTATGCTCAGCGGTCGTTTTGGCGCGCCGTCTTTTGGCGGTGCAAAAAATTGCTCAGGACATCTGCGCCGTGCTCAGGCAGGAGGATGTCTGACCGCAGGAGAACTTTTGACTGTTGCACAAACGCTCAGAATCATTCGCACAGTCAAGGAATGGCATTCCCGCTTTGCAAATGTAGAAACCTCACTTGACGGATTCTTCAGCGGTCTTGTTTCAAATAAATTCCTTGAAGAAAAAATCACCTCCGCAATCATCAGCGAGGACGAAATTTCTGATAAGGCAAGCCCTGTGCTCTCCGACATTCGCCGCAAAATCCGCACAGCTTCGTCAAAAGCGAGGGAGGTGCTCGACAAAATTGTTCACAGCTCGACATATATAAAATATCTTCAGGATGCTATCGTCACCCAGCGTGACGGTCGATATGTTGTGCCGGTTCGCAGTGAATGCCGCAACAATGTTCCCGGTCTTGTGCACGATACTTCCTCAAGCGGCGCAACGGTGTTTATTGAGCCTATGGGCGTAGTGCAGGCAAACAATGATATAAAAATGCTCAGGGCAAAGGAGCAGGAGGAAATCGAACGCATTTTGTTTGAACTTTCGGCAAATGCAGGCGACTTTGCAGACAGTATTATTCGCAGTTATGCAAATCTTGCAGAGCTTAATTTGATTTTTGCCAAGGCAAATCTTGCGTATTCAATGAGGGCATCAAGGCCGATTATGAACGACAGAGGCATAATAGATATAAAGCAGGCAAGGCATCCGCTTATCAGCAAGGAGTCTGTTGTGCCTGTTGACATTGTGCTGGGCAAGAGTTTTGATACCCTTGTTGTAACAGGCCCGAACACGGGCGGCAAAACCGTAACTCTCAAAACATTGGGTTTGCTCACGCTGATGGCAATGTGCGGACTTCTTGTGCCCTGTGCCGATAACAGCGAGCTTTCGGTGTTCAGAAGAGTGCTTGTGGATATTGGCGATGAGCAGAGCATTGAGCAGTCGTTGTCAACGTTTTCTGCTCATATGACAAACATTATTCAGATTATCAAGCTTGCAAATGCAGGTTCTCTTTGTCTTATTGATGAGCTTGGCGCAGGTACCGACCCTGTCGAAGGTGCAGCGCTTGCGATTGCTATTCTCGAAAAGCTCCGTTCAAAACATTCAAAAATCGCATCAACCACCCACTATGCAGAGCTTAAAGAATTTGCCCTGCGCACAGAGGGTGTTGAAAACGGATGCTGTGAATTTGATGTTGCAACGCTAAAGCCCACATACCGACTTTTGATTGGTGTGCCGGGCAAGAGTAACGCTTTTGCAATTTCAAAGCGACTCGGAATGGAAAACGAGATTGTTGAGCGTGCGAGCGAACTCGTATCAAATGAGAGCAGACAGTTTGAGGACGTTGTAGAAAAGCTCGAAAAGCGTCGTCAGAGCCTTGAAAAGCAGCTTGAAAATGCCAACAGACTTACCGCAAAGGCTAATACGGAAAAGCAAAAAGCAGAAAACGAAATTCAAAAGGCAAAGCAACGTGCCGAGCGTGAAATTGAAAAGGCAAAGCAGGAGGCACAGCGCATTATTTCACAGATTCGTGCTCAGGCTGATGCTGTCACGGCAGAGCTTGAAAAAGCACGCAGGGAAAAGGATATGAGTGCACAGGCTCGTACTCAGCTAAAGCGTGAAATCGACAAAATGGAGGCTCACGCTGACCCTATAAAGGCTAAGAATGCACCTGATGAGGAATACAAGTTGCCTCGTCCGCTCAAGGTTGGGGACACTGTTTTGATATACGATATCGATAAAAACGCAACCGTACTTGCGCCTCCCAACAAGGACGGACTTGTACTTGTGCAGGCTGGAATAATCAAAACAAGGGTAGATATTAAAAACCTTCGCCTTTTAAAATCTCAGGTAAAACCTGCTCAAAGCCGCTTTTCAAGCACACGAAACGTTCCGTCAAGAATGGACGTTCGCCCCGAAACAGAGGTTGATGTGCGCGGCGAAACAGGCTTTGACGCAGTTGCAATCGTTGACAAAGCCATTGACAACGCAGTGCTTGCAGGCGTTGGAAAAATTACAATAATCCACGGCAAGGGCACAGGAGTTTTACGCAGAGAAATTAACCAATATCTAAAGACAAACAAGGCTGTCAAAAGCCATCGCCTCGGAGTATTCGGTGAGGGTGAGGACGGCGTTACAATAGTTGAGCTGAAATAAAGGACGCTGAGGAATACTATGGAAATATGGGATGCTGATTGCCTTATAGGCTGTACGGTAAATGTTACGGTTGACAGACCTATCGGCTCTGTTCACCCAAATCATTCGGATATTGTCTATGAATTGAACTACGGCTACGTTAAAGATATTATAGCACCCGACGGTGAAGAACAGGATGCATACATAGTCGGCGTTGACGTTCCTATAGCTGAATTTACAGGAAAAATCATTGCCATAATACACAGGAAAAATGACATTGAGGACAAATGGGTTGTTGCACCCGAGGGAAAATATTTTTCAAAAGATGAAATTAAAAGACTGACACATTTTCAGGAGCAATATTTTGATACTGAGATTATTTTGTAAACAGGAGAAAAGCTATGAAAAAACAATTTCTTGATACGGGAAAAATCGTTGGAACTCACGGAATAAAGGGAGAGGTGCGTATTGAACCGTGGTGCGACTCTCCGGCATTTTTGTGTGCTTTCAAAAAGCTGTATCTTGATAAAGACGGCAAAACATTTATCGAGGTCAAATCCCGTCCACACAAAAATATTGTTCTGTGCAAAATCAAAGATGTTGAAACGATTGAAGCGGCTGAAAAATACCGTGGCAGAGTTGTGTATATTAATCGCAATGACATTAATCTTGAAGACGGCGTTAACTTTGTTCAGGATTTAATCGGACTTGAAATAATCGACATAAATTCAGGCATAGTGTACGGTAATCTGACAGATGTTTTGCGCACAGGGGCAAACGATGTGTATGAAATAACAGATAGAAGCGGCAAAAAGTACCTTGCTCCTGTTATTGATGAGGTTGTAAAGGAAATAAATGTTGATGCAGGATATGTAAAAATTAATCCCATGAAAGGAATTTTTGACGATGAGGATTGACATAATAACATTATTCCCCGAAATGTTTGAGCCTGTACTTAACGAAAGCATTCTCGGCAGGGCGCAAAAAAGCGGCGCTTTGCAGATACACTGTCATCAGCTTCGTGATTATGCTTTTGACAAACACAGACGAGTTGACGATACTCCTTACGGCGGCGGAATGGGAATGCTTATGAAGGCTGAACCGATAGCGCTTTGCTTTGAGGATATATGCAGACAGACAGACAGCCGACCGCATTTTGTTTATATGTCGCCGCAGGGCAAAACCCTTAATCAGCAAAGACTCAAAGAGCTTGCACAAATCGAAAATATCTGCATATTATGTGGTCACTATGAGGGTGTTGACCAACGACTGCTCGACACATTCATAGATGAAGAAATTTCAATCGGCGACTATGTTTTGACAGGCGGAGAAATTCCGGCAATGGTGTTTGCCGACGCTTTGTCACGAATGGTGCCCGGTGTTCTTTCGAACAATGAATGCTTTACCGAAGAAAGCCACTTTAACGGGCTTTTGGAGTATCCTCAGTACACAAAGCCCTCCAGCTGGCGCGGACTTGATGTTCCCGATGTGCTCCTCAGCGGTCACCATGCCAATGTTGAAAAATGGCGCAAAGAGAAAAGCGTTGAAGTCACAATGAAAAAACGACCTGATATGATAAAACCCGGTGACGACTAAATGTCGAATATGGTGTTATAATGTTAAAACTTATGAGCGAACAGCTTGTTTTTGACAAAGTTTTGCTTTATTGTTTGTTTGATTTGTAAAATTGCACAATAAACAGTTTAAAAATTTGACGGCAAGTGAATATTAATACGAAAATAATTTATTGTATTGACCTTGCAGAAAAAAAAGATTATAATTAGTATCAAGTTGAGCCGTATGGCAAAGTGGTTAATTTTAGCTAAGATAGAGAGGGTTTTAAAAATGTATGTTAAGGAAGTATTAGTACAGAATAAAGCTGGTTTACACGCTCGCCCTGCAACTTTTTTTATTCAAAAGGCTAACGAGTACAAGTCAACTGTATGGGTAGAAAAGGAAGAGCGCCGCGTTAACGCAAAAAGTCTTCTTGGTGTGTTGTCACTCGGCATTATCGGCGGTACGACAATCAAGGTAATCGCTGACGGTTCAGATGAAACTGAGGCTGTTGAAGGTCTTGTTGACCTTGTTGAGTCAGGTTTTGCTGAATAATTAAGTATTTTTGGATTAGAATTTTTTGGGGCGGATTTTCCGCCCTTTTTGTTTTATATTGAGTAGTATGGTGGTGACTGTTTTGAATCCCAAATTAACCGAATTGCGCAAAAAAGCTATGGCGCTTCCTCTTTTGCCGGGAGTTTATATTATGCACGACAAAAGCGGAAAAATTATATATATCGGCAAGGCGAAAGCTCTCAAAAACAGGGTCAGCCAGTATTTTGGCTCACAGAACAACCACGCCGAAAAGGTGCGCAGAATGGTTGACAATGTTGATGATTTTGAATATATAATCACCGACAGCGAGTTTGAGGCGCTTATTCTTGAGTGCAGTCTTATCAAGCAGCATACCCCAAAATACAACATTCTTTTAAAAGATGACAAGGGCTACAGCTATATCAAAATAAGCCAAGGCGACTGGAAAAAACTTAGTTATACCCTGCAAAAGCAGGATGACGGCGCTGAATATATCGGACCGTACAAAAGCAGTTATTATGTAAAAAGTGCTGTTGAGGAGGCAAACAAAATATTTATGCTTCCAACCTGCAGCCGCAAATTTCCTCAGGATTTTCGCAAGGCAAGACCCTGCCTTAATTATCATATTAAGCAATGTATGGCGCCTTGCACAGGCAGAGTAAAACTTGATGATTATAAAGAAAGTCTTAATCAGGCGATTGATTTTCTTAAGGGAGGTTCTTCAAATTCAATAAAAACGCTGACTGCACAGATGGAACAGGCAGCAGAAAATCTTGAGTTTGAACGTGCGGCTAAAATTCGCGACAAAATCAACTCGGTCAAAAAAATGAGCGACAAGCAAAAGGTTATTCTCAGCAAAATCCTTGATCAGGATATAATTGCAGGCTTTTCGGATGATGGAAAAACCTGCTTTCAGGTATTTCGCTTTGAGGGCGGCAGGCTTTTTGACAGAGAAAGTTTTGTGGTTGACGGCGTTGACTTGGCAAGTGAAATCGAAGAATTTTTGCTTAGATATTATACAATCCGCAATGATGTGCCCAAAAGCATTGCAATCGACAGAGAGTTTGACAGTATTGAAAGCGTGGAACAATGGCTGTCGCAAAAGCGCGGCAACAAGGTAAGTATATCTGTTCCTCAGCGTGGTGAGCAGGCTCAGCTTGTTGCAATGTGTCGCTCCAATGCGGCAGAAGCGCTTGCTCAGCGCAAGGGTGCAACCGTGCGTGAATTTGGAGTGCTTGAGGAATTAAGAGAAACTTTGGGACTTGATACGCTGCCAAAATACATTGAGTCCTATGATATTTCTAACCTTGCAGGTACAGAAAATGTTGCAGGAATGATTGTGTACAAAAACGGAAAGCCGCTGAAATCTGCATACAGAAAATTTAAAATAAAGGGGTTTGACGGCCAGGACGATTATGCTTCTATGGCAGAGGTATTGACGCGACGTTTTGACGAATACTATAAAGCAGAGGACAGCGAAGAGGGCTTTGGTAAACTGCCCGATTTGATTTTGCTTGACGGCGGCAAAGGACAGGTTGCCGCAGTAAAGCAGGTATTGCAAAACAAAAACATCAATGTACCGCTGTTTGGAATGGTAAAGGACGACAAGCACCGTACACGTGCCGTAACAGGCGAGGGCGGTGAAATTGCAATCAGCTCAAAGCGTGCACTGTTTACATTCCTCAGCAAAATGCAGGACGAGGTTCACCGTTTTGCTATCGGTTACCATCACAGCCGCAGAAGTAAAAATACCTTCAAAAGTTCACTTACAAATATTGAGGGAGTGGGTGAGGTGCGTGCAAGAGCGTTGCTCAAATACTTCAGGACGATTGAAAATATCTCTAATGCAGACCTTCACGAGCTTGAAAATGCTCCGAAGATGACAAAGGACACCGCTCTTTCGGTGTATAAATATTTCCACTCAGATGGACAATAAGAGAGGCAAAAAGCCCATAATACAGCAAAAAACGACAAAAAACAAAATATTGTTGTAAATCTCATAATAATATGTTATACTGAATTTATAAATGTAAAGGAAGATTGTATGCGAGTAATTACAGGCAGTGCAAGGGGCAGACGTCTTGAAACCCTTGAGGGTGAGGACGTAAGACCGACTACTGACAGAATAAAAGAAGCAGTTTTTTCTATTATCCAGTTTGAAACCGAGGGCAGAGTGTTTCTTGACCTTTTTTCAGGCTCCGGACAAATGGGAATTGAGGCGCTGAGCAGAGGAGCAAAGGCGGCGCATTTTGTTGACAGCTCCAAAAAATCAGTTGAAACGACCAAGCGCAATCTTAAGACAACAAAGCTTGAATCCGGTGCAAAGGTGTTTCAAATGGACTTTCACAGCTTTCTTTCAATGAACAGTCAGCGTTTTGATATAGCGTTTCTTGATCCGCCGTACAAAACCGGAATGTTGCAGGATGCTCTTGGCTTGGTGCACGAGCATATGAGCGAAACCGGTGTAATTATTGCAGAAAATCCATTGAATGAAGAAATTTTGTCAAATTATGGCGATTTTGTACTTGACAGACAATATCGCTATGGTAAAATAAAAATAACTACATTTAGACATAAGGACTATGTATAATGAGTAAAACCGTAATTTGTCCCGGCAGCTTTGACCCTGTTACACTGGGGCACGTTGATATTATTACACGAGCCTCAAAGATGTTTGATAAGGTTATCGTGGCTGTGCTTGTTAATTCAAGCAAGACACCGAGCTTTTCAATCGAAGAACGCATTGAATTGCTGCAAGACAGTACGTGTGGGATTGAAAACGTTGAAGTTGTGAGCTTTAACGGATTGCTTGCCGAATATTGCAGAGAACGCAAAGTTGATGCAATCGTAAAGGGGTTAAGGGCTGTAACAGATTTTGAATATGAGTTTCAAATGGCTCTTACAAACAAAAAACTTAATCCGATGCTTGAAACAATCTTTCTCACCGCTGACGCCGATTCAATGTATTTAAGCTCCAGTATGGTGCGCGAGGTGGCGTCAATGGGCGGAGATATAAGCAATTTTGTTCCCAAGTGTGTTCATCAAAGGATAGTCGAGCGACTTAATAAAGGTTAAAACTTTTAAGATATAAATTCAAGAGGATATATAAGGAGTGGAAATAATGAAAGTTGATGATTTAATTTTACAGCTTCAGGACATTATCAGTGAGGCTAAGTCAATGCCGTTTTCAGGCGGCAAGGTAATGGTAAGCAGTGAAGAAGTTTATGACATTCTTGACCAGATTCAGGATGCTATGCCGGCTGAGGTAAGACAGGCAAAAAATATTGTTGCTGACAGAAAGCAAATTATTGCAGAGGCAAACAGAGAGTCCGAGAGTATTATCAGAGCTGCCGAGGAGCGCAAAAAGGTAATGCTCAATCAAAATGAGCTTGTTCGCGAGGCTCAGGCAAAGGCTAAGGAGATTGTTGATGACGCAAAGCAGAAGTCAGCTGAAATTCGCAAGGCTGCAAACGTTTATGTTGACAGTATTATGAAGCGCACCGAAGAGGGAATTGCAACTCAGCTTGATGCAATAAAAAAGACTCGCTCAAGTATTCTCAATTCACAAAAGCAAAAGCCGCAAAATTAATAAATGCAAATGTACAGGAAGCCCTTGAGGCTTCCTTTTTGTTATTTGATAGGAAACTACAACAAACTGTATAATATAAATAACACAAAGCGCTAATTATACCAACTGAAATGTTATAATGGCTCCTATCAAATAAAAAATAATTTATATAGCCCGCTCAGTAGCACGCTGCGCGCGCACGAGCGATGGCTATATGAAAGCGGATGCACTAGGTGCGCGCACTTTCTTGTATAGCAGACAATCGGCTGCTTGTAATTTAATGACATTTTAATTGTAATCTTTAAATTTTTATTAGAAAAATACACATCCTGACACTCTGATTTTTGGAATATCGGGATGTGTATTTTCATTTACGGAAATATTTAATTGCAAAATTGCAATTTTTATAAAGTTTTGTAAATATTTTTAGTATTTACGTAACTTTCGTATTGATTTTTTTGATAATATGGTTTATAATAAATCAAAAGGTGTCAATTTGTGACACAAAGTGACTATGAAATTCGTTTTTAGGACACTTTTTAAGATAAAATGTATGGAGGTGGGCAAATGTTTTCCGGAATGTCAAATCATTCGATAGATGCAAAAGGCAGAATAGTTTTGCCCGCAAAGTTTCGTGAAGAGCTTGGAGATACATTTTGTCTTGTTCAGGGATTTGACAATCAGTGCATTCAGGCAATGTCGACAGAGCTTTATGAGTCAATCTGTGCCAAAATTCTTGAGTTGCCTGCTAACCTGTCACGTGCACTTCAGTATACATTTAACGGCAGTGCGCAGAATGTTACTCCAAATGCTCAGGGCAGAGTTCTTATTCCTCAAACTCTTCGCCAATATGCAGCTATTGAGGAAGAAGCTCTTGTTATAGGTATGAACAACCGCATTGAGATATGGAACAAGCAGAAGTTTGACGAGTTTATGGGTACTCAGCAGTCCAATATTGCACAGGCTTTGTCAATGCTCAAGCTGTAAGGAGGATTTTATGGAATTTTCTCATATTCCCGTCCTGCTTCAGCAGACGATTGACGGATTAGCTGTCAATGAAAACGGCATTTACGTCGACGGAACTGCCGGCGGCGGAGGCCACAGCAGTGAAATTTTGAAGCGGCTGACAACAGGCAAGCTGATTTCTATTGACCAGGATCCCGACGCAATAATGACTTTGACCCAAAGGTTCAAGAATAACGAGAATTCAATCATCATCAAGGGCAACTTTGCTGATATGAAGGAGCTTTTGCAGCATAGAGGAGTCGGCAGACTGGACGGGGTTTTGCTTGATATAGGCGTTTCGTCCCATCAGCTTGACACCGCAGAGCGCGGATTTTCATTTCATGAGGACGCACCGCTTGATATGCGTATGAGTCAAAGCGGTACAACAGCCGCCGACCTTGTAAACACACTTCCTGTGAGTGAACTCAAACGAATACTGAGTGTTTACGGCGAAGAAAAGTTTGCAGGCTCGATTGCAAACGGAATTGAACGTGCGCGTCAGCAAAAACCGATAACAACGACTCTTGAACTTGCAGAAATTATCAAGGATAATGTTCCTCAGCGCGTAAGGCGTGACGGGCATCCTGCACGAAAAAGTTTTCAGGCACTGCGCATTGCAGTCAATGATGAGCTTGGAGTGCTCGAAAGAGGACTCGACAGTGCTTTTGAACTGCTTGGAAGCGGAGGACGATTGGCAGTAATCACATTCCACTCGCTTGAAGACAGAATAGTTAAGCAAAAAATGGCGTCTTGGTGCCAGGGATGTACTTGCCCAAAAGATTTTCCGGTATGTGTTTGCGGAAATAAACCAAAGGCGAAACTTGTTAATCGCAAGCCTATTTGTGCAAATGAAACAGAATTGAGTGAAAACCCCAGGGCAAGAAGTGCAAAGTTGAGAATATGCGAAAAAATTTAAAAAATATGCTCTCAGCTATAGACAAAGTTACGGTTTTGTAGTAAAATATAACAAGGTTGTAAACTATGTTACAAATACTACTAATTGTGTTTTGACTCGTTTCAACAACAATATATACGATTTGATTTATTTCAGTTTGTCATATACAACTGATTGTGTGTATTTAAAAAGCAAAAAATTGTTAAAATTTTGAAACTTTTTTGCTTTATGGAAAAATAAAGCAAAAAACAGTGTGTTTTATGAAAATATTGATATAGAAAGGCACAAGGTGCAAAACTAATGGCATATGAAAACAGAAATGCTGCTTATGATTTAAGCCTTTTTGATGACAGTCAGTCCGGATACACCGGCTCGGCTCTGCCAAAGCGAAAAGGTGACGAAGTACATAAAAAGCAATTAAAGAGAAAACCTAAAAATAACGTTGTTTCTATTCCCGAGCAGGAATTGCTTAAGAACAGAAAACGCAAGCACAATCCTTTTAAGCTCGCCGTTGGATTTTTCGGCGGTGCGGCGGTAACGGCTGTTATCGGTATTATCATTGTCGGACAAGTTAGGCTGACAGAACTTAATCAGGAAATAATAACAGCTCAGGAGACTTTAGAGGACGCTCAGAGCATATATACTCAAAATCAGATGAAGCTTGAATCAAATCTTACTAACGCTGAGATTGAGCAGTACGCTGAAGAAGTGCTTGGAATGACTAAAGCTACTAATGCACAGAAAGAATTTGTTGCTCTTTCCGGAGGCGATAAGGCGGAGGTATCTTCTCAAAAGAATGAAAATATATTTACTCAGTTTATCGACTCAGTTAAAAATCTTTGGTCATAACATTCATTTCAATTTAATAAACATATTATGGAAGAATGAGAGTTAAGACTGCGTCTTGACTCTTTTTCGGATTTATTGGGGTATTTTATTTAGGGATAATTTTTTGCGGTGAAAGGAGCTTAATCTTGGGAAAAGACAATAAAGTAACAAATAATTCAAAAAAGCATACCGCAAAGGGTCCTAACCAAAAGCTTAGACAGCGCACGGCAATTTTAATTATGCTCATATTGATTGCGGGCTTTGGCGCGGCAGTTCTTCGTCTGTCGTTTTTGACTTTGGTGCAGGGCAGTGAACTTCAGGAAAGAGCTGTTGATCAGCAGCTTGCCGACACAACTGTTTCGGCAAAGCGCGGCAGTATTTATGATAAAAACGGCAAGATTCTTGCCGAGAGTGCATCTGTTTGGCAGGTGGTTTTGGCACCGATTAACTTCAAGACAGATGAGCAGCGCCAAGCGTGCGCAAAGGGGCTTGCAGAGATTCTCGACCTTGAATATGAGGATGTGCTTGAAAAAACACAGCAGCAGAATTATTACTCTGTTGTAAAGCGCAAAATTGAGGCTGACAAGCGTGACGAGATTCTTAAATTTATTGACAAGATGGCTGATGACTACAAATGCACGGGTGTAATCAGTCTGCTTGACGACTACAAGCGCTATTATCCGCAAAACGACCTCGCATCCTGTGTAATCGGATTTACGGGAAGCGACGACCAGGGACTTGAGGGCGTTGAGTACAAATACGACGATTACTTGGCAGGTACATCTGGCAGAATTATTACAGCCCGCAACGCCAGAGGCACAGATATGCCGTTTCAGTATGAACAGAATGTAGACGCTGAGGACGGCAATAATATTTATCTTACAATAGACGCAACGGTTCAGTCAATTTGCGAAAAATATATGAAGCAGGGAATCATTGAAAATAATGTTCTCAACCGCGGTGTGTGTATTGCAATGGATGTAAACACAGGCGCAATCATAGCAATGGTAACCGTTGACGGATATAACCTCAATGATCCGTACACTTTGTCGCAAAAGGATATTGATGAAATTAGGACTTTGCCCAAGGACAAACAAGCCGAGGCAGAGAGCGCGGCGCTGAGCGCAATGTGGCGTAACAAAGCTATTTCCGATACATATATGCCGGGTTCTGTATTTAAAATCTGCACATCTTCAATGGCACTTGAAGAAAATCTGGTAGATGATAACACAACGTTTTTCTGCAGCGGTTCGGTAACTTTGCCGGGCGTTACTAATCCTATAAACTGTCATGACCACGCCGGACACGGAACACAGACCTTTGTACAGGCGATATGCAACTCATGCAACCCGGCATTTATCCAAATAGGAAAAATGCTCGGCGCCGATAAGTTCCGTCAATATTATCAGGGCTTTGGATTCAGTGAAAAAACAGGAATTGACCTTCCGGGTGAAGCCGAGGATAACTTCTGGCCGGGAGAGATGAAAGAGGTTGACCTTGCGGTTGCTTCCTTTGGTCAGAACTTTTCTATTACTCCGATTCAGATGATTACAGCCTGTGCTGCAGTTGTTAACGGCGGAAATGTGCTTCAGCCATATGTTGTATCAAAAATTACCGACTCAGACGGCAACGTAATAAAAAATGTTGAAAAAAAAGTAAAACGTCAGGTTATTTCAAAGGAAACCTCTGATAAAATGAATGAAATACTTGCCTACAATACTGCGACGGCAGGTGCAACGGCAGGTTATATTCCCGGTTATAAAATAGGCGGAAAAACAGGTACTTCAGAGAAAATCGGAGTTGTTAAGCCTGAGAGTATATTCCCCGAGGATTACATAGCCTCTTTCTGCGGTTATGCTCCTGCCGATAATCCTCAGATTGCAATGCTTGTATTCTTTGATACTCCGTCAGGAGATGTATACTACGGTTCACAGGTTGCGGCACCGGCGTTTATCAACATTATGTCAGAGGTACTGCCGTATCTTGAAGTCAAGACCGAGTACACCGAAAGCGAGCTTGAGTATGTTGATGCATCAGCGGGCGACTATATCGGACTTTCTTCTGCCGATGCAGAAAAAGCAGCTAAAAATGACGGATTTACAGTTACTGTCAAGGGTAAGGGCGACAAGGTTATTTCTCAGATTCCGACAGTATCATCAAAGGTACAGAACGGCGGTAACATCGTGCTGTATACTGATGATACAAGTGCATCGGAAACTGTCACGGTACCAAATCTTATTGGATACACACCGTCAGAGGTTAATAATGTTGCGAGTGCCTACGGACTTAACGTGAGCTTTTCGGGTGCAACGACGGCGCAGGGTATCAGTACGGCACAGGATATCAGCGAGGGAACCTCGGTGAGTCCGGGTACGGTAATAACGGTATCGTTTAATTCGTCGTCGTCAACGCTTAACGACTAACGAAAAATTACAGAAAAATTCCCCTGAACAGCTATATGTCAGAAACAATTTTCGTCTGAAAGGAAAGATATTTATGATATACGGAATATGGACATTTTGCTCGGCGCTTATTGCTTTTGCGATATCTGCGGTGCTTGGAAGATTTTTGATTCCATATCTGCACAAGCTGCATTTTGGGCAGACAATTTTGGAAATCGGACCCAAGTGGCACGAGAAAAAGCAGGGTACACCTATTATGGGCGGTATAATGTTTATAACTGCAATCACTGTTGTGACTTTGATAAGTACCATTGTATATATTTTCACAGGTGCAGATTTTATCACAACATATTTTGCTGATATTCCGAGGGAATGTGTATTTGTGTTTGCCGGCCTTGGTTTGGCGCTTGCAAACGGTCTGATTGGTTTTATAGATGACTTTACAAAGGTTGTCAAAAAGAGAAATCTCGGACTTACGGCAATCCAAAAGCTGATTTTGCAGTTTGCTGCTGCAATCGCATTTCTTGTAGTTCTGAGTATTGCAGGCTATGGCACTACAACAATAATTCCGTTTGTAGGCGAAATTGATCTTGGTTTCTTCTATTATATCATTGCCGCATTGGTAATCGTCGGTATGGTTAATTCCGTAAACCTTACTGACGGAGTTGACGGATTGTGTGGCTCTGTAACATTCTTTGCGTGTGTTGCATTTATGCTTATTGCAAGTATGTTGAGCTTTCTTGGTGTTACTGCAATGTGTGCGGCATCTGCGGGTGCTTGCCTTGGATTTCTTGTATGGAACTTTCACCCGGCAAAGGTGTTTATGGGCGATACAGGTTCGCTGTTCTTGGGTGGACTTGTGTGCGCGCTTGCATTTGCAGTTGGTATGCCGATTCTGCTTTTGCCAATCGGAATTGTTTACATTGCCGAGGAAGCATCAGTTATTTTGCAGGTAGGCTATTTTAAACTCACTCATGGCAAACGTCTTTTTAAGATGAGCCCGATTCATCATCATTTTGAAATGTGTGGTTGGAGTGAAGTTAAGATTGTGGCTGTGTTCAGTACAATTACCGCTGTGTTCGGCGCAATCGCATTTGCATTGGTGTTTTTTGGCGTTTAACTGTAATAATGTGTATTCATAATGCGTAATATACTTTAAATAACAGAAAATTCATACGATAAGAATTTTGTTGTTAATTGTTTTTTAGTATTCAAATAAAATTGCTTACTTTTGGTTTTAATATAATTTATAAGGAGGGTTGTGTCATTGGCTCCATATAAAAAGATGATGCTCAAGGCGGACATAAACAGAATTTATGATGATGAATATATTGACAGTCAAAAGGCAAAAAAAGAAAAATTCTTTGTGCGCCCCTCTCGTCAGCGTAAAATGAAAAAACCGGGCTGGTTCTCGGTTGGAATGGGCATTGACCTTCCGTTTTGCATAATAATTCTGGTACTGCTCACCATCGGAACTATTATGATGTTTTCGGCAAGCTACGCTTTTTCGTACTATACAACGGGTGACAGCTATCACTACCTTTTTCGTCAGCTGTTATTTATCGGGCTTGGCTTAATTGCAATGATTTTTATGTCGTTTTTTAATTACAATAAGTTCCACAAAATAGCACCCCTTGTTTTAGGCGTATCATATATTTGTCTTGTTTTGGTTCTTATGTTGCCGGCAGGCGACGGTGGTGTAAAGCGTTGGATACCTCTTGGCATTTTCAACCTTCAGCCGTCAGAGATTGCAAAGTTCAGTATAATACTCTTCTTTGCACATTGGAGCAGTAAATACTATAACAAAATGCAGTTCGCTCGTTACAGTGTATTGCCGGGACTTGTGGTTTTTGGTACAACTGCACTTCTGTTGTATTTTGAACCGCACTATTCGGGAATAGTAATCATAGGTATACTCACTGTACTTATGTTGTATATCGGCGGAATGAAAGCCAAATATTTGCTGATAGGTTTTGTCGGCTTGGCAGGCATTGTACTGTTGCTTGCGGTTACAGGCGGATTGTCATACGCGATGAGCCGTATGGACGGCTGGGGTCAGGCTCTGCAAAGTGTGCGCGGCGACGATTTGTGGGATGCAACCTGGCAAACAAGAAATTCATTGTACGCTATCGGTTCAGGTGGCTTGTGGGGACTCGGACTGGGTCAGTCAAGACAGAAATATCTCTATCTTCCCGAGCCGCAAAACGACTTTATTTTTGCTATTGTTGTTGAGGAATTAGGACTGATTGGAGCAATGCTGATACTCATTATATTTGCACTGCTTGTATGGCGCGGAATTACGCTTTCTCTCAGAGCAAAGGACAAATTCGGCAAGATGCTCGGAATCGGCTTGACATCTCAAATCGGCATTCAAGTGGTGCTCAATATTCTGGTTATTACCGACTGGCTGCCAAATACGGGTATCAGTTTGCCGTTCTTTAGCTACGGCGGCAGTTCGTTGATTATGCTGCTTGCACAGATGGGTATTGTCCTGTCTATTTCACGAACAGCCAACATTGAACGACAGTAAACATTTGGAGGATAAACTATGAGAGTATTGCTTGCAGGCGGCGGCACGGCTGGACACATTAACCCTGCACTTGCGATTGCAGGATACATCAGACAAAAGCGCAGTGACGCTGAATTTTTGTTTATCGGCAATCGCGGCGGAATGGAGCAAAGGCTTGTTCCGCAGGCTGGATTTGACATAAAGTCAATAACAATCAGCGGTTTTAAACGCAGCTTTTCGCCAAAGAGTATGATTGAAAATGTTAAAACGGTTTCAAGAACTTTCAGCTCTTCACGAGAAGCCAAAAAGATTATATCTGAATTTAAGCCGGACATATGTATCGGCACAGGCGGTTACGTGTCGGGCCCTGTTGTAAGAACAGCGGCAAAAATGGGTGTTCCCTGCATAATACATGAGCAGAATGCCTTTCCGGGTGTAACTAACAAAATGCTTGCAAAGAGCGTCAAAAAGGTAATGCTTGCAGTACCCGACGCCAAAAAATATTTTGATAAAAATACAGATTTTGTAATCACAGGCAACCCTGTCAGAGGAGAAATTCTCACAGCCGACAAGCAGAAGGCAAGAGAAGAGCTTGGGCTTGACAATCGACCTGTTGTTCTGTCATTCGGCGGCAGTCTGGGAGCGCGAAAAATCAATGAAGCGCTTGCCGATTTGGTGGCGCGCAGCGGAATTGACGGAAGATATCAGCATATTCACGCATACGGAAGCTACGGAGATTGGTTTCCGCAGCTTGTAGAGGAAAAGGGCACAGAGGTTGCAAAATGTGATAACCTTGATATACGCCCATACATTGACAATATGCCTACCTGTATGGCGGCGGCTGATCTTGTGATTTGCCGTGCAGGAGCAATCACTCTCAGCGAAATTCAGGCAATGGGCAAGCCGGCGATTTTAATTCCGTCGCCAAACGTTGCAGAAAATCATCAGTATCACAATGCAATGGCGCTTGTAAATGCAGGAGCTGCCGAGATTATTGAGGAAAGTAACCTCACAGGTGCTTTGCTGATGAAAAAGGCAGATAAGATGCTTCTTGACCCTGTTGCTCTTGAACAAATCAGCAAAAATTCCCGCAAGATGGCAATTATTGATGCTAATGAGCGAATTTACTCCGTTGTTAAGCGAGTATTAGGGCTTGTTTAAACTGTCTTGAATTGACAGCAAGATTTTTACAATAAATGTACTCCGTTTAGCTGTAACATTAACATCTCTTTTTCATAGAATGTAAAGGTATTCTTTTTGAGAGGGTGTTATTGTGTCAAAACTGTTTGTAACGGGACGGCAAAAGCTAAGCGGAGAGGTGTGTGTTCAGGGTGCAAAAAACAGTGCGCTTCCGATTTTGGCGGCAACACTGCTGACAAATGGCGAGAACACAATCCATAATTGTCCGCAACTTTCAGACATTGAAGCGTCTGTAAGGATACTCAGATATTTGGGATGTGATGTCAGGCGTTGCGGAAAAACTCTTCTTGTCAAGAGCGATGACGTTGACAAATATGATATACCTGATGAGCTTATGCGCAAGACAAGAAGCTCGATTGTATTTTTGGGGGCTGTGCTTGCCCGTACGGGCAAGGCGCGACTGACTTTTCCCGGAGGCTGTGAAATCGGACCGCGTCCCATTGATTTGCACCTAAAGGCACTGCGAAAAATGGGTGTTGTAATCAAAGAAAAACACGGCTTTCTTGAGTGTGAGGCGCCAAAGGGTCTGTGCGGCGCCAAAATTACTCTTTCGTTTCCAAGCGTAGGTGCAACGGAGGATATAATGATTGCCGCGTGTCTTGCAAACGGCACTACTACAATTATTAATGCCGCTCGTGAACCTGAGATATGCGACCTCGCTGACTTTCTCTCAGAGTGCGGAGCACAGATTTACGGTGCGGGCGAAGGCGTAATTATAATTGATGGTGTGGGCAGGCTTGACTGCACAAATCACACAATAATCCCGGACAGAATTGTTGCCGCAACTCTTATGGCGTGCGCGGCTGTCACAGGATCGTCAATTACGTTGAAGGGTATCGTGTCAAATCACATTGCATCAACTGTTCCTGTGTTTGAGGATGCAGGCTGTACAGTAAAAATCAGCAGGGGCAACCTGAAATTCAGTGCTCCGCAGCAGCTTGAGTCAATGAAAACAATACGTACAATGCCGTATCCGGGATTCCCGACCGACGCACAGGCACCATTGCTCGCCGCGTCGTGTGTGGCTCGTGGTACGACGGTTTTTGTCGAAAATATATTTGAAAACAGGTACAGACACACCACTGAACTTGTGCGAATGGGCGCCAATATTCATACTGAGGGCAAGGTTGCCGTTATTGAAGGCGTCAGCTCACTGTACGGTGCAAAGGTTCAGGCGACTGACTTGCGCGGTGCTGCGGCATTGATTGTAGCAGGTTTGTGTGCCGAGGGAGTTACTGAAATCGGCGGAATAAAGTATCTGGAACGCGGCTATGAGGGACTTGAACTTATACTCTCAAAACTCGGAGCAAACATAAAAAAGATTTAAATATACAGGAATTTTGAAATAAAGGAAGTTTATGAAAGGAGGATTTTCTATGGACAACAAATCGCTTTCGCAAAAGGACAAAAAGCGACTTGAAAAGCAAAGAAAAAGCGTTGCAAAGCAAGCACAAAAATTCCATAGAGAGCAGGAGAAAAAGGCTAAAAAATCCTCTGTAGGCAAATCAAAAAGTAAAATTGCTGCCGCTGTTAATTCCCGTCCTAAAACACGCGACGAGAATCTCAGTCGTGAGGAGCGTTTTATCAAGGAAAGTGACGAAAAAATAAGAAATCTTGAGCCGCAGGATTTTGACGACGGCTATTACATAGATGAATTTGCCGCTCGCCGCAAGCAAGAGAGGCGAGCAAAGGAAATTCACGATCAGGAAAACGAGGTAATTCGCAGACGCAAAAAGCCGCTTACACGCACTCAAATTAAGCGAAGAAGAATTGCGTTATACAGCGGTATTGCGGTTGTGGTTGTGATTGTTGGGCTTGTGCTCAGTCTTACTGTGCTCTTTAAGACCGAGAAAATCGAGATTGAGGGAAATACATTTTACACTGAAGATCAAATTATTGCGTTCAGCGGTGTCGAGAAGCAAGAGAATATTTTTGTTGCAGCAATGACGGGCACACCCGAAAAGATTACGCAAAGTCTTGTGTATATTGAAGAAGCATCCCTTGGGGTATCTGTTCCCGATACAGTTATAATCAAGCTGACCCCTGCAGTTCCGTCTTATGTCATAAAGAATGGCAGCGGATACCTGCTTATCAGTGCAAAGGGAAGAATCCTTGAGGAAATTTCTGAAAATAAGGACAAGCTCCCCGAGCTTAAGTGTAGTAAGCTCAAAAGTACAAAAATCGGTGATTATGTATCGTTTGAGGATGATAGTGTTCCGGAAATTCTTGCAGAAATTTCAAATTGTCTGCAAACAAATAAGATTAAAGAAATAACAGGCTTTGATGTTACCGATACATCAAATATTACGCTTGATTATGATCACAGAATATCGATTAACATTGGCTTGCCGGAAGATATAGATTACAAAATACGCACCGCAATGGCAATTATTAACGAAAAGCTTGATCCTAACAACACAGGCACCATCACAGGCACACTTGATGTTTCGGCTTGCAACACAACCAAGATATCGCACTATAAGCCTGCTGAAACTACTGTGCCGCCTACTACGGTTCAACCTACAACTGCTCCTGCCGATACATCAGGAGACGGTTACAGTGATAACCAGTATACATGGAGCGGTGACGATGCATATAATGGCGATGATACCGGTTATGGTGATGGTACAGGCTACGGTGATGACGGC
>DKXL01000009.1:0-150 GCA_002493005.1 Ruminococcaceae bacterium UBA7127
GATTGTCGGGCAGATACCCGGAATCGGGTTCTTTGCAGCTGATGGCTTGAGAACAGCCGGATCATAGTAGAGTGCCCACTGTGTATCAAGTACATTCTTTGTTGTCTGAAGTTCGTATGTTACTGTAACTTCCTTTGTTTCCTCGTTGTA
>DKXL01000009.1:522-14759 GCA_002493005.1 Ruminococcaceae bacterium UBA7127
TCTGTAGCTTCTGTAGCCTCTGTTGCTTCTGTAGCTTCTGTAGCTTCTGTAGCCTCAGTTGCTTCTGTAGCCTCAGTTGCTTCTGTTGCCTCTGTGGTATCAGGCTCTTCGTCAGCAACTGCAACCTTGAACTTAGCACCTGACTTTGTAGCATAGTCAAAGTTTGAAAGGTCAAGTGTGAGAACGATGTCTTTACCGTCATAACCGGTTGTGTCAACTGTGATGTTGCCACCGTTGTAAACAGCTTCTGACTCTACGCCAAGACCTTCAAAAGTACCGCCCCAGCTGTCATCCCATTTGCCGTTTGCAGCAAACTTAACTAAATGATTATCGTATTCGCCAACATTTTCAAGCTTTAACTCGAAAACCTTTGGAGATACTTCTGTCATTCTGTTAAGAGGATCGTCCGTCTTCCATTCAGCGCCGTGAAGCCAATTGAGATCAGCATCACCTGCACCAACTGCTGTTACATATTGAAGATCAAATGATGATTCAACAATACCGTCACCTGCGTAAGTTGCCTCACGAGTTGCTGTATCGAATGTGATTGTAACGTCACACTGTGTAGCTACATCAAATGAGTAGTTAGCTTCTGGACCAATCCAGTTCTGTGTGCCGTCAGCAAGATTCTCTACAATTTTAAATTTGTAGTTCGTATCAACCGGTACATCCTTGTATACCATAGTGTATGTACCGTCGCCATTATCGGTCATAATGTTTGACTCGTCGCTTGGTGACCAGTGAGTGCCACAAAGCTTTGACTCGCCTGCTACAACATAAAATGTACCGTCATCAGCAGCAGAAACACTGAGAACAGTTACAGATAATGATGTAACAATCAACATTAATGACAATAAAAGGCTAAGTGCTTTTTTGAACATTTCTTTTTTCCTCCTTATTTAGTAATGCTTCTATAAGCAATATCATTATACATCTAAACACAAGCCAAAGTCAATATATTTTATTGGCAAATTATGATATTTTTTGATAAATCTTGTTTTTTGTATATTTGCACAAAAGAAATCAAAGAAATTTGTTATTTGTAACCGTTAACATTTTGAGATTGCCAATGCCAGGAATCACGACACATATCCTCAAGATTTTTTTCAGCCTTCCAGCCAAGCACATTTTCAGCCTTGGAGGCATCGGCATAGCACTCGGCTATATCTCCCGGACGGCGCGGTTTGATATCATATGGAATATCAATATTATTTACCTTTATAAAAGCATTCACAATATCAAGAACACTGTATCCTGTGCCGGTGCCAAGGTTAAATATTTCGGTGCCCTTATGGTCTGCCGAATATTCAAGCGCCTTAACATGACCCTTTGCAAGGTCAACAACATGAATATAATCACGTACACCTGTACCGTCATGTGTAGGATAGTCATTGCCAAAAACACCCAGACGAGCAAGTCTGCCCGCCGCAACCTGCGTAATGTACGGCATAAGATTATTTGGAATACCATTGGGATCTTCGCCGATTCTTCCGCTTTCGTGAGCACCAATCGGATTGAAATAACGCAAAAGCACGATTGACATTTCGGGGTTAGCCTTAGCAGTATCGCTTAGAATCTGTTCCATCATCAGCTTTGTCCAGCCATATGGATTTGTCGGAGAGCCTGTGGGCATTGTTTCAACAAGCGGAACTACCTTTGGAGTTCCGTATACTGTTGCAGACGAACTGAAAATAAAGTTGTTTACCTTATGCTTCTTCATCGCTTCCAAAAGAGTAAGGGTAGAATCGATGTTGTTGCGATAATACTCAACCGGCTTTGCACAGCTTTCTCCCACTGCTTTGAGCCCTGCAAAGTGAATTACAGCGTCAATCTTGTTTTCTGAAAAAATCTTTTCAACTGCTGTGGTATCACACACATCTGCCTCATAAAGAGGAATTTTTTTGCCGGTTATTTCTTCCACTCTTTGTACAGCCATCGGACAGCTGTTGGAATAATTGTCGGCAATAATCACATCATGACCTGAATTAATCAATTCAACACAGGTGTGAGTGCCGATGTATCCTGCTCCTCCTGCAAGTAAAACATTCATAGTACGTTTCCTTTCCTTATATTGATTTGATTAGCACTTCTCAGGTTCGGGGTATTCCTTGCCGAATGTGTCAACCGATACCTTTGCCATAACCTGCGGATCAAGCGGCTTATCAGCAAAGTCAGTGTCACACTCAGCTATTTTGTCAACAATTTCCATTCCCTCGGTAACCTTGCCAAAGGCAGCGTACTGACCGTCAAGGTGAGGAGCATTCTTGTGCATAATAAAGAACTGTGAACCTGCTGAATCAGGCATCATTGAACGAGCCATTGACAGCACGCCCGCAGTGTGTTTTAAATCATTTTTTACACCGTTCTGAGCAAATTCGCCCTTGATTGAGTATCCGGGGCCGCCGCAGCCGGTTCCGTCAGGACATCCTCCCTGAATCATAAAACCATAGATTACGCGGTGAAATGTAAGTCCGTCATAATATCCCTTGTTTGCAAGACTGATAAAATTATTTACAGTGTTTGGCGCAATCTCAGGATAAAGCTCGGCTTTAATCACATCACCGTTTTGCATTTGAATTGTTACTATCGGATTAGACATTTTAATCATCCTTTCAAGTTTATATTTTAAGTTATTTTAATTAAAATAGCAAGAGATTTTCACGCTATACCGGCATTAACCATGGGATAAAATTACGCAGCACACAATATATTCCTGCAATTATCAAAATTACATACAACAGCTTTTGGCTGTGAATCGGAAATCTCACTTCAAACCCTAATGCGCGCAATGCAAATTCAATATAGAATACCGCAAATAAGATTACTGCAAACACCGCAAAAGCATTCTGCCTGAGAGAGAGAAGCACATCTCCGTGCACAAGTGCAATCACCGAGCGGGTCATTCCGCAACCGGGGCAATAAATTCCCAACACTTCATTGGTTATGCAACCGGGCAGTGTAAAATTGTCGGCAACAAACCTTATTGCAAAAAACAAAATCAGCGCCAGCGCAAAAGGAAAAATGCATATTATAACTTTTTGATAACGTTTGTATCTCTTCATATTGTCACCAAATAAAATGGCGGACAAGCGTCCGCCGTTGAAATTGAATTGTTTGCCGATTAATTAATAATAATAGTAAAATTCGCTGTCTAGCCCGTTTAAGAAATCAACATAGGCGCCTGTTGCAAAAAGTACGCATATAATAACAATGCCTATGATAATAGACACAGCAGATAAAATAACACCTGCGATTGCTATTCCGTTGTTTGTCTTTTTTCTTGACAATGAAATAATACCAAACACGATACCGAGAATTGAAAAGATAAATGAGCTGCAACATACAACAGATATAATACCCATTACAAGCGACGCTACTCCCATACCGTTGCTGTCATCCTGACTTTCAACATATGTAGGATACTGCTGGCTGTACTGTTGTTGTTCATACTGTTGACTGTACTGCTGGGTGTATTGTTGATCATACTGCTGATTGTATGGTTGATTATACTGTTGGTTGTATTGTTGGCCATACTGCTGATTGTTTGGTTGATTATACTGTTGGTTGTATTGTTGGTCATACTGCTGACCATACTGCTGACCATTCTGACCATACTGCTGATTATTTGAATAATTCTGAGTATAATCAGGCTGAGGATTGGAATTTTCATTGTTTTCCAAATTGTTATTGAAATTCTCGTCCATATTAACCTCCAAAATTAAATTAAATGTTTTATGATTTTTCTTTATTATATTGTAAGCGACAGATTTTGTCAAGGTTTGCAAGAATTAACCCTCTTCAATATTTTTTGTCGCATACGCATTTAAGCCAGAATTTGCAATATTGCCCTTTTGATATTCATAATAGCCCTGAGAACCAACCATCGCGGCATTGTCGCCGCAAAGTGACTTGTCGGGCATATAGAACTTATAACCAAGCTCAGCACACCGCTTTTCAAGTGTTGAGCGCAAAAGAGAGTTTGCAGAAACTCCTCCGGCAATAACAAGGGTTTTGACTTCAAAATCTTCTGCGGCTTTAAGAAAGTTTGTTACCAAACAATCAACAACTGCATAACGAAACGAAGCACACACATCAGCTTTGTTTAGCTCCTGCCCCTTTTGAGCAGCATTGTGAATGAGGTTGATAACCGCTGTTTTCAGTCCCGAAAAGCTAAAGTCATACGGCGCATCGTGAACAACCGGCCTTGGTAGCTTAAATGCGAGCGGATTGCCGTTCTCGGCAACCTTGTCAAGCTCAATCCCGCCCGGATAAGACATTCCCATCGTGCGTGCCGCCTTATCAAATGCTTCGCCTGCGGCATCATCACGCGTTTTGCCGATAATTTTCATATCTGTGTAATCGTTAACCATTACAATGTGACTGTGTCCGCCTGAAACCACAAGGCACATAAACGGCGGCTTTAAGTCCTTGTTAGATATGTAATTAGAAGCAATATGCGAGCGCAGATGGTGCACAGGCACAAGAGGAATTTTGGTTGACAGCGACAGGCCCTTGGCAAAATTCACTCCCACAAGCAGAGCGCCAATCAAACCGGGAGCATATGTTACGGCTATTGCATCAATATCATCAAGCGTTAATCCTGCATCTTCAACAGCCTGACTCACAACAGGAACGATTGCCTCGGCGTGTCGTCGTGATGCGATTTCGGGAACAACACCGCCGTAAAGCTTGTGTTCCTCAACCTGAGATGCTATTACCGATGATATTACCTTTCGCCCGTCCTCAACCACTGCGGCAGCGGTTTCGTCACAAGATGACTCAATGGCAAGTATTTTCATATTCATCCTCCCTTGGTATGCAGCCGTTACGGCTCTCGATTCGGGCTATAGTACAATTAAAGCAGTATCAGCCCGACTGTCCTTGCAGTCAATTTATATTATATAATGTTTATTTACATATATATGTCAAAAATATTTTGTCATTAAAATTGCGTTTTCCTTTGGCTGTGAGTAATAATCCTTTCGCTCGCCGACCTTAATAAACCCGAATTTTGAATAAAGCGACCTTGCCCCAATGTTGCTTTGTCGCACTTCAAGCGTAAGAAAGCTGAGATTATTCTTTTTGCAAAGAGTCACAAGAGTGTCAACAAGAGCACTGCCAACTCCCCTGCACCTGTAATTTTCATCCACTGCAACGTTGAAAATATAGCCCTCGTCAAGCACTATGCTTGCTCCGATATATCCGATTACTTCATCGTTTTCGGTTGCAACAAAAAACACCGAGGTATCATTTGCAAGCTCACTTTCAAGACTCTGTCGTGACCACGGATGTGAAAAACACATTTTTTCAATTTCACTCACCCTGTCAAGGTGAGAAACCTGCATCTTTTCAATTCTCATAACTTTGTATTATTTCCTTAACAGAATTATATATCTGCTCTCTGCATTTTCTGTACACCTCAACATCGCCGCCATATGGGTCTGACACGCCAAGTACACATAATTTTTCTGTAGGGATATTGTAATATGTCTTCAAAATAAGTATATGACTTTGTGACATACAGTAGAATTTTTCAAATTTATTTAGGTCTGTATCATTTATGGATGTTGAGTGTGCATCTGACAAATCTATGCCGATTTCATCACAAACTTCTTTGGAATTTTGCGATACGCTCAACCCTGTAGCAGTGGCAATTCCAAAGCTTTCTGCGTGAACATCAAGCTTTTTTTCTTCAGCCAACTTGTTAAAAATTGCTTCAGCCATAGGGCTTCGGCAGGTGTTGCCTGTACAGACAAAAGCAATATATTTTTTATCCCTTTGCATCATACCAAGTCTTTCCTATTGCCGCGTCAGCCGTCAGCGGAACGCTGAGCGCAACTGCGTTTTCCATTTCTTCCTGCAATATCATTGCAACACGCATACTTTCATCCTGCGGTGCTTCAACAATAAGCTCATCGTGCACCTGCAAAATCAGTCTTGCACGCAAACCCTCCTGCTTGATTCTGTCATTAACCTTAATCATTGCAATTTTGATAATGTCAGCCGCAGTACCCTGGATAGGCATATTTCTTGCCACACGCTCGCCAAACGCTCTCATCATATGCTTGCCTGACGAAAGCTCAGGCAGATTGCGCCTTCTGCCAAACATTGTCTGAACATATCCGTCGGCACTCGCCTTTTCTACTACGTTTTTCATATATTCATCAACGCCGCTGTAATGAGCAAGATAGCTTTTTATATACTGCGAAGCTTCTTTGTTGCTTACACCGATATCTTTGGCAAGCGAAAATGCGCCGATACCGTACACAATACCAAAGTTTACCGCCTTTGCCCTGCTTCGCATTATCGGAGTTATCATATCAAGCGGCAAATTAAACACCTGTGACGCGGTGATTGCGTGAATGTCATCGCCATGCTTAAACGCATCTATCATATTTTTGTCATCTGCAATATGCGCAAGTACTCTCAGCTCAATCTGCGAGTAGTCAGCGTCAACAAGCACCCAGCCGTCTTTAGCACAGAAAAACTTACGCATTTCTCTGCCAAGCTCCGTGCGAACGGGAATGTTCTGCAAATTCGGCTCGGTTGAGCTGATTCTTCCTGTTCGTGTTTCGGTCTGATTAAAGCTGGAATGAATCCGTCCGTCCTCTGCAATAACCTTGAGCAATCCCTCACAATAGGTTGAATTCAGCTTTGCCAGCGTTCTGTACGATAACACCATTTCAACAATCGGGTGCTCATATCTAAGGCTCTCAAGCACCTCTGCGTTTGTACTGTAGCCGCTTTTTGTTTTCTTTTTACAGGGAAGTCCCAAATCTTCAAACAGTACCTTGCCAAGCTGTTTGGGCGAATTGATGTTAAATGTACATCCCGCGCTTTCATATATCTGATTTTCAAGGCTTTTTATCTGCTGTGACAAAGCTTTTCCGTAATCCTCAATACCCTGTTTGTCAACGGCAAAGCCGATATTTTCCATCTTAGCAAGCACGTTGGCAAGCGGAATTTCGATGTCCGAAAGCAGTTTTTCCTGGTCGTGAGCCTTAATTTGCGCAAGCAGTTTGTCGCACAGTATGTTGTACACACCTACGGGAAGATACTTTTTGTCTTCATCATTCTCTGTGTACGGAAGTTCTATCCCATAAGAAGCGCACAGATTTTCGTCGGAATAATCCTTTGACGACGGTTCAATCAAATAAGCCGCCAGTTCAATATCAAACACAAGTGAATTTACAGCAAAACCGCTTTTGTCTGCATATGCAAACAGCGTTTTGCAGTTTCTTGTATATTTGTCAATGCTTTCGTCCTGCAAAATTCGGTCAAACAGCTCTTTGCTTTTGCTCAGACAAACCTTATCGCCACATAGGACAGAAAACTCTTTTAATTTGTTATTGGAAATATCAAAGGCAAAATAAACCCTTTTCAGCTTTTTAATATTCTCAAAAAGAATATTGTTCTCAACATCTTTATCGATTACAAAAGGGTTTGATTCGGCTTTCTTATTCGGAGTTTTTGCAACTTCATTAAGATTATATTTTTCAATTAATGAGAACAATTCCAACTTAGCCATATATCTTGAGCAGGCATCCGCGTCCTGCATATCGACAACATAGCTTTTTATATCAGTATCAATCGGCGCAGTACAGCATATTTCGCCCAGCATACGGCTCATAATTGCATTATCCTTAGAATTTATCAGTTTATTTCGTATGCCGTCCTTTATGTCAAGTTCATCTATGTGCTCATAAATATACTCAACGGTATGATACTTCTGAATAAGGTCGCCTGCACCCTTGGGTCCGATTCCTGCAACACCGGGAATGTTGTCCGAAGCATCACCCTGAATTGCCTTAATTTCAATGAGTTCAGGCGGAGTTACACCGTAGTCCTCCATAATTTTTTGCGGAGTGTAAATAATGTCCTGCTTGTTAGTACACAGATGAACGCTTGTTTTTTCTGATACAAGCTGCAAACTGTCGCGATCGCCCGTTGCCACAACGCACTCATCTCCGCTTGCTTCACAGGATTTTGCAAGCGTACCCAAAATATCGTCAGCCTCATACCCTTCACAGGTCACAATCTTATATCCCAACAAAGTCAGAAGCTCTTTGAGCGGTGCCATCTGTGACGCAAGTTCATCAGGCATACCCTTGCGGGTTGCCTTATATCCCGAATACGCCTTGTGCCTGAAGGTTTTTGTTTTTAGGTCGAACGCAATAGCTACAGCATCAGGATTTTCTTCATTTTTTATCTTGTAAAGCATTGTCAAAAAACCGTAAATAGCGTTCGTAAACTGGCCGTCCTTTGTAGTGAGCGGTCTTATTCCGTAAAACGCACGGTTTACAATACTGTTTCCGTCAACAACAAGTAATCTCATAGCTTATACATCACTTCCGTAATAACTCCGTTTTTGTAGTAAATTCGCGGAACTCGCTTGCCGACAAGGCAAACTACCTCATAGTTTATTGTACCCGTATTCTGTGCAATGGTATCGGCGGTGGGTTCGCCGTTTTTGCCGCTGCCAAACACAATAACCTCGTCACCTATGCTAACATCATCAATACCTGTAACATCAAGCATAGTTTGATCCATACATATTCTACCCACAATTTTTGCTTTCTTTCCGTTTACTATCATATATCCGTTTTCGGCGTTCTGACGTATGTAACCATCTGCATAACCGATTGGAACAGTGGCGATTTTCATATCTCTGTCGGCAGTAAATGTTCTGCCGTAAGATATCGCCGCGCCTACCTTTAATTCTTTTACATATGCTACTGTAGTTTTAAGAGTCATTGCAGGGATAAGGTCAAACCTACCTGCAAGCTTTGGCGACGGAGCAAGGCCGTACAAAATTATACCGGCGCGCACCAAATCACAATATGTATCAGGATAATCCTCTATTGCACCGCTGTTTGAGCAGTGCACATAGTTAATCTTAAGTCCTGCATCTTCAAGCGCATTTTTGACATACATAAAATTATCATACTGTTTTTTGGTAAACTCTATGCCCTCTTTTCCTTCATCAGACACACAAAAGTGCGTAAACAGTCCCTCTATTTCAAGTTTTTTCATATTAGCAACTGTTTTTATTTCTTCAATAGAATAATTATCTCTTGGAAACTCCTGGCACATAAACCCAATACGGCTCATACCGGTGTCAGTTTTTATATGGATTTTGCAAGTACAATTTTGCTTTACACATTCCTGTGACAAAGCCTTTGCATAGTCAAGGCAAAATACAGCCTGAGAAATATTATATTTCGAAAGCCTTGCCGCCTCGGTTGCAGGGGTATATCCCAAAATCACCATCGGCAAATCACAGCCTGAATTGCGAATTTCTATTCCCTCGTCAATATTTGACACCGCAAAAAAGTCTGCACCAAGCTCAGCATAAACATTTGCAAGCTCAGCGGCACCATGACCGTAACCGTCAGCTTTGATAACGCAACATATTTTTGATTTGTCGCCCACTCTGCGTTTTATTTCGTTAAAATTATGAGTAATAGCATCAAGCGAAATTTCAGCCCAAGTTCTTTTTACAAAATCCATCGAAACATCTCCGTAAAACCAAATAATTTCTCTGTTTACAATTCAGATTTTCTTTTTAATTATACTATTTTTAGCTCTTCAAATCAATACAAAACGAATTTTAAGTTAAATCATTTACATTATTTTACAAGTTATCTGTATTTACTTGATTTTTCCACTTGAATTTGGTAATATAGTAAAGTGTTAAAATACAAATTATGATATACAGGAGGGCAAAAAATGACAAATACCAATAATATTATTGTTCTGTGTGCTTTTGCCGCATATATGGTGCTGATGATTGTTATCGGCTTTATATATTCAAAAGGCACTAAGAATAACGAGGATTACTTCCTCGGAGGGCGTAATCTTGGCGGCTGGACAGCTGCGCTGTCTGCACAGGCTTCCGATATGAGCGGTTGGCTACTGATGGGACTTCCGGGTGCAGTTTACATTGCGGGCACAGGCGAAGTCTGGATTGCAATCGGTCTTTTGATAGGTACTATACTCAACTGGTACATTGTTTCAGCAAGATTAAGAAAGTACACTATTGTTGCAGGTAATTCACTGACAATTCCGTCTTTCTTCCAAAACCGCTATCGTGACAACAAAGGCATCATCAAGATAGTTTCAGCTTCTATCATTGCTGTTTTCTTTGCAGTATATACAGCCTCAGCGTTCAGCTCAGGCGCAAAGCTGTTTGCAACACTGTTTGCAAGAGATCCGAAAAGCAGTGAGCTTGACACTACTGTTTATATTATCGGACTTTGCATTTCAGCGGTAGTAATTCTTATTTACACATTCATGGGCGGCTTTAAGGCTGTGTGCACAACAGACTTTATTCAAGGTATGCTTATGCTGGTTGCAATTTTGGCTGTGCCGATTATTGCCTTTGCAATTTTGCAGTCAGGCGAGGGATTTAACAACGCACTTCTTGCTAAAGGCGTTGAAAATCCTGACAATTTCCTCAATTTCTTCAAAAATGATGACGGTTCGCCTGTTCCGGCAGTGTCAATTATTTCTAACCTTGCATGGGGCTTGGGCTACTTTGGTATGCCACACATTCTCATTAGATTTATGGCTGTCAAGAGCCACAATGAAATCAAGAAGGCAAGAAGAGTTGCCATAACATGGGTTGTAATTTCACTTGCCGCATCCTGCTTCATAGGTCTTATTGCAAGAGGTTTTCTCAGCGTTCAGTTGAGCGCAGGTGCAAAAGAAACTGTGTTTATCAGAACTATTCAGCAGATATTCTCAGGAAACGGCATTTTAATTTTCATCGGCGGTATCTTCCTTTGCGGAATTTTGGCTGCAATTATGTCAACAGCTGACAGCCAGCTTCTTGTTACAGCGTCAGCTGTTTCAGAAGATATGTACAAAGGTGTTATCAAAAAGGATGCAAGTGAAAAAAGCTCACTGTTAGTCGGCAAGGTTGCAGTAGTAGTTGTTGCAATAATTGCATTTGTAATTGCTTTAAACCCGGAGTCAAGCATTATGGACCTTGTGTCTGATGCATGGGCAGGCTTCGGCTCGGCATTTGGTCCGGTAGTACTGCTTGCATTATTCTGGAAGCGCTCAACACTTGCCGGAGCAATCAGCGGTATGACCGTAGGCGCACTGACAGTTATTGTCTGGGACTACATTCCTCTTGTCAACGGATCAACACTGTACAGTGCAACGGGTCTTTATTCACTTGTTCTCGGCTTCTTCCTTGCACTTGCGGTAAATGTAGCAGTTTCACTGCTCACACAAAAACCTTCAAAGGAAATTCTTGACGAATTCGATTCAATCAAAAGCGTTGACATTGCATAATATTCAGTAAGCTTAAACAAATACTCAGTCAGACAGTCCAATGCGGCTGTCTGATTTTTTTGCTGACTAATAATTATATTCTTGAATTTTAATGATAAGCAGTGTACAATGGAAGTGTAAACTACCAAATATTCTCTGATTGGCAGAGATTGCAAAAACTCATTTAGATTACACTGCATTATTTGACTTTTTCTACAATCCAATGGAGGGTGAATCATATGAAGACTTTAAACAATAAATCTTTGATTTTGGTATGGATTCCCGGTCTGTTTATGATTTTGTCTATGTTGTTAGCAGATGACCACAGTGAATCGGCAAGAGGGTATTTAAGTGCTTTTGCTTTTATCGGCGGTTTTCACTGTCTGATTCCTGTATCATTTTTTGTTGGCTTTCTTTCTCAAAATAACAAAACTACTTTGATTGCAGGAGCGGTAATGTTTGTTTTCACTTTTGGCCTTTATTACCTTAGAATGTATGAATATGTTATTTGTATGTTTAAGGGGTCGCTTATTAGTACCGAATATTATTATTTAATAATATTGCCATTAAAATATTTTTTAATTTCCCTTATCCTGTTCTTTTTAGGGCTTTCTATCAGAATTTTTATTAACCACAATAAGAATTTACCTGAATAATTTTTGCTTTAATCAAGAGGTGATTTACATAATGAAGACCAAATTCATTTCTTTAGTAACAGCAGTTGGTTTAATGGTAACTGCAAGCGGTTGTTCTTTCCATTTTGCAATTAATGACACATCACACAATCAGGATACTACAGTGACATCCGAGCACAGCAAAAGTGCGCCTACCGAGCAATCAACCACTGCTCCTTTAAATATCAATACAGATAAAATCGAAGTAACAGAGCCTAATTTAGAATTCGGACAATCCGAGATTAATCTTTTGCAGTCATATGGACTTGACGAGAGTTATTTGCGTAAGCAGTATACATTTGATAAAAATAATCTTAAAAGTCCTGACAATAAGGCGTATATTCTTGACAGAATGTGTAATTCTACTGATTATTTCACTACATTACAAGCTACATACACAAAAAAGGAGCATCAAAAAATAAATTTGACTTCTTATGCAATCGACCGCAGAATTAAAAAAGCAAAAGAACTGTGTTATACGGTATCTGAAGTTGATAATGAGTGTGTTCCGGCAGCTTATGTCTGTGTGGATGGAGATTATCACCTTAAAATGCTCTTTGATGGAGAAATAAAGGATAAAAACACATTTAAATATGAGCCTCCTCTTGCTAACAATTACAAAGTAATTAACAAAACTACTAAGCTTATTCAACAGCCTTTTTCAGATAAACTGGAGGCGGTTACAAAAAAACCACAAGCTAATAGTTTTAATAACAACGATGAGAATATTGGAAAATATGTTGATGTAACGAAAAATATATTTATTGCTAACGGTTATCCCGAGCCATATTTTCGTCGTTTTGATGATATTTGTCTTATATATTCACAGGAGCATTATAATCCCCAAAGTTTTGCAATGGATGTAATGATTGATTTTTCAAATTGGAAAATCGATTCTGTTGACACAAATAATAGTGGTAACGAAATCATCTCCATTTCAGGTAAATACCACGATCGGTACATAAATGTTGATAATACTTTTAAGTTGCAGATAGAAAAACAAACCGGCGTTATAGTATCAGAACAAATATTTAACTCTTCAGGTAACATAATTGAAGAGTACAATACTCTTAATATTATAGTTGACGGAGAAATTGAAAGCGATATATTTGATAGTATTAATCCATAACGGTGAATTGCAGGATTCAAAATGCACTTTGCATTTTATATACTTGCGAGCGCGGTGGAATTGGTAGCATGGTGACCACTGACGATGGCAGATGAATGGAGCAAATGCGCCGTTTATAACAAGGAACATACGGAAGTGCCTTTAGGCACGACGCAAGGCGATTGTATTTTGTACGGGAAACGCGATAGATTTAGCTCACGCTGCCTTGGTGAAAAACAAACAAATCATTTAGCTCGAAATAATTTCTAACTTTTACTTTATTATTAATTTATGGTGGTTTTATGAAAATAGTAATTATAAACGGACAAAATCATAAAGGTTCAACATACCACATTGCAAGACTTTTAGCGGAAAAGATAGGCGGCGAGATAACTGAGTTTTTTCTTCCTAAAGATTTTGGGGAGTTCTGTATCGGATGTACAAACTGTTTTCAGAAATCCGAAAAAAAGTGTCCTCATTATAATCAACTAAAGCCTATCACAACTGCCATGCTTGAAGCTGATATAATCATTCTGGCAAGTCCGGTTTATGTATTTCACAGTACGGGCTCAATGAAAGCATTTCTTGACCATTATGGCTATATGTGGATGGTACATCGCCCCAATGAAAAAATGTTTTTAAAACAGGCAGTTTGTGTCTCCACAGCCGCAGGCGCAGGTATGAAATCGACGAATAAAGATATGAATCACAGCTTGTTTTTCTGGGGAGTACCTAAAAGATACAAAATTGGACTTGCTGTTTTTGAAACGAGATATTCGCATTTGAGTGAGAAGGTTCTTAAAAATATTGAGAAGAAAACTTCCTCCGTTTCTGCAAAAATTAAACGTCACAGCGGAAAAGTACGTGTCAGTTTGCTGACACGGGCGATGTTCTTTGCTATGCATATCGCTCAGCGAAATGGCTTTAACGAATCCGATAAAAACTATTGGCAGGAAAAAGGCTGGACAGGCAAAAAGAGGCCTTGGAAAAATAATAAAGTTTCATAGACAAAATATGTTTTATTGACAAAATATGTTTTATACGGTATAATTAAGCACATGAACAAGGTAACACTATGTTTGCGTTCGCTAAAACCTACCAATTAAATATTTGATAAAATCAGAAAACCTATCCTGATTTTATAGATTTGCGGGTGTGGCGGAATTGGCAGACGC
>DKXL01000009.1:15078-29065 GCA_002493005.1 Ruminococcaceae bacterium UBA7127
GCGCTAGATTTAGGTTCTAGTGTCAACCGATGTGCAGGTTCAAGTCCTGTCACCCGCACCACAAGCCGTTGAGGATAAATACTTACCTCAACGGCTTAATTTTATATCAAAAAGGAGGAGATTTAATGAGTACATTGACAACAGACAGACTGGTTTTACGCCCATTTAAAGAAGGTGACGCTGAGATGATGTACCGCAACTGGACAAGTGATGAAAATGTTGCGAAATACTGTCATTGGCACAAACACAAAAATTTAGATGCCACGGTTTGGCTTTTGAATATGTATCTTGAAGAAGCTGCCTCCGGTTTTGAATATCGCTGGGCAATAACCCAAAAGGACAACGACGAGCCGATTGGCGCGATTGATGTTGTAGGTATTATCGACGATAACACAACTGCTGAAATTGGTTATGTGCTTTCTAAAAAGCATTGGAACAAAGGTTATGTTACCGAAGCTTTAAATGCTGTTATTGATGAATTATTCCGCAACGGATTTACTAAAATCAAGGCAGTTCACCACGTTGACAACCTCGCCTCTGGTAAAGTTATGGAGAAATGTGGAATGCACTTTGTCGGCTATGAAAAATCAATCGCCAAATGGGGCTCTGACGAGCTTTGTGATGTTAAACTATATGAAATTTTAAAATAAAAATTCGGCATACACACTTTCTGTTAAGATTGTGTGTATGCCTTTGTTATGCGGTAAACACTTTTTTGTCAGGTTGCCAACTCAGACAAGCGCAAAAATATCCATTAGCTCTGAAAATTATTAAGTCAACTTCTGATTTCAAGTAATTTTGAGGCAGGAACGCTTAACTTATCCGCTAATTTAAACACCAATGAAAGAGAACAGCTGACTGATGCGGTTTCGATTCTGCTGATATGAAGCCGAGATACACCTACTAACTCTGCTAACTGCTCCTGGCTCATACGCTGTTCCTTGCGAAAATATGCAACATTCAAACCGAATTTTACGAAGTTTTCATAATATAACATATCCATACATTATCACCATTTATATTTTATGGTATTTCGCCTTAACTATCCATTATCTGATGCATAACATATGATATATAACAGTATACATATTTATGTTGACAAATCACATATTTTGTGCTAAAATAATTAAAGGTGCAATCTCAGGGCTACAGCTTTCCGAGCAGACGTCGCCACATTTAAAACTTTTGTGAGGGCTGATTTTAAAACAGTTCCAAATAAAAAATATAAGGAGATTTATTATGAGAACAAAATTAAAGAATCTAACATCAATATTTCTTGCTGTGATAATGGTTTTCGGAATTTTTGCAATAGTTCCGTTTACTGCAAACGCAGCAACAAGCGGCGATTTTGAGTATACCGTGCTGGATGACGGAACGGCTGAAATCACAGCCTACAGCGGAAGTGCCGCAGAACTTACAATTCCGTCAGAATTGGACGGATATACAGTAACAAGCATAGGCAGGAGAGCATTTAAGGGAAATACAAGTTTTACAAGCCTAATAATCCCTAACAGCGTAAACAATCTCGAAAGTATGGCATTTGCCGGATGCGGCATAACAAGTCTTACGCTTGGCAACGGTATGACAACAGTTGATAATCAAGCATTTATGGGATGTAACAAGCTTGCAAGTATAACCTTCGGCAAAAATCTGAAAACTATCGGCGATAGAGTATTTGTATCATGTTCAAGCCTTACAGAATTAGTAATTCCGAACGGTGTAACCCGCATTGGTATGAATGCTTTTCAGAAGTGTACAAACCTTGCAAGTGTAACTATTCCCGACAGTGTAATAAGCATCGGCGGCTCTGCTTTTTTGCAAACTAAACTATACGACGACCAGCCTGACAGCGTTGTATATATAGACGGCTGGGTGTGCGGCTATAACGGAACAATGCCTGAAAACACTTCCTTAGTCTTCAAAGGCGGAACGAGAGGAATTGCAGACAAAGCCTTTTTAAGTTCAAACCTTGAAAACGTTACGATTCCTGACAGCGTTACAAATTCCGGCACAGCAGTATTCGATAAATGCAAAAGTCTTAAAAAGGTAATAATCGGCGACGGTTTAAAGAAAATAGACAAAGAAACATTTTTAGACTGCACAAGTCTTACGGATGTAACAATCGGCAAAAATGTAACGAGCATCGGTGATTCCGCATTTTACAACTGTTCAAGCCTTGCAAGCATCACTATTCCCGACGGCGTAACCGAAATCGGCGATAAGGCGTTTTCAGTCTGCTCAAGTCTTGAAAGTGTGACAATTCCCGAAAGCGTAACAAGCATTATTAATACCGCATTCAACAATCACTCGGATGCACTCACGCTCTACGGATACATCGGTTCAGCCGCAGAAGTATTTGCTACCAAGAATGGCATTACATTTGTAAATATCGAAGATGTTCCAAAACCAACAATGGGCGATGTAAACGGTGACGGCGAAATCAGTATTCTTGATGCTACTGAACTTCAAAAATATGTTGCTGAGCTTTCAGCTTTGAATGATGAGCAATTAGCGGTTGCCGATGTAAACGGCGACGGACAAATCAGCGTTCTTGATGCTACAGAAATTCAAAAGTATCTCGCTGAACTTACCCCCTCACTTGGATAACACTTTAAAAAAATCCTATCTGGCTATCACAGTCAGATAGGTTTTTTACGCAAAAAATAATATTGACAACGGCTTTAATTTTCTGCTAAAGCTGATATTCACCGAATTATTGCATTTAATAAGCGCATAATAAACACGAGGTGATACTATGGCAAAAAAGGGAATGAATCGCATCGACCGCACTCATACTCAGCCGCGCAATGAAGCACCGCCCGTACCCGAGATTCAGGGCAAAGCAAAGCACGGCTCGGTGCGTGCTAATCCGATTATATCGGGAACAAATCCGCCGTCTCAAAAGGTTTTTCACTCAACACCGTTTTCGGCTGACAAGCCAATATCTGATGTTTATGCCCAAATAGACAACGACCTTGCACGAGATAATCTTGAAAACGACATTACAGCGGCGGATTTGCAGGATTTATAATTTTAAGCATTTAAGCACCATTTGAAAGCAAAATCAAATGGTGCTTTTGTATCAGGAGGAATTTATGAAATCAATATGGAGTTCACAAACCGAGCTTCCGCACTTTCCAAGGCTTGACAAGGACATTCACACCGACGTGCTGATAATCGGCGGAGGCATTGCAGGCATTCTCACCGCATATTTTTTGCATAAAAACGGGGTAAAGTACATTCTTGCAGAAAAGGACAGAATCTGCTCGGGCATAACTCAAAATACCACAGCAAAAATAACCTATCAGCACGGCTTGATTTACCATAAAATTCTGAAAAGCTATGGAATCAACTTGGCTCAAATGTACTACAAAGCCAATAAAGCGGCTTTGGATAAATACTCAGAGCTTTGCGATAAAATACAATGCGATTATCACAAAAAGGATAATTTTGTCTATTCAACAAGCAACAGAAGTATTCTTGAAAAAGAAGCTCGTGCACTTGACAAAATCGGCTGTTCTGCCGATTTTTGCGAAAGCACCGTACTGCCGCTGCAAACAGTCGGTGCAGTCAGAGTTAAAAATCAGGCACAGTTTAATCCGCTGAAATTTATTTACGGCATTGTTGACGGACTGAATATATATGAAAACACTTTTGTTCGGGAAATGATTGGATGCACAGCCGTTACTGACAACGGAAAAATATCTGCAAATCGGGTTATTGTGACTACTCATTTTCCGTTTATAAACAAGCACGGAAGTTATTTTCTCAAACTGTATCAACACCGTTCGTATGTAATTGCATTGGAAAACGCACAAGATGTTAACGGAATGTATGTTGATGAAAACAAAAGGGGATTATCGTTCAGAAACTATAATAATCTGTTGCTGTTAGGCGGTTTTGGACACCGCACCGGTAAAAATAAGGGCAGTTGGAACGAACTGAGAGCATTTGCCAAAAAGGCTTACCCACATTCAATAGAAAAGTATCATTGGGTGGCACAGGATTGTATGAGCCTTGACGGTATTCCGTATATCGGTAATTATTCCAAAAGGACGGATAATCTCTATGTTGCAAGCGGCTTTAACAAATGGGGACTGAGCGGCGCAATGGTTTCGGCTTTAATTTTAAATGATATGATACTGGGAAGAAAAAATGAGTATTCTGACGTTTTTAATCCGTCAAGAAGCATTTTAAAACCTCAGCTTTTGTTAAACGGACTTGAAGCAACTAAGAATCTTCTTACGCCCACCACAAAGCGTTGTCCTCACCTTGGCTGTGCACTCAAATGGAACAAAGCGGAACATTCATGGGACTGTCCCTGTCACGGCTCAAGGTTTTCGGAGGACGGCAAGGTTCTTGACAATCCAGCAAACGGTGACTTACAACATCTTAATTAAAAAATAATTTGTTTTCTGCCAAAACAATATGTATCATTATATAAATTTGTTTGACACGAATCGGCAGCAGGGTGTATACTGATTATCAGTGCAAATTAATTAATGATAAAAGACAGGGGTGCGCTTAAAATGCAGATATATACAGGACGTCCTGCCGACACCGCAGGCAGAGAACAACGAGAAATTGATGTTTATGACCTGCTTGACCACTTAAATATAGAATATATCAGAACTGACCACGAGCCTGCCGATACTATGGAGGCTTGCAACAGGATTGACGCTGTTCTTGACGTGGTTATCTGCAAAAATTTATTTTTGTGCAACAGACAAAAAACTGATTTTTATTTGCTGATGATGCCCGACGACAAGCCATTTAAAACTAAGGAGTTGAGCAGTCAAATTAACGCCTCACGACTTTCGTTTGCATCTTCCGAGCATATGCTTGAATTTTTAAACATAAAACCCGGCGCAGTGAGCGTTATGGGTTTGATGAACGACCGTAACAACCGAGTTAAGCTGCTCGTTGACGAGGACATTCTCAAGGATGAATATGTCGGGTGTCATCCCTGCGTAAACACATCGAGCCTTAAGATTAAAACAAATGATGTCTTTACAAAATTTCTTGACGAGGTTCACCACACTGCAACAGTTGTAACTCTTAAGGGAGAATAAATTGCTGATTAAAGGCATACCTTAATTTTGCATAAACCAACAGCCGCATCTGCGATGAGATGCGGCTGTTAAATTATGGTTTATTTATTACAGAGTGTTTATAGATTATTTTTCAATCTTTCTTCTGTATACGAAGAATAAAGCTGCTGAACCTGACAACAGTAATACAACAAGAATCAATGCTGTTGTTGGTGTACCTGTCTGAATTGCACCGTTGTCAACAGACTTAGTAACAGTGTCGTTTGTAGCAGGCTTTATGGTCGTAGTTGGGGCAGTAGTAGGCTCGGTTTTGTCAAAGTTGTAATAAACATCAAATGAAAACTCAAAATAATCATTTTCGACATTTGAGTCATCAGTAGCAAAGCCCCAGTCCTCTACCGTTAATGTCTGATTTTTCTTATCAATGTCATCAATATACAAATATTGACCATCATCAGCATCATATTTCACGGTTGTAAGCTCACCGGTTTCTGTGTTGCGTACAACAATCTCTAATCCTTCATAGCTGACCCAAAGCATATTCTCGTCTTCGTCATACTCATCAACTTCAATATCGTCTTTGGTGTAATACAGCTTGTCAGGATTTTTTACCGAAACAACCTCATAAATGCTCTCCTCATATGGCGGATAGTCCGGATCAAAGGTAGACTGCTCAAATTTAATAGTATATGTGTCTTTAGCGCCCATATACTCAACCTCTACCGTGTAGTCACGGTAGATCATTTCAACCAAACCGTTTAACCATTCAACATATGCTTCTTCTGTCATTTCATCAGGCATATTGCTTAAATAATCAAAAATTACACTCATCTTAAATCCGTCAACAAGTGTGGCTGCGCAATCGTCCGGATTAACATTTTCGACCGAACCGTCACTGTAAGTTGCCTCTATTTCTGCACCTGTAAGGTCAAGAGCAAGAGCAAATTCAGTATCAAATATTTCCTCAAAAGAAATATCTTCATCAATAGTAACGTCATCGTCATTATAAACGAGCTTGTCAGGCAGTTTTTTAATGGCAATGGATTCAACGGTCTTTGCCTCATCAGGTGATGCAGTGTCGGTTACGGCAAAGGCGCTTACAGTACAGCTTAGTGCAAGTATAACCGCTATTGCAATAGATAATAACTTTTTCATAATTGCCTCCTAAAAAATATTATTTTTATATCCAATTTTATTGTATCATACAATTAATACAAAATCAAGCAATAATTTATTACTTTTTTGTTTTTATTTGATTATTTTGTTGTAATATACAATACCACAATTTTTCGTCTTTGTCAACTATTAGTTTATTTTTTTATTCCATAAGTTTACATATTTATCATAAAGTAGTATTTGAGGTGTATGCTAATGATTGACTTGGGACAACGATTAAAAGACCTGCGAAAAGCAAAGGGGCTCACTCAGCAACAAGTCGCTGACAGAGTTTGGGTTACAAAAGCTATGATTTCAAGCTACGAGCTTTCGACAAGAGCACCGTCATATGAGGTGCTTATTAAGCTGTCAAAGCTTTTTGGTGTAACAACAGATTTTTTGCTTGGTATTGAGAGCAGCCGTACTATAAACGTGAACGGTTTGACAGAAAAACAAATAACACTGATTAAATCCCTTGTTGATGAAATCAGACAAGGGACTTAAAATTAATTTTATAAAATTTAAGGGCTGCCCCACTAAACAGTGAGTCAGCCCAATTTGTTCTGTTTAATTATTTTGCAAAGTCTGTTGCTCGGTTTTCACGAATAATATTAACCTTGATCTGTCCGGGATATTCAAGCTCCTCTTCGATTTTCTTGCAGATTTCTCTTGCAAGCGGAATCATACGCTCGTCCTTGACAACCTCGGGTTTAACCATAACTCTGACCTCACGACCTGCCTGAATAGCAAAGGTACGTTCAACTCCGTCAAACGAAGAAGCAACCTCCTCAAGTTTCTGCAAACGCTTGATGTAATTCTCAACATTTTCACGTCTTGCACCCGGTCGTGCAGCCGAAAGTGCATCAGCCGCCTGAACAAGACAAGCAACTATTGTCTTAGCCTCAACGTCACCGTGGTGAGCGTGAATAGCATGGATAACAGCGTCGCTTTCCTTATATTTGCGGGCAAGGTCAACACCTATCTGAATATGTGTTCCTTCGACCTCGTGGTCAATAGACTTGCCTATATCGTGCAACAAGCCTGCACGCTTTGCAACGGTCGGGTCCATGCCCAATTCACTTGCCATCATGCCTGCAAGATATGATACCTCAAGCGAATGATTAAGTACATTTTGACCGTAGCTTGTACGATAACGAAGTCTGCCGAGTAATTTAATAATTTCAGGATGCACATTGTGCACACCTGCTTCAAGCACGACTCTTTCGCCCTCGTGCTTAATGGTTGCGTCAACCTCACGTCTTGCCTTTTCAATAGTTTCCTCAATTCTTGCAGGATGAATTCTGCCGTCGGAAATGAGTTTTTCAAGTGCAATTCTTGCAACCTCGCGCCTAACCGGCTCAAAACACGAAAGTGTGATAGCCTCAGGCGTATCATCAATAATCAAGTCAACACCGGTGAGTGTTTCAATAGCTCTGATATTTCTGCCCTCTCTGCCGATGATACGACCCTTCATTTCGTCGTTTGGCAGCGGTACAACCGAAATAGTTGCCTCGGCAACCTGCTCTGCTGCAAGTCGCTGAATAGCAAGCGAGATAATGTTTCTTGCCTTCTCATCAGCTTCGTCCTTAAGCTGTTCGGTGTATTCCATAATTTTAACCGACTTTTCGTGAACAAGTTCATTTTCAAGCTGTGAAAGCAAGTAGCTTTTTGCCTGTTCTGCAGTATAGCCCGAGATTTTTTCAAGCATCTCAAACTGGCTCTTTTTGAGGGTTTCAATCTCCTCAAGTTTCGTATCAGCATCTTTGAGCTTTTTAGAAAGCTTCTCTTCTTTCTGCTCCATATTGTCAAACTTGCGGTCAAGGGTTTCTTCCTTTTGCTGAATACGTCTCTCCTGGCGCTGAACTTCTTTGCGGCGGTCAGAAATCTCTTTTTCGCTCTCGTTTCTGAAGCGATGCACTTCGTCTTTACCCTCAAGGACAATTTCCTTTTTGCGTGCTTCTGCCGTTTTGATAGCGTCTGCAACAATTCTCTTTGCCTCTTCCTCAGCACTTCCGATTTCCTTTTCGGCAGTACTTTTACGAATGGCAATTCCAAGGTAAATACCTGCACCGGCGCCTACAGCAAGCGCTGCAACAATACAGATAATTGCAATCCATAACTGCATTTCGGACACCTCCTTAAATTTGATTTTCAAAAATTTTAAATATCAATCAAATAACCTTTAAGGGTGCCGTTAAACAAGATATTCAATTTTCATTTTTACAAAATATTTTTTAATATGACATTCAAAAAAAAATGGTAAAATAACAAATAGCGTTATAAAAATTATAATAAAAAATATCTATATCAACGGCTCTTTTAAAGAGTCTGATTAAAAAAGAAACAAAAACAAAATGCACTTGTTTTTGCCGAAAACCGCATTTGCGGAATTCTAAAATAATTCTATAATAAAAATGAACAAATGTCAAGAATAATTATGTGATAAATGCAAATAAATAATTGCAAATAGCTTGTATATCTTGTTATTTTTGTCAATACTCTGACAAAGATGAACCAAAAACGCAAGGCAAATTCGTGATTTTTACATAAAATGTAAGAATTGGAAAAAATTTTCGTTAAATCTTTGTCAAACTATTGAAGAAATGAAAAAAATGTAATATAATAAAGTTACCTTAGAATTTTAGGAGGAATTATTTTATGTCAGTAAAAGTTGCAATTAACGGTTTTGGCCGCATCGGTCGTCTTGCTTTCAGACAGATGTTCGGTGCAGAGGGTTACGAAGTAGTAGCAATCAACGATCTTACAGATCCTAAGATGCTCGCTGACCTTCTCAAGTACGATACTGCTCAGGGCGGTTACTGCGGAAGAATCGGTGAAAACCTTCACACAGTTGAAGCCGGCGAAAACTCAATTATCGTTGACGGTAAGGAAATCACAATTTACGCTAAGCCAAACGCTGCTGAGCTTCCTTGGGGCGAAATCGGCGTAGACGTTGTACTCGAGTGCACAGGTTTCTATTGCTCAAAGGCTAAGAGTCAGGCTCACATCGATGCAGGCGCTAAGAAGGTTGTTATTTCTGCTCCGGCAGGCAATGACCTTAAGACAATCGTTTACAGCGTAAACGAAGGCACACTTACAGCAGATGACACAATCATTTCTGCTGCTTCTTGCACAACAAACTGCCTCGCTCCTATGGCTGATACTCTTAACAAGTATGCAGAAATTCAGAGCGGTATTATGTCAACAATTCACGCTTACACAGGCGACCAGATGATTCTTGACGGTCCTCACAGAAAGGGTGACCTCAGAAGAGCAAGAGCAGGTGCTGCTAACATCGTTCCTAACTCAACAGGCGCTGCAAAGGCTATCGGTCTTGTAATTCCTGAGCTTAACGGCAAGCTCATCGGTTCAGCTCAGCGTGTTCCTGTTCCAACAGGTTCAACAACAATCCTTACAGCAGTTGTTAAGGGTGCTGACGTTACAGTTGAAGGCATCAACGCTGCTATGAAGGCTGCTGCTTCTGAGTCATTCGGCTACAACGAGGATCCAATCGTTTCTTCAGACGTTATCGGTATGAAGTACGGTTCACTCTTTGATGCTACTCAGACAATGGTTTCTAAGATTGCTGACGACCTCTATGAGGTACAGGTTGTTTCTTGGTATGACAACGAGAACTCATACACAAGCCAGATGGTTAGAACAATCAAATACTTCGCAGAGTTAGGCTAATCGCAACTTAACAGATAGTATTAACTTAAGGACGACCCCAAAAAGGTCGTCCTTTTTGTTTATCCTCAGAAATATAAGGAATATAATTACTATTCGGCCCAATATCCCATATATTTACCATCTTTTAAAAGCCTGATATGATTTTCTTCTATCGCAATGTCAAAATATTCGGTTTTGGGCGGTTCGTCCTGTGTTATTGCTTTTATCCGCAATGTATCATCTTGAACATTAAAACTCAAATAATAGAAAGGCGATGCATAAGTATCGTAATACTCGAGTTCTCCGTTTTCACTAACCAATAATACGAAAGTAAATATTCCTGATGTCGGTCCATATTCCAAAACACAGCTTTCATCTTTGCCGTCTTTGTCAATATCAAAAACAATAGTATCTATTACATTATCAACTTCGGGTTCTTCCTTTGCAAACACAGCACCGTCAGGCACACAGATTTCGGCTTTTGCTCCTGATGAATAAGCATAACTCGGAAGCTTTGACGATTTGTCGGCTACAAACTTCATTTCGTCATTTTCTTTTTTGAAAGTGTATTTAAACTTACCGTCATCTGTTTTCAACACTATATAGATCCCGTCATCTTCATAAGTTCCGTAAGCCATATAACTGCTTAAAATCGAATAAGAGAAAGAACCCGTATTATCAGTTGCAGATAAAGAAAGCGCAGCCATATCATTATTCGATTCGTAACGATATGTAGTATTTGATAAAACAATATTTTGAGGCTTGGAAACATCGCCGACGGCATTCTCCGAAATGCCAAAATATTCTTTTTTAGGACTGGTAAGCAAACACACTGATGCAACAATAAGAGCAATAACCGAAACTACGATAATCCAAAAAGCAGGTTTCTTATAATTTAATATGCCTTTCACTCTTTTTTTAATGCCTGCTTCGCCAAAAGCCACAGGACAAGCCGCAATCATACGGTGATTTACACTAAAAGTTAATAATGCTTGAGAATAATCTGCTCTCTGCTCATTAGTCAATTCTTTTACAACTCTCTCATCACAAGCAAATTCAACATCTCTGCAAAATAACACATATCCAAGCCACATCAAAGGATTAAACCAATGGAGAGCTAAAATTATAAATCCAAACGGTTTCCAAAGATTGTCCTTTCTTCTGATATGAGCTTCTTCGTGAGCAATAACAAGTTCTTCGTCTTGCTTGCTCATATTAAACGGCAAATATATCTTGGGTTTAATTACTCCGAGAACAAAAGGTGAAACAACATTTTCGCTTTGATATACATTATCTCTAAGCAAAACGGCTGTACAGATTTTTTTGTGAACACGCCGATAACTGATGAATGTATATGCTAAAAGAATTACAATGCCCGTTGCCCATATAACAGAAAGAATAGGTATCCATATCTGCAATGGATTGACACTTGCTTCAGATATGGACGCAAAAGAATCATTTATAATAGGATTTACAGTGCTGTTTATAATCGGAATACCTGTATGGATTGAGTTGCTTGAACCCGTCATTATTTCAGGACTGATAGTTTCAGCACTTGGAATTAAGCTCATTGCACTTTCAATAGAAAACGGAAAGATAAGGCGAATACCAACTATGCCCCATAGAAGAACCGTAATCCATTTTGGCGCTTTTTTCAGCAGTATTCTTAACAGTAATACTGAAAGAACTATCCAGCTTGCCGATATACTCATATTAACAATTTTTAAGAACACTTCACTCATTTTGTCCTCCTTTCCGATAGGTATCTATCATCTGCTGAACCTTATCAAGTTCTGCATCGGAAATCTTTTGATGTTTTGTAAATGCGGCAATAAAAGCCGGCAATGAACCCTCAAAAGTTTTGTCTACCATTTCTTGTATTTCGGCGGCTTGCACTTCGTCTTTGCTGATTAGAGATGTAACAACCGTTTTTTCGTTTTTTAATACTCCGCGCTCGGACAATCTTTTAATAACCGTATATGTGGTAGTAGGCTTCCAACCGAGGTGTTCTTTACACAGGTTTACAAGTTCACGGCTCTTTACGGGTTCGTGTTCCCATAAAATCAAACAAAAGCGATATTCACTTTCAAATACCTTTGGTGTTTCTTTCATAGTACCATTCCTTTCTCTAATCCATTAGAGTTCATATATACTCTAACATATTAGAGTTGTGAAGTCAAGGTAATTTTATAAAAACAAAAAAGCGGCGTGACGGCGGCATGATGCCGCTCACAATTCGGCAACGTGACGTTGCATCCATTTTCGAGTAGATAGGTCGATATATTTTAATACGTCATTTGCCAGACAATAGCAATTCAAATCGGGAAAGGTTGATTTTAGCTTACGAAACAATGACAATTCGTTGTATGACGGCTATAAATTTAATATGCATTTTATGTTTCACGCGGTAGGGGCGACCATTGGTCGTCCGCGCGGTGGCAATATGCCGCTCACAATTCGAGCAGATAGCGTGATATATTTTAATACGTCATTTTCCCGACAATAGCAATTCATATCGGGCGATTGATAATCGCCCCTACAGGATGGGTTTTATTGGTATACGAGTCGATTCCTGCGTTATCAATAGAAAAATGCTTGACTCGGGCGGCGTGACGCCGCTCACAATCCGAGCAGACAGCTTGATAGTATCTACACTTCTCCACCCGACCGTTTTCGAGCATTTTCCTATAAAGTAAAAAAGCAACCGTCTGTAAAGACGGTTGCTTAAATTATATTGTATTAATTTTATTGTATAAAATTACTTATTGAAGATTGACATAATGTCGTAGAATGTATCATCCTCATCATCAGTCTTATCCTTTGTTGAGGTTGACTTTGAGTTATCCTCGACGATTACGGACTCTTTTGCAAGAGTTTTCTTTGCAATCTGTCCCTCTGCATTAAAGCCTGTTGCAATAACAGTCACGCTGATAGCATCTTCCATCTTATCATCAATGACAGCACCCCAGATGATGTTTGCTTCATCGGATACCTTGTCCTTAATCATTGTAGATGCAGCGTCAATATCATCAAGACTAACATCAGCAGAAGCTGTGATGTTGATAATAAGACCCTTTGCTCCGTCGATTGAAGTTTCAAGAAGTGGGCTTGAAATTGCCATATCGGCAGCTACAGTAGCCTTGTCCTTGCCTGTTGCGCTGCCCATACCCATATGAGCGTAACCGGCATCCTTCATAACAGAAGTAACGTCTGCAAAGTCAAGGTTTACAAGACCGGGAAGAAGGATAAGGTCAGAAATACTCTGCACACCTTGTCTTAATACGTCATCTGCAATAGCAAATGCATTTTGAAGAGTAATGCTTGTATCGGAAACATACTTGAGTCTTTCATTAGGAACAATGATAAGTGAATCAACGCACGCAGAAAGCTCTGCAATACCCTGCTCAGCCTGAGTCATTCTTCTTTTGCCCTCAAAGGCAAACGGCTTTGTAACAACGCCTACTGTGAGAATACCCATATCCTTGGCAATCTTTGCAACTACCGGAGCAGCACCTGTACCTGTGCCGCCGCCCATACCTGCGGTAACAAATACCATATCTGTATCTTTAAGCAATGCAGCGATTTCATCTCTGCTCTCCTCAGCAGCATCCTGACCGATAGAAGGCATTGAGCCTGCACCCTTGCCTCTTGTAAGCTTTTCACCGATCTGAATTTTCTGAGAAGCCTTTGAAAGTCTTAAAACATGCTCGTCAGTGTTGATAGCAATAAATTCAACATTCTTAACCTCCATTGCTACCATTCGGTTAACAGCGTTTCCGCCGCCGCCGCCGACACCTATTACTTTAATCTTAGGCATATACTCGTTTTCTAACTCCAATTCAAAAGCCATTTCTTCTTCCTCCTTTTATATATCTGCCAATTCTTTGCTAAAAATCTAAAACAATTCACAGTTTGCGACTATACTCTATTATACTAACATACTTCTGTAAAAATATCAATGCTTTTGTTAGGTTTTTCTGCGTTTTTATTAGCAATTTTTTAATAACAAAATCCACCATATCAGTACAGCGCATCATCCTCATAGCCTGCGCCATCACCGTAGCCTGTACCGTCACCATAGCCTGCGCCATCACCGTAGCCTGTACCGTCAC
>DKXL01000038.1:0-25417 GCA_002493005.1 Ruminococcaceae bacterium UBA7127
GACAAACGGAACAACACTAAATCTTGGAAGTATCAAGGGCGATGACGGTATTGGTATTTCCAAGTCTGAAATCAATGCTGACGGAGAACTTGTACTCACATATACAAACAGTCAATCTACTAATCTTGGAAAAGTAGTAGGAGCAGACGGCATTAACGGTACAAATGGTACAGATGGCAAGGATGGTACAAACGGCATTGACGGTAAAGATGGTACAGGCATTGTCAATGTAACGATTTCCGCTGAAGGTGCTTTGAGCGTTGAATTATCCAACGGTACTGTACTTAACCTCGGTAACATTAAGGGTGCTGACGGCATAGGTATTTCAAAGTCAGAAATCAATTCTAACGGTGAGTTGATATTGACTTATACAAGCGGAGAAACTGCAAATCTCGGTGTTATCGTTGGTGCAAAAGGTGCTGACGGCACAGATGGAACCGACGGAAAAGACGGAGTTGGTATTAAGACTGTTAATTTGTCAGCTGATGGTGAATTGAGTATTCTTCTCACCGATAATACAGTGTTAAACCTCGGTAATGTCAAAGGCGAAAAGGGTGACACAGGAGAAAAAGGTGAAAAAGGCGATTCGGGTGCAGACGGCAAAGATGGTGTTGATGGTAAAGACGGCAGAGGTATTGCCGATATGGAGCTTATCAACGGAGAACTTGTTGTAACCTATACTGACGGGACTACTGATAATCTTGGTACTATCGGCTCCGGTTCTTCTGAAGATGATGATACTGTACTAATATTTACTCTTTTAGATGATGATACATATAGCGTTTCAGCAGGAAATGGTGCAAAAAAGGTTGATAGCATTGATATTCCGTCAACCTATAACGGTAAGTCAGTAACACAAATAGCAGATAAAGCATTTATGGAGCTATCTAATCTTACCGCTATAACAATCCCTGACAGCATTGTAAATATAGGCGAATATGCTTTTTATAATTGCATCTCAATTTCAAATATTACTTTACCAAACAATTTGCAATCGATACAAAAGTATGCTTTTTCTAAATGTACTTCTTTATTGGAGATAACAATTCCAAATGCAACTACATATATTGGCGAGTATGCTTTTTACGATTCTTTCCTAACATCGGCTACTTTTAAAAATACTGACAGTTGGGTTACTTCAAAATATCCTGATAAGGTAAGGAAAGATCAAATCCTATTATTTGAATATACCAATTATGATTGGAATCAGAATGACTATACTGATTATCAATATGCGTATTTCTCTCAACCCAAAAATATAGCAGAGATTTTATGCGGTGACTATTCAGCTTCATATACCGTCTACCGAGATACTAAATATCGTACGGTTTCAATGTATAAATATGCGTGGTCACGCAGTTAAATAAACAATAAAAGGAGAAATAAAAAATGAAAATTTGGGGAATTGGAGCAAATCTCGGAGGCAGTGTTGATATATCTAATGACTTTGTCAATAGAAAAATTGCCTATCTCGGATATAAAAAAGAGGATGCACCTGTTTTTTATGAAATGTTAAAGGAAATTAGTCTCAGAGATGTAGTGTACATTAAGTCATTGCCAATCGGTGGAAGTAATCTTCATATTAAAAATGTGGGCATCGTCACAAGAGAACTTTCTGGTGTTGTACAGTACATAGACGGTGATACAAAAAATGATACACTTGGTGTGAAATGGCTGGATTTACAGATGGATTTGGATATTGAAAAGTGCGATAAAAAATACACAGCTCGCTCAACAAGCATTTACCGAGAATACAGTCCTTTTGTTATCAATGAAATAATGACCCGTATCTAGTTTAAGAAAAAACTTTATCCACAACTTAATTTGACAAAAAATAGTAAAACAGCCTGAGTATTTTTTCTTTGATACTCAGGCTATTTTTATGAAATATTAAAGATAAATTAAGTGTAAAATCATCAAAAATCAGGTCATCGGAGGGAAATTCGGGGGAAATTTGCAAAATTCAAGGCTTTTACGCAAAAAGAAAAACGGCAAAAACTTAGTGTTTAAGCCGTTTTTAGTGGTTGCGGGAGCCGGATTTGAACCGACGACCTTCGGGTTATGAGCCCGACGAGCTACCGAGCTGCTCTATCCCGCGATATTTAGCTCTGCTGTCATTACAGCTTTATAATTATATCATTGTACAAAGCATATGTCAATAGATTTTCAAAAATAATTTAATATCTATACTCTTACAGCGTTTCTCTATATCGTTTAACTTAGAAAATTCGCATTTCACCGGCTTATATTCTCCACTTAGCTGAAAACAAATGACAAACTTTATATATGATAGTATAATCACACTGTACCCGAAAGGAGGAGAATATATTGAAGGTAGAACTAAAAATATCAGGCGAAGTTAATGAACCGTATGCTGTTATCTACGCAAATTCGCTAAGTGATGAGATAACCTCGGCGGTTGCTTATCTTGAAAACGCAGGAAAGTTCATCACAGGCGAGAACAACGGAAAAATTTCAATTCTTCAGCCTGACGAGATTTATATGGTCAGAGTTGAATGCGAGCGGACTGTAATTTACACCCGCGACAAAAAATATTACTCGTCAAAACGACTATACCAACTTGAACATCAGCTTGGCATGGGATTTATGAAAATTTCAAAATCAACAATCATTAATCTCGGTCACATAAAATGCGTTGAACCGACATTCAAGGGCATGATGAGTCTTGTTATGAAAAATGGCTGCAAGGACTATATTTCACGCAAGTATCTGCCCGACTTCAAAAAATACCTTGGAATTTAAGGAGAAAACTTATGAGAAAAATTATTTCAACAACAGCACTTGGCATAAGCTGGGGATTTACAATTTTGGTTTTTTATATGACTGTTTCGGCGGTAATAGATACCGAATTTTTCAGTAACTTCACATCCGCCGAATTTATTAAGGATGTAATTTGCGCAGCCATTACAGGACTTGGATTTACAGTTCCCACTATAATTTACGGAAATGAAAGTGTCTCCAGAGGTTTGCAAGTGCTTGTACACCTTGGTACAGGCTTTGCAATATATATTCCTGTTGCATTTTTTGCCGGCTGGATTCCAACAGAAGCAGGGCTTTTGCCGGTTGTGATTTCACTTGCTATCTCAGTTGTATTTGCCATGCTGGTATGGCTTTGCTTTAGCCTTTATTACAAAAAACAGGCTGAAAAAATTAATAAAAAAATATTTGAAAAGCAAAAAAATAATTAAGATAACACTTTCAAAGCTTTATTCTGCCATTTGATAAAACATAATATCAATATGAACAGAGGCTAAGAAATTACTGCATAATAAACAATTAGAACAGCAAAGCAAGAAACACTTGCAAAATAATCTGATAATCAGCATATTGACTTCGGCGTCTGTCTTTTGGCAGACGCCGTTTTATACTGGTATTTAATTAAAAGTTGACTAATACTAATCTCGGATAAAAATCAGACAATTTTTATGGTATGATTTTCTGTTTTTAATCGGATACCGGGATTAATTGTTTTAATATAATGCAAACAGTAAAATAATGCGTGGTTATTGCATTTTTTCCCTTAAATTGGTATAATAAAGTTTATACAAAGTATCATAAATGCTTTGATACAGCTCATTTGCTAAGGAGGACACATTATGTGTAATAAAAAACCGTTTTACATCACAACACCAATTTACTATCCGTCGGGCAATCCCCATATCGGACATTGCTATACAACCGTAGCCTGTGACTCAATCGCACGCTACAAACGAATGCAGGGATATGATGTAATGTTTTTGACAGGCACCGACGAGCACGGTCTTAAGATTGAGCAGAAGGCGGCTGAAAGAGGCATTACACCAAGGCAGTATGTTGACGAAATAGTTGAAATATTCAAGGGTCTTTGGAGTTTTATGAATATCAGCTATGACCGTTATATCCGTACAACTGACGACTATCACATTGAAACAGTGCAAAAGATTTTTAAGGCATTGTATGACAAAGGATATATCTACAAGGGCGAATACAAGGGCAAATACTGCACACCTTGCGAAAGCTTCTGGACAGAAAGCCAGCTTGTTGACGGCAAGTGCCCTGAGTGCGGCAGAGAAGTTACCGAGGCAAAGGAGGAAGCTTACTTCTTCAAAATGGCTCCGTTTGCCGACAGAATTGAAAAGCTCCTCACCGAAACCGATTATTTACAGCCAAAGACAAGAGCCGTTGAACTGGTAAACAACTTTATAAAGCCCGGACTTGAGGATTTGTGTGTGTCAAGAACAAGCTTTACATGGGGTATTCCCGTAACCTTTGACGAAAAACACGTTGTTTATGTGTGGATTGACGCTCTTTCAAACTATATTTCCGCCCTCGGATATGCAAACAATGCATACAACGATTATGAGAAATTCTGGCCTGCAAATGTTCATATGGTTGCAAAGGACATTATGCGTTTTCACGCTATTATTTGGCCTGCAATGCTTATGGCTCTTGACCTGCCTTTGCCTAAGCACCTTGCCGTTCACGGTTGGATTACCTTTAACGGTCAGAAGATGTCAAAGTCACTCGGCAACGTAGTTGACCCGTTTGTACTGGGCAAACGCTACGGTGCAGACGCTATTCGTTACCACATTATGCGTGAAATGGCTTTGGGCGCAGACAGCTCTTTCTCAAACGAGATTATGATTAACAGAATCAACTCAGACCTTGCAAACGGACTCGGCAACCTTGTTTCAAGAACAGTTGCAATGGTTGAAAAATATTTTGGCGGTACTCTGCCAACCGAGCGTGAAAGCGGCGAGTTTGACGACGATTTGATTGCAACCGCAACTGCTCTAAAGGCAAGCGTTGACGATTATATCGACAAAACCCAGCTTAACAATGCACTTGCCGAGATTTTTAAGCTGATTTCTCGTGCAAACAAATATATTGACGAAACTGCTCCTTGGGTAATTGCTAAGGACGAAAGCAAAAAAGCAAGGCTTGCCACCGTTCTTTACAACCTGCTTGAATCAATCCGCATTGCCTGCACACTGCTGTCTGCGTTTATGCCGACAACTATGCCAAAGGCTCTTGAGCAGATTGGAGCGTGCGAGAAGTGCGCAAGCTATGAAAATGCCGATAAGTTCGGTGTTATGCCTCCAAATGTAACTGTTAAGAAGGGTGAAGTCCTCTTCCCGAGAATTGACGTGGACAAGGAAATCGAAGAGCTTAACAGTATCATCAAAAACAACGAGGGTGAAAGTGAAGAAACCAAAAAGCTAAGAGAAGAGATTGAGGGCATTGCGCAGATTGGCATTGACGACTTTTGCAAATCCGATTTGAGAGTTGTTGAGGTTAAGTCTTGCGAGCCTGTAAAAAGGTCTAAAAAACTGCTCCAATTCTCACTTTTTGACGGTGTTAAGGAAAGAACCGTTGTAAGCGGAATTGCACAGTACTATACACCTGACCAGCTTATCGGCAAAAAGGTTGTTGTTGTTTCAAACCTCAAGCCTGTTAAGCTCTGCGGTGTTGAAAGCCACGGAATGATTTTGTCAGCCACATACGGCGACGACCTTAAGGTGATTATGGTCGACAACGAAATTCCGGCAGGAGCAAAGCTCTGCTAATGCGGCGGCAACGTGACGTTGCGTCCAATTCGAGTAGATAAGTTGATATATTATAAAACATATTTTCCCAAAAATAACGCTCATATCGGGCGATTGATAATCGCCCCTACCTCTTGGGGTGCGCACAATTTTAAGTCGTAGGGGCGACCCGGGTAATATACCCGAAGCTAAAAACACCCGAAATCATAACAAACGTGAGTCGATTCCTGCGGCGGCGTGACGCCGCTCGCCGTTCGAGTAGATAGCTTTGTTCTGAGAATAACCTTTAGTGCCCGAAATTATAACAAAATTAAATCAAACGTGAGTCGATTCTTGCGTTACCAATAGAAAAATGTTTGACTCGGGCAACCGACGTCAAGCTAAAACCCGACAATTCTTCACGAGCTAAAAAAATGAGTTATAATAATATTTTTGATGCCCACGCTCACTATGACGACAGGTGGTTTGATGACGATAGATTTGAACTGCTCGACAACATCAAGAGCAAGGGCGTGTGCGGCATTGTTAACAATGCCGTCGATCTTAAAACTTCAAATATTTGCATTGAATACGCTGAAAAATACGATTTTATGTATGCGGCGGTCGGATTTCATCCCGAAAATCTTGACGAAGTGCCCGAAGATTACCTTGCAAGCCTTGCAACACTCTGTGAACACAAAAAGGTCGTTGCAATCGGTGAAACAGGGCTTGACTACCATTGGGACACTCCGAGAGATTTGCAGAAACGTGTTTTTGAGGAACAGATTAAGCTGTCGCTTGATTTAAAAATGCCCCTTGTCGTTCACGACAGAGAGGCTCACGGCGACACGTTTGATTTGCTCAGAAAATATAAGCCGAATGCGCTGGTACACTGCTTTTCGGGCAGTGTTGAGCTGATGCGCGAGGCTGTAAAGCTTGGGATGTATATAAGTCTTGGCGGTGTAGTAACCTTTAAAAACGCAAAACACAGCATAGAGGTTGCAAAGGAAATTCCGATTGACAGACTTCTGCTTGAAACCGACGCACCTTATATGGCGCCTGTTCCGTTCAGGGGCAAGAGGTGCGACAGCTCGCTTATTCTATACACTGCCGAAAAAATCGCTTCTGTGCGAAATATCGGAATCCAAGAGCTGCTCGACATCACAAGCAACAATGCAAAGCAGTTTTATCGCATATAATATCGCATATTTGCATAGCAAAAAGCCTCTGCCTAAACTAAGCGGCAGAGGCTATAATTATGCAATTTTGGTGTTAACTGTTAATCAGCTTTTTCCTTATATTCATATGAGTAAAGAAAAGAGTTAATGAAATGATAAGTAATACTGCTGCGACTAACAAAAGTGAAATCATAACGCTGTTTGCACACTGAACAAACACTGTGTAAAGCGCTCTTGATGAAATATTAATCTGCTGGATTTTACCTGACATAAATACAAAGGCAGGAATAACACCAACAGTGAGCGTTGCGCCTGAGGTTGCATAGCAAAGATACTTCAATGCCCTGTGCCTCCAAGAGTTTGTAAACACAATTATCAAAACAATAGCTGCAATCATCACACACAGTCCTGCAATAACAAACGGCATTATCTTTGCAAGTGCCAAAATGTATGTTGACGCACTTGAAAAAAACGGAACTTCAACCGAAGACCTATAAATTCCTGAAGCATTCTTAACAAGGTATTCCCTGCTTTCGGAATCTACATTCTGAATATTATTCTCTTCAATATATTTGTCAAGTGCATTGTTAAAATTTTGCCTGAATTCTGTTGTATCAACAACTGTACTTTTGCCTGAATAGTATTCTTCAAGATATATCTCGGTATCGTCGTATATTTCAACAGGATTCAACAAATCATCAAAAAAGCTTTTATCAAGTCCGCCGGCATTTCCCAAATCTGTCAGCTTTTGCACGATTTCCTGATACTTTTCAACAAAGTAATTTGTTGAATTCATATTATCCAGCAAAAAATCGGGACTAAGAATTGTTACCTGCAGCGTGATTGCAAACGAAAGCAAAAACATCAGCACAGACATAATAAACGCAAGCAATGTGTAAATTACACTTTTAACCTTACTGCGGGATTTGTGACCCATTATAATCAATCCCCCTCTACTATGTCGGTATCAATCTGTGTGCCCGAAACGTACTTTGCATAAACAAAATAGCGTTCCCTGGTAAGTCCCAGTTCATCAAACGGATAGCAGGTATACATAATCAAATTCTCATGATCAGCGTTAAGGTCAAAAGCCTTTCTGCTGGCTTGGTTTTTTACTGCTGTCTTTGTAATCTCGTAGGTATAGTTGCCATAACTTGTTTTGATAGTTACAATCTGCCCCGGCTTTGCATTTTTAAGTCCGTTAAAATACGTGTTGTTATGGCCGGCGACAAGAATTGTTCTGCCATATCCCGGAATAAAGCTTCCGCTGTATATGCCTACTCCGTTTCTCAGCGCAATATCTCCGTCGCCAAAAAACAGTTTGGCATCTACGCCGCAATCCTCGATTAAGATTTCGCCGAACTGATTGCCGTATTGCGGGTATTCAATAGCATTTATATCAAGCAAAGTCTGAGAATTTTTGTCTACCGTAGGTATTGTTGAGTTTTCTGACACAGGCACAAAAATATTATCATACTCAGTTGAATAGTTCTTTTCAAAATCAGCAAAGAATAATCCCGATGCTGAAAAAAATATAGAAAACGCGGGAGCAAGTGCAAGATAGAGCACTAAATAAGTCCCCATAAAAAATACAATGGGAAGAATTAAAAAACTCTTCCCATAATGCGATTTGTGTCTATGTCTGTTCTTTTTGTCAGACATTAAATCAAGCCTCTTTCTTTGTCTTTACAAGGTAAACTGCGCCGCCTGCAATAAGAAGAACAACTGCTGCGCTGATAGCAATGATTGCTGTGTAATTAACATTTGCGCCTGTTGTCTTAATTACGTTGCCGTCAACAATTTCTGTATTTCCGTCGCTTTTTGCAACGAGAGTCGGAACAGCTTTAAATGCAATTCTTCCGTCCGGAGCATAGATAATAAGGTTTCTTGTTGCCTTATCGTACTCCATTGTCATTCCGATAACGCCTACTACCTCTTTACCGTAGTCAAGAAGCTGCTGCTTTTCTTCATACTTCATATCTGCAATATTGTTAGCGCCTGTACTCTCAAGGAATTTACCCATCTCAAGAAGCTTTGCATTAATGTCCTCAGCTTCCTGCTCAGTCATATCGATTGTGTTAAAATAGTTTTCAGCCTGATTAACAAAATCAGCAGGTATGTACATAGGATTACCATTCATATTGATTGACTTTCCAAGTGTGTCTAAAACTGATTTCTCGTTTGCATTTATACCAGCAGCGAAAGCGGTAATAGCTGTTGCTGCAACAATTACAAGTGCAAGTAAAAATGCTGATAATTTTTTCATACTTATACCACCCTTTTATTATTATCCAAATATACTCGGACAAAATTAAAATTTGCATTAATATTATATCATTGCTTTTTTAAAATGTAAATAGCATAAATGAATTTTTTATTGCATTATTTTGGGAAATTGCTGTTTTTATACATATTTTGCCATTTTATTTCAATTACATTAACAAAATATTTTATGTTTATACTAAATTCCAAATTAAAGCAGAAATAGATATTGAAGCGAATTTTTTAAATAATTTTTTCAGAAATGCATTCTGCTTATAATTAAGATATTAGTATCACTTTAAGATTTTCTTTATTTTGTCTATTTTTGACTGACCCAGTGCAGAGCTTGCAAATCGTTTTGCCTTTGCCTTTATGCTTTGGTCGGTATTGCTTTCATACACACTGTGCAACAGCTTTGCATCCTCATCCTTGTGGGTAAATACCTCAAAGAAAATCGGCTTGTCTGAGTTTTTGTCATCAGTAAAAATTTTGAGATTCTTGTCAAATTCCTCTTTGTTGTGAGCGCAAAGATAGGTAAATCCCCTTGATTCAACCCAGCCCTTTGCTGTTGAAAAGTGTTCGGCGGCTATGTGACGGTTGATGGTTTTGATTTTTTCTTCTCCGTAGGAATAGTGGAAAATTGCCGCACCCTCATTGTTATTGAGCATAATTCTTACATTACTTCCCACAAAATTGTTCCACAATCCGTTCATATCATAGAAAAAGCTCAAATCCCCGATTAGCAAAAACGCAAGTCCGTCATAAACATTTGCCTGACCCACAAGCGACGAGAGTGAACCGTCAATTCCGTTTGTTCCGCGGTTGCAATAAACCTCAACGTCTTTTTCGACAGAAAACAGGTTGGCTACACGCACAGTACTGCTGTTTGCAAGATGAAGCAGGCAACGCTTTGGCAATGATGCCATAAGCTGTTTTGCAGTATATATATCGGAATAGCCCACCTCCGGTACGGTGAATGAAGAATTTATCTCGCTGAATTTTTCAAAATACTGCGTATTTTCCGTTTTTTTGCCGCCATTGTGTGTAAAATAATCCAAAAATTCATCCGTATTGCATTCAAAAACATCAGTCAGACAACGCAGAGGGTCCTGAACCTTGCCGCTTGGTGAAACAAGCCAGCATTTGCCCTTGTAGCAGCCCAAAAGCCTATTGATGTTAAACACATAGTTGCCCTCAAGCATAATCACAAGGTCGGGCATAATCTGCGCTTTTGCATCACCCTCAAGCGAATTGAGCATTGTAAACGCATTTACGCATTTTGAAGTGTGTAAGTTTGACAGGTGGTCTGTACATATTGTGACGTTATATTTGTCTGAAAAGCTTTCTATTTTATCCGAACGCTCAGGCGAACACGGAGCGCTTTGTCCGTAGATGACAAGCACTCTTTTGGCATTTGCAAGTGTTTGAGCCTTTTGCTTCCAGATTTCGGGCTTTCGGCTGTATTCAAGCAAAGTCATCGGTGCAATATTTGGTAATGGCTCTCGAACCTTGTCACAATATGCGCCGAGTCCCTCGTCAATTTCAAAATTTATGTGAACAGGACCTCTGCCGTGATGCTCAAGCTCAAGCAGTGCTGTGTGGATTTGGTTCTTGCAATACCATACTTCCTTTGGATTGTTTATAATCGGCAACTGTACAGACGCTTTGGTGATATCACGCAAAATTGATGCCTGCGGTATCATCTGTGCCTCACGCTGATTAAGGTAGTAGTGACACCTGTCTGCTGTCAGCACAACAAGCGGCAACTCCTGATAATACGCCTCAGCCACTGCCGAGGAATAATCACAAATTGCAGTACCCGACGTACAGCAAATTGCAACAGGCTCCTGCAAGCGTTCAATAAGCCCCACCGCAAAAAAGCCTGCACTGCGCTCATCAACTACCGAATAACAGTTAAAATATTCATCTGTTTCAAGCATATTTACAAGCGGCAGATTGCGGTTCCCGGGTGAAAGCACAACATTCTTTATTTTATAGGCTTTTAGCATTGCCGCCAAAATTCTTACATTTTCCATTTTTGATGCCATAATCGTATCTCCTAACACAGATTATACCAATCTCTTCTCCGAGAGCATAATAAATTTTAAACTGAGATTAATATCAGTCGCCCTTAAGTCCCAAATCTCTTCCTCCGGCTACTATGAGGTTGTCACCGGTGATAAAATCGGCTTCGTCCGACAGCAAAAACGCAACTGCGCCGCTGATGTCTTTTCCGTGACAGATTTCTCCAAGCTGATTTGTCTTTTTAAGGCTCTCTATTTTGGCAAGCTTCATATCACCTCTGGGCACAAGTCCGGGGCTTACGCAGTTTACGGTGATACCACGCTTGCCATACTCAATTGCAAGTGTTTTTGTAAGACCGATAACGCCTGCCTTGGCTGCGCTGTACTCGGCGTGACGGCTTTTGCCGCCTACACCTACAACAGATGAAATATTGACAATTTTACCGCTGTTCTGCTTTACCATCTGCGCAAGCACAGCCTTGCAGCAGAATATTGTTCCCTTTAGGTTGATATCAATAATGTCGTTTATAACTGATTCCTCCTGAAGATAAAGATCCCTTGTTTTTTCACGGGCAGACTGACCTGCACAGTTTACAAGTCCATCTATTTTATCTGTCATGGTCATCATTTCATCAACAGCGTCCGTAACACTCTGAAGACTTGTTATGTCCATACATATCGGAATAAGCTCGCCGTCGCACTGACTCGCCGCTGTCTGCATTACCTCTGCGACCTTGTCTTTGTTTCTGCCGCAGCAAAACACCTTTGCGCCCTCTCCTGCAAGCTTAAAACAAATTGCTCTTCCGATCTCGCCTGTTGCTCCCGTAACAACAAAGCTCTTGCCTGCAAATCGACTTTTTTGTACCTCAATTTTATAATAGTTTGAGTAGTCAGTCTGAACATATTTAAAATATTTTCCGCTGAAAAGCCATTTTGTCTTTTTCATTAGCATTTTTGCCCTTGAAAGTACACCCATAACAGCCTCCTGTATAAAATCATTTCTTCTTAACCAGTTTGTTTTTTATCATTTCAAAGCCGTCTGTAATAAGACCTTTGTTTGCAATAAAGGCAACCACAGCCACAAGCACAAGCGCTGCCGCCTGCAGCCACATATTACCGCTGTAATAACAAGCACAGGTCACGCAAAAAACTCCTGCAAGTATCAAAATCCACTTTTTTGGAAAAGTGAGCTTAATGTATTTTTTTAAATCAAAATATCTATACACCGCCATTGCGCCAAATGCAACCGAAGTTGAAACTGCCGCCGCATAAAGTCCGATAAACTTAATGAGCGCAAGGTGAATTACAATGTTAATGATTGCAGAATAGATAGACGTTTTGGCAATTTCCTTTGTCTTTTTGAGGGCAACATAAACAACACTAAGCAATCCTACCACTATATTAAGCATTGAGCCAAGCAAAAATATAGGTAAAATTCCGTATGCGTCGCTGAACTTTTCGTTTACCATAAGCGGGAACACAAACGGCAGACACGCCACGATTCCTATACCTGCCGACATAAACAGCTTTATCATATTTGATATTACGCCCGAAAAAAACGTATCACGGTCAGAATCATTCATATGCAGAGCCGCTGACTCCGTCCACGACAGATTAAATATGTTATAAAAAGTTATGTACACCGACGAAAACTTGTGACCTATTGACAGCAAACCGTTTGCGGCAGTGCCCAAAAATGCCATTACTATTGTGCGGTCGGAGGCATTGAGCACCCACCAGCATAGCGCATTCGGAATCAGCGGAACCGAATACTGAAGCACCTCTTTGAGAGTACTCTTGCTGAACTTTTTGGGAGATACATATCTGTATACTCTCTCCTTAAAAAACACAAAGATTGCTGTAATTATATGCGACAAAATCGTAGCATACAGCATACCGTAAACACCCATATGCAGGGGAACCAAAAATATAAGATTTCCCAAAATCTGCACTGCCGCCGACAAAAAGCTTCCGAAAGCATAGGTTACGTTGTCGCCAAAGCCTCTTGAGATTTGAAGCATCATATTTGCAAATATGCTTGCAAGAATATTGTACAGCAAAAACCATTTGTAATCGGCTGTCACAAACATTTGAATTATGCCAAACAGCACCACAGACACCACAATCTGAAACGCGGCAAAAACCATACAGGTTGAAATGATTCGCTTTTTGCCCGACTCGTCCTTGCGGACGTCAATCAAAAACCTGAACACCGCATGGTCAACCTGAAACAGAAGAACCGGTAAAAACAAAGATGTGTAGGTAACAATAAGGTCAACAACACCGTATTCCTCCGTTGTGAGCACAGCAGTGTACAACGGCATAAGGAAAAAGCTCATAAACTGAGTACAGATTTTTCCGACGGTGATTATCGCCGTATTTTTTGCAAGTTCTTTATTTTTATCCATTATACTATCTCCAATTATTCGGTTGAATTTGTGATTTTCCTTAAATATTCAAGTGACCTTTCTTTTTGGTCAATATAATCATCCGTATTATATGTAATGCTTGAAACCGACGCAAATCGGGATTCAAAATCGGCATAGCTATGATAAATTCTGTCGCTCACACCAAAAATCTGCGCAAGTGAAACCACCCTTGAACCTGTCTGCAAGTGAGTGAGAATGTGAATATCCTTTTTAAATATTGCCGAAAATGCCGTTGCGTGGAATGAGGAGGTTACAACGCAGTCAGCCTTTTCAATCAGCTTTACAAACTCAAGCGGTCCTGCGCTGTCACAGCACACAGTTTGGCAATCAAGCTTAATGTCGGGCTTAAAGCATACGACCGGAAGTCCCTTTTCCTTTGCAAGCGTTTGCGCAATCTTGATAAGCTCGCTGTTATACTGAACATAGTAAAGCAAAATGTATTTTTGAGGAACATCAATTACTGTGTCCTTTACAATTTCGCGCCAATGCTCCTCGTCTAAAAGCAATGTTGGGTCAAGACATTTTTGCACACTCAACCCATAGCAAGATGACAAAAAGTTACAGGCATCGTCCTCACGAACAGACAAATAATCAAAGACAGCAATTTTTTTACCAAATTCCTCGGCACGTAGCTTTTTATCATCAACATTGCCTATGCTTGCCGCATATGACGCCCTTTTGAAATCTCCGTTTATATTGAGAAAATACACATCGTCACAGCCGTTTGTTATGTTGGGATTGAGCACCTGGTCACTGCCCGAGATTATCAAATCGCAGTCGGCGCCGCCTTGCATAAGCTCTGCCTTTGAATACGGACGTGACATTTTAAACATTCCCCTAAACTGCTCAAAGCGTGTGTGCCGCAGCTTTCTCTGTCTGTAATGAGGCAGAGTTTTTGCAAGCAGTGATATCCATTGCACAAGGTTTTTGCGGATTTTGGGAACAACACGGTATCTGTTTTCAATTACAGGATTGCGATAATCAATTACCATTGCATCACATCCCATTGCATCAAGCACCGTATACAGTGCGTAGCATTGCAATACCGCACCGTAATTATCGGCTCTGTGAAAGGTAACAATTCCTGTTTTCATCATCTTCCCCCAAAACAGCAATCAATCTTTTATTGCATACTTTATCAAAAAATAAAGTCTGTATTTTATCATCAAAAGTTTAATTTTATTCTTTTTGTCGAGTCCTGTGTCAAGAGCCGCTATTTTTTCTTTCTGCTGCAAAAGTTTGTCGGAAAGCAAGCGCTTGTCAACACTTTTGCAAAGCAGTTTGTAGATAATGTGAAACACACGCTCAACCGTCTCTCTGCACACAAGAGGTATATTCTCAGGGCAATTCTCTTTTGCAAACTGTGCAACTGCGCCGTGCATAACAAAATTATCGTCTATATAATCAAGCCTTGTGTTACTTACAGCGCCGCCGCTGTTCTTAACGTAATAATAAACCGCCTTGTCAACAGGCAAAGCCCTGTGCACAAAACGAATGTAATCCATCAAAAAAATGCCGTCCTCACTGCTTTTCATTCCCCGTGGAAAGCAAAGGCTGTGCTTCTTTATTATCTCGGCACAAAACAGCTTGTTCCAGGGAGCATTATACCTTTGACAGCACAAATCCCTGCATAAAGCCGAAAATTCACTGATTTCATCGTTTATGTGATTAATTTTTACGGTTTGAGCGCAGGTAAAATAGCTGAAAATTGCAAGCTCACTTTGACTGCTCTGCATTCTTTCTGCTGTTAAAAGCAGTGTATCAATATAGTCATTTGCTACATAATCGTCGGCATCAACAAAAGCTATGTATTTGCCTGATGCTTTTTCAAGCCCTGTATTTCTTGCAACGCTGACTCCGCTGTTTGGAATACTGATAAGATGAATATTATCGTGGTTTTTGACATATTCACTGCAAATGCTTTCGGTGTTGTCAGCAGAACCGTCGTTGACGATTATAATTTCTGCACCAACGGTACTTTGACTTATAAGACTGTCAAGGCATCTTTTGATACAGCCCTCACTGTTATAGGCAGGAATTATTATGCTGATAACCGTTTGATTTTTGCTGTCACGCATAACATTCCTCCTTAATTTTATAAATTATAATACTCCATGAGGTTTTTCAGTGCAACGTCATTTGCGTTGGTTTGGTCAACATTTATGGATTTAAGGCTCGTTTTTTGCGAACCCTTGACCGTAAACCATTCCTTTGAATTTAGATTCACTTTTACGGCAGGCACTTCGTTTTTCATAGCCAGCACCTTGAGCCATATATCGTCGGTTGTCGGCGCAAGCCGCTCGATAATGCTGTAATCAAAGCAAACATCATCAAAAAAATGCGGAGGATACAGCACTCCCCCCACTCCGATTGGGACCAAGGTTTTGAGCGGTCCTTTAATGTCCTTTGACAAGCCCTGCCATTTGCTGTAAGGCGAAGGTCTGCCGTTTTCAAACGTCATATTGTGAGCACGATAGCACACTACACAATCAGGGTGCTCCTCGTGAGTTTCTATAAGTTTTTTAAGCCAGCTTTCGGGATAGAGTGTGTCGTCATCTGCTGTAACGATTGTACAATCCGAAAACTGCTGTGCTGTACAAAATATTTTTTTATATGAACGAAAATCATCGCAAAACTTAATCTGCAAGCCGTAATTTTTAAGTGATAATATTCTCTTTGGCAAATCAGCCTCGCCGTTTGGAAACTGTCCCTTTGCCAGCCACAGTATAACCTGCTTATTCGAAACGCTCTGTCTGAGCAGGCTGTTCAAACAAAAGTACGCCTGTTCGATACGTGCAGGATATGTGGTAAGCGACACGATTACATCTGAGCTGTCATTTGAAGCTTGCTTTATTTTAAACAGCTTGCAGTAAGGACGATACAAAACATTTGCCAAAACACCCACAACTCTGTTTCTGAAAATCTGCGCCTTGCCTGATTTTGCCCAGGGTGACACTAATGAATATAAAAAGTCCAGCATCATATCACCCCTCAGCCTATTGTATTTGCCCGATTTATAAGTGTTCTCTGCGGTATACCGCCGTTATTGCCTTTTGACAATACTCTTGAGAACGCAAGCAGTGCCCACAGCATATAATTAAGCGTGCCGGGGTCGCCAATCAAATTACCCGTTGCCGAGATTAACAGAAAGCACAGAATCATTCCGTTAACCATACTCTTTGCCTTTATGTCGCCAACCGTCACCGCCATTTTGGGACTGTACATAGCAATCATTGCAATTACCCAGATTACAAAGCCGATAAAACCTATCTCCAAAATAATGATAAGGTATGAAATCTCAAAGTTAGACGTCATATCATAAGACGTAAGCAATGAGGCTATCTTGTTTAGTCCTTCGCCGAGCAAGACACTCTCAAGAGGAAGCTCCCCAAACACGGCGAGTCCGTTTAATCTGCCCATAAGCGAGTTACCGCTGGTGTCACGTGCAAACAAGCTGTTGTAAATTTTTTCAAAATCCAGTGCAACAATCAACACAGCCACACATATCAAGAGCAACAGCAGCTTACCGATTTTTTTGTTGGTATAAAGATAAATTACTGTGTACACAGCAAACACAAGAAGCGCGCCTCGTGAATTTGTAGAGAGTATTGCGCCCGTAAGCAAAGCAAATTGCAGTGCCTTAAGTACTGTCAGTCTGACATTCTTCATCATTCCGGGTACAGGCTTGTTGTACAAATATACAATTCCAAGCACATAATAAACTCCGTTAACCAGCGGGTGACCGAGAAATGCCGTACCTCTAAACTGCAAATGTGCTCTGTAAACATTGTGAGCGCCTCTATACCACTTTACTGTTTTGAGGTAGTAAGCGTCAAACAGCAGGCTTTGCTTTATCACCAGCTCAAGGCAGGCAACGGCGGCATTAATCAGAATAAATGCATAGATAAATTTAAGCAGCTTTGGCATATCATCAGGATTGAGCACCCTTGACATCGACACTGCGGCAAGCATAGGCACAAAGTAGTTATCAATCATCTTGTTGCTCAACGCACCCGAGCCGTCGGCACAAATGCGCATTAGTATTATAACAAGACAGCACGACATAACCACAAGCCCCGTCACGCTGATTTTTTGAATTTTAAGCTTGCGTGTCACCACAAGACAGGCAAACAAAATGACTGCATCATATGCCGCCATACTCATATTCAGTATTCCTGAGGTACCGTATGGACTGCCGCTTATTAATCCTATTGCCTCGGGAGGAATAAATAGCAATACTGCAAAAAAGAGTATAAATGCGTTTACAACTTTATCTCTTGTCACAAACCAAAGGTTCAGCGCAAGCGATATTGCTATAAAAACTGCAAGCGTTGCCGAAAATGCCAATATTCTTCCTCCTTTTATCGTGATTTGCTAAAGTTAATTCTTTGTATTAAGCTGTGACGCAATGTCTGCGTCAACAATTTCTTCGCCTGATTTATCTTTGAGCTGAGCCTTGGATTCTGCACTCAAGCCGTCATTAACGGAAGCGCACATATCGCAGGTGCTGCAAGCGTCAAGCTCAGCCTTTGAAACTTTGCCGTCCCTGTAGTCACGAACAATTTTGTTCTCATACATACTGTATTTTTTCTTTTTCCAGAAGAAAAGGAATTTGTGCTTTAAAACCCACAGCACAGGCTTCCAGATGTACTTGTGCATTGCAGGTGATACAGAGCCTATCATCCAGCAGTCACGGTCACAGCAGCGCACCTTTTTGCGCACAGCTTCAGCCTCACTGCTGTTCCAAAGCTCATCCCATGTCTGAGTGTTGAGGTTACCCATAACCTCCTTGTCCTTCGTGCCGTTGCACGGCATAACATCGCCATACGGGTCAATAAAAAATGTGTCAAAGCTCATATCACACGGAAGCAAACGCTTTTGACCGTAAATGTAATTGATAAGACCGTGGTTAAAATATGCCCTGAACCACTTTTTGGGGCTGTTGGATTTTAAAAGCTCGTTTACAAGATCTTCAAAATTCTGTGCAACCATAGGGCGGTCGTGAATGATGTTCTTTGCCTCAACAAAATAGAAGCTGTTGTGAAGCGATGCTGTTGCAAACTCCATATTCATTTCATCAGAAAGCTTGTAGAGCGGAACAAGGTCAGGAGCATTCTTGTCCTGCACCGTCATACCAAAGCCCACGTCCTTCATACCCATTTCAACAAGCTTTTTTAGGGTTGTGTAGCCCTTGTTAAAACCGTCGTCCAGTCCGCGTATTTCGTTGTTGGTCTGCTCAAGTCCCTCAATAGAAATGCGAATACCTATATTGGGAAATTCCTTGCACAAATCAACAATGCGATCAGTAAAAAATCCGTTTGTCGAAATTACAATTCTATCGCTCTTTTTGTACAGCTCACGCACGATGTCCTTGAGGTCGGTGCGAATAAACGGCTCGCCGCCTGTTATGTTGGTAAAGTACATTGGCGGAAGCTTTTTGATGGTTTCAAGACTTATCTCCTCCTCAGGCTTTGAGGGGCATTTATATCTGTTGCACATTGAACAGCGTGCATTACAACGATATGTAACAATTACGGTTCCGTTAAGTTTTTTTGTTGCCATATTGACCTCCGAATAATTTATTGCAGGGCAAATTACTTTTTGCCACCTAGTCTCCTTTGATATACCTCTAAAAATCTGTCAGCCAGCGCATCCCATGTATATCTCTCTTTTATCGTCTTTTCTGCATTTTCACCTATTTTCTTGCGCTTGTCACTGTTTTCCATTACCTCAATAATTTTATCTGCCCATTTGTTTGCATCAAGCTCATCTATAACAATTCCGTTTTCGCTTGTCATAAGTGTGCCTGAGCCGCCGTTATGAGTAGTGAAAACAGGAAGTCCGAAATACATAGCCTCAAGCAGAACCATTCCAAAGATTTCATAGCGGGTAGGCAATAAAAATGCGTCGCACACCTCATAAACCGCCTTCATATATTTTTGGTCAAGGCGACTTGTCATAATAATTGATTCTCTCAGGTCAAGCTCGTCAATTTTTTGCTCCACCATTTGGCAATATTCTTCCTTGCCCTTGCCTATCATCACAAGCTTGTAGTCAGAATTTTGCTCCAATACCTTGGCAAATGTTTCGAGCAGGAAAGGAATATTTCTGCGTTCTTCAAGAACTCCAATATACAGCAGATATTTGTTGCTGCCCTTGCTGTCAAACAAACGCTTTACAAACTCCTGTTCATACAAGCCGTCGGTTTCTGCCAAAATATTGCTTGTATCAAGTCCGACACCTATTGTAGTTACGTCGTCAATTCCCTTGCTGTGCATATATTCCTCAGACAGCTTGCTCTTTGTTATTACCATCATATTCTTGCGGTGTGACAGCTTGAGCAGGGTATTGTCCCAAATTTTCGCCTTTAAAATATCTCCGCGATTTTTTTCGTAAAAATAAGGCCCGTTGTAATTTATAACCTTGTTTTGGATGTGAGTATTAAGCCACCACGAAATAATCCCAACATAGCCTGTAACCTGTACAAGATCGTAATCATTCACATACTTTTTAAGCGACGGAAAAATTCCCTCATAAAACATTCCCCAGCCGTGCCACCAAAGAATGTTGAGCGACAAGCCGTCATCAAAGGTGAGCGTTTGAAAATGGTCCTTTTCTCTACCGCCGTAATACGCCACGTCAACCTGGTGTCCCTTTCGGATAAGCGCCTTTGCAAGTCCGATTCCCTGCAAATTGTATGTATTCAGATTAACCTTATTTGGTGTTGTTCTGACAATTAATATCTTCATTGTGTTCCTCTTGATTTATTCCACTCCGTCAAGCGCAGTTTTGATATATAAATCAGCCTCTGTCCTGAGAACTGCAAGTTTTTTATCAACATCATCATAATTTATTTTTTCTTCAAGCACGTCTGCAAGGTTCGTGTTTAAATTATATCTGCGGCTTTGCAAGCCGAGATTTGCACACAGAGTATCTATTCTTGAGTTCTTTGAATGCCTTGCACCCTCGCTGTAACGGTCAAAGGTTACAAACGGCTTGTGATGAATAATTGAAAATACAGAGCCGTGAAACGAGTCTGTACACACAAATTCTGCGCCCCTGATAAGATTTAAAAATCTGTCGGGCGCAACATCATAAGGCGCATAATCGCCAAAGCTCTCGTCACTGTCAATGTACTGGTCAAGATGCCTGAGCGCAACGATTTTGCAGCCGAGCTTCTTTGCCGCCTGCTGTACCTCCTTGCGATACCGGGGATTGTCACCCAAGAAGTAAGAAAAAATATAAGGCTCGTCAAATTCCTTTTGATACGGCACAAGCCTTTCCCAGCCCGATTTATCAAACATAAATACAGGGTCAAGCAGTGTAGGAACGCTCCGAGCTGTAAGCTCCTTAATAATCTCGCTGCCCCTGTTCTCGCGCATACTTATGTATTCAATACGATTAAGGTAATTAATTGTGCGCCGTTTCTGATACCAAGGAATGTTGCTCACACCAAAACTTGATGCATAAGAAATTTTGCGAACATCATCCGGTACAAACATAAGGTTGTAGTAATTTGTCGGCAATCCCGCAGGACTCCACAACTGGTCACTGCCTGTGATTACGGCGCTGTATTTTTCAGCGCCCTCACACAATTTTGCATAGCCGTGATACACCTCGGACAAATTGGTAAATGCCTTGTCTTTAAATTTTGCAAAAGCATCCATTCGCACAGCATCATTCTTTGCAAACTCCTGATGTTCACGCAAGCCTTTTTGCTTTTTTGCCGCTTCAATCTTGTCATTGCGCAAAACGCTGTTGAGAAGTCTTGGCAGAGACTTGATAACGAACGCAAGTGATTTTTTCTTTTCATAACGTATCAGTTCATATTCAATATTGTGCTCCTCGAGCATTTTTACGGTAGCGTATGACTGAAGCATACCTCCGTAATTTTCGTGAAAATATTTTATACAAACGCCAATCATAACTACCTCTGCTCAGTATACTTCTTTCAAAAGTCTGTCTGCATACTGTTCAACGGTTACAAGCTGTTCGCTTTGACAGCCTGCACACATTGATTTGTATGCCTCTTTATCGCTGTAAATCAGCTCAATTTTATTTATCAAATCAGAAGCGTCTCCGGCTTTAAAGATATATCCGGTTTTGCCCTGCTTAGCAATCTCCTTTAATCCGCCTTTGTCCGACACAATTACGGGAGTGCCCATTGCAATAGATTCTATTGCGCTAAGCCCAAACGGCTCATACCACTGCGACGGCACAACGGTTACTTTAGCGTTTTTAATAACATTCTTAATCTCGCCGCCGTCCAAAAAACCAAGGTCGGTTATGTTTTGTATTCCCTCAAGTTCTTCCTTGAGAGGTCCTGAGCCTGCAAATACAAATTTGGTATTCGGCATTAACTTTGCTGCTTCAATCAAGGTTTTTACGCCCTTTTCTACAACATATCTGCCAAAATACAAAACATAATCTTTCTGTGCTTCATTATTAATATTATTTTCGCCTGCGCTTTCAAAATCGGTGAAGTTGTGAAGCGTAAGCGTTTTGTCTGCAAAAATAGGGTTTGTATCCATTTTGGACTTCATAAACTCCGAGCAGCAAATTATTTTGTCAATGTTCTTATATGCACCCTTTAGCTTCCAAAAAACAGCCTCAGCCGTACCGATTGCCGACTTTGCGGTTGAGCCGTGAATACATTTTCCCTTAGTACAGTTCAAAAAGTGACCGCCAAGACATTTTTCGCAGTTTTCGCCTGACAGGGGATTTTGGAGCATATGGTTTGGACAGATAAGCTGATAATCGTGCGCAGTATAAACAATTCTGCACTTTCCGCCGCTTTTTTGGCTCCATTTTTTTACTTCTAATATAATCGACGGTGTAAGCTGATAGTTAAAATTGTTTAGGTGCACTACGTCAGGCTTAAAGTCATCAAGCACAAGCCTTAACTTTTTGCGCGCTTCTGAGGAATAGATTGTCTTTATCGGATAAGTAATCTTTGAAAGCTTGCTTCCGCCGTGAAAATCCATATCCGATGTGTAGGCATTCACGTTATTTCCCACACATCTGCCCTCGTGCTCCATTCCAAAATACTGCACCTGATGCCCCACCCGTACAAGGTGTTCACCAAGCTTAAACATATATGTTTCCGAACCGCCGTTGGGGTACAAAAACTTGTTTACCATTAATATTCTCATCACAAAACCTCTGTGTTGTGTTAATTTGCCTTATCCTTTGTATAATTTTAGAGTTCTGTCGGTAACGTCGTCCCAGTTGTACCGATTGCAAATATAATTTGCCGCTCCGTCTTTATATGCCTGAACAATCTTGCTGTCGTCGCAAAGCGCTTGCAGCTTACGGCAAAGGTCGTCTGTATTGCCCTTTTCAAAAATAACCGCATTGTCACCCACAACGTCTGCACATTCCGCAATACTTGACACCAAACAGCAATTTGAATAGCTCATTGCTTCAAGCAAACTCAGCGGCATCCCCTCAAGGTCGGACGGCAGGGTATATACATATGCATTGCTGTAAAGCTCTTCAAGAAGCTGTCCGTATACAAACCCGGTAAAAAAAATTCTGTCATCATCGCCGGCAAGCTCTTTGAGTTCATTCAAAAACTCGTCTGTGTCGCTTGCGCCGCCTGCAATTACAAGCCTTTTTGATGTATTGACATTCTTAAATGCACTGATAAGATATCTCAGTCCCTTTTCCGGCACAATACGTCCGAGATACAATATGTATTCATCCTTATCCAGTCCGAATCTTGATTTGATAAGCTCGGGTTTTTGGGGATTGGGACGATTTACCCCGTTTGGTATAAATACAGTCCTGCGGTTATAGGTATCTGCAAAATACTGTTCAACACCTCTGCTCAGCACAATTATTTCATCGGCATACTTTACCGCTGTTTTCTCGCCGAACATAATATATTTGCTTGCAAAATTACCCCATTTGGCACGCTGATGATCAAGCCCGTGAACAGTAGCTATACAACGCTTGCCAAACAGTTTGGGCAGCCACAGCATTGCGCACGGTCCTTCTGCGTGAAAATGGACAATATCGTAACGACAAAAGGCACACTTAAGTGCCCCAAAAAACGACGACGTCATCGCCGCAAGTCCTTTTTTGTCAATAGTAATTACGGATTTAAGCTCAATTTCTCTGTATCGCCCGCCTGTGATATCGGCATCAAACTGCTTGCCGCTGACGTGATGACCCCTGCGGTTGTAGCACACAACCCTGTGTCCTCGCTCTGCCATTCGTGCAGAAAGCTCTTCAACCACAATTTCAACGCCGCCTTCTCGTGACGGAATACGCTTGTGACCCAGCATTGCAATGTTAAGTTTATCGGTTTTCTTTTTGCTCAAAGCTATCCTCTCACTTTAAAGGCAATATTATTATTTATTACTTAATCTCTCTTAAAAATATCACGTGTATAAACCTTGCTCTTGACATCGTCAAGACAGGTATCGTAGCGATTAGCAAGGATAGCGTCGCTTATAGCCTTGAATTGCTCAAGGTCATTGATAACCCTGCTGTTATAGAATGTACTGCCGTTTTCAAGAGTCGGCTCATATATAACAACGTTAACTCCTTTCGCCTTAATGCGCTTCATTACTCCCTGAATACTGCTTTGGCGAAAGTTGTCTGAGTTTGCTTTCATTGTAAGTCGATAAATTCCTATTGTACAGCTTCCCGTATCAGCTTTGCATTCATCTCTGTCGCAAACCTCATAAAAGCCGCTCGCCTTAAGAACTCTTTCGGCTATAAAATCCTTTCGGGTGCGGTTTGACTCCACAATAGCCTCAATAAGATTTTCGGGAACATCACTGTAATTTGCAAGCAGCTGCTTTGTATCCTTTGGCAGACAATATCCGCCATAACCAAACGACGGATTGTTATAGTGGTCGCCGATTCTCGGGTCAAGACAAACACCCTTGATTATCTGTGCGGTGTCAAGTCCTTTCATTTCAGCATAGGTATCCAGTTCATTAAAATATGAAACCCTGAGCGCCAGATATGTATTGGCAAAAAGCTTAACTGCTTCTGCCTCTGTAAAGCCCATAAATAGAGTATCAATATCCTTTTTTAATGCGCCCTCTGACAAAAGCTCGGCAAAAACATAAGATTTTGCCACAAGCTGTGCGTTGTCAAAATCAGTTCCTACAATAATTCTCGACGGATACAAATTATCATACAAAGCCCGTCCCTCGCGCAAAAACTCAGGACTGAAAATAATATTGCGGCAGCCTGTTTTCTCTATAATACTTTTGGTGTAGCCGACAGGAACAGTCGACTTGATAACCATTACGGCATTGGGATTGCACTGCATAACAGTATCTATAACCTGCTCAACCGCAGATGTATCAAAATAATTTTTCTCACTGTTATAATTTGTCGGAACCGCAATTACCACAAAGTCAGCGTCACTGTATGCTTTATTTGCGTCTGTTGTTGCGGTAAGCTTAAGCTGCTTGTTTGCGAGATAGTCTTCAATTTCTTTATCTAAAATAGGAGATTTTTTGTTGTTGATAAGCTCAACCTTTTGGGGTACAACATCAACAGCGCACACCTCGTGATTTTGCGCTATCAGAACTGCTATGCTAAGACCAACATAGCCTGTACCTGCAACTGCAATTTTAAGATTTTTATCCACAAAAAACCTTCCTTTCTGTTAAGTAAGCATCAATTAACAACAACACTTAAGCTGTGATCTTTGGTTTTTGTTCTGTACGTCTGTTTACCTGCTATTAAAAATCATTTATCAATAAGCGCCGTCACCCCTGAACACAGCAGGGATTGTTTTAAACAAAATTTTGATGTCTGTCCAAATTCCGCGTTCATTTATGTATTTTTCATCAAGCTGTACCATTTCATCAAAACCCAGATTACTGCGGCCGCTGATTTGCCAGTAGCAGGTAAGTCCGCCCTTAACAGTAAGCCTTTTGCGTGCAGCATCGCTGTATGTTTGCACCTCGCGAACAAGCGGAGGACGAGGGCCCACAAAGCTCATATCACCTTTTAATATATTAAAAAGCTGC
>DKXL01000038.1:25704-46951 GCA_002493005.1 Ruminococcaceae bacterium UBA7127
CCTTTTAATATATTAAAAAGCTGCGGCAGCTCATCAAGGCTTGTCCGCCGTAAAAATCTTCCGATTTTTGTAACTCGGGGATCATCCTTCATCTTAAAAATCGAACCGGTGGTTTCATTGAGTTCCTTTATATTTTCAAAAACGTGATCGGCATTTTCGCACATACTGCGAAATTTATAAAACTTAAACACCTTGCCGTTTCTGCCAACCCTGTCCGATATATAAAATACACTGCCCTTGTCAAGAAACTTAATTAAAATTGAAAGCACAACAAAAATCGGCAATAAAATTATGATAGCCGACAATGAAAATACTATATCAAAGCAACGCTTCACAAAATCGTACCATCTGCCTTTTGTTGCCGCAATACCGCCGATTCTATTCTTTTCAGTCTTTTGCATTGAAGTAGTCATATTTATATACATCCTGTTTTGTATTAATATCCGTAGGTATAACCGCCGTATCCCTTATATTTTTTAATTTTTCTGCTTGCGCCCAACTTTACCTTGTTTACAATAATACCGAGTATTTTTGCGTTTGAACGCTTAACTGTATCAATAGTTTTGTTAAGCTCCGGATAAGTAGTAACATTATCCTCAGCAACAATTACAACTCCGTCTGAAGCCTTGATAATAGGAACAGCATCAATAACCACACCAACAGGAGGGGTGTCAAAAATTATACAGTCGTAGTCTTTTTCAATCATCTTAATAAAGTCAGCCATAGCATCACTTGCAAGAAGCTCCGACGGATTTGGCGGAATTGCACCATAGCACACCGCATAAAGATTGTTGATTGAAGTTTCCTTGATAATATCGTAATAGGTGCACTCATCGTTGAGGTAGTTTGTAATACCAGGAGAAGGAGTTATTTTGAGAGCAGAATGAACTCTTGGGCGGCGCAAATCACACTCTACAACCAAGACCTTTGTATCGACCTGCTGAGCAAATGCCGAAGCCACGTTCATAGCTGTAACAGTCTTGCCCTCGCCCTTTGACGAACTTGTAAAGGCAATCTTCTTGCATCCTTTTTTTAAAATTGAATAAGAAATATTTGTTCTTGCCGATTTATATGACTCTCTGATTTGAAACCCTAGAGCCTCTGCACTTACATTTACATCAGTATTTTTATTCTTCACAGTAAGCTGCCTCCGTTAAATTTTTCCGTATGTCTCGTATTTTTCGTCTTTGCTGCTCCTTCTTCTTATCGGAGCATTTTTACCCGACAGATTTTCAAAGTCAGGAATTGCTGCAAGTACAGGGATACCGTTTATAGCAGTCATTTCTTCGTTGTATTTGAGCTTTACATCAAGTATATCCCTGACAAATGAAATAACAAGAGAAATAACGAGCCCTGCAAGCATTGCCAAAAGCACATTTCGTGATGTGTTCGGAGATGTAGGAACTTTTGGAATTGTTGCTTCATCAACAATCTTCAGCGTTGCATTCTTGTTAATTTTTGAAATAGTTTCCGGAGCAACCTTTGCCACTGCATCGGCAATATTTTTGGAATCGGTCGGACTCGTTGACACCACGTCAGCCTTAAAAACCTCGGTATCTTCAATTCCGGTAAACGAAACCATATGACTAAGCTGAGTGGCTGTATACTTTTCATTGAGTTCCTCAGACACAGCCACAAAAAAGCTGTTGGTATCAAGCATCTGAATGTATGTAGCAACCAATCGCTCTGCATATGTCTGCATTGTAATGATCTCATTTGCCCCCTTAAGGTTGTCTGTCTTGGTTTCAACGTAGAGCTTTATTGTGGAAGTATATGTTTTTTGAATAAAAAACTTTGTTACAAAAAAAGAGCTTGTTGCAAAAATTAATGTAATTGCCAATACAAACACAAGATTCTTTTTAATTATTTTAAATATATCCTTTAGTGAAATTTCCCTTTGCTTATCTTCCATGCGGCTGTTCCTCTCATAATAATTGCATTTTTATTGTCAAAAAATGTCCTATTTAAAAATTTGTCACACCTCGACATTTTATGTATAAATTATACACGATATTTGCTTTGATTTCAAGTGTTAAAAAATAGAATAACCGGCATAATACTTCCATTTGTACGATAATAATATTTGTGCTGTTAATTGTTATCCGAGCTGTTGAACTATTAAAAATACTTCTTTTACTTATATGATTAAATTAGAATATCTTATCAGGATATTTCCATATGCTTAAAACCAACGGGGCTGTCGCATTGCCGAGATATCATCAAAATCACAGGGCAATCATTTTTCAAAGATTGTTTATTATTAATCTGATACCGTTAATTTTTTCGGCATTTCTTTTACGTTTGATTTCGTATGATAAACAACACAAAGGGCGATTGCCAAAGCAATCGCCCTAAAAAAGGTTTGTGTTAAATTATTTGCTTATAACAAGGTTACCTGTTGCAGGATTGAATGTAAATGTGTATGTACCGCCTGTTGCTGTCATTGTTGCTGATGCTTTCCAGTCTGTCTTTACGATTGTGTTAATCTTGTCTGTGAAAGCTATTCCCTTGCCGTACTCTTTTCCGTTTACACCCTTTACCTTTATCTTGTATATGCCTGCTGCAAGCTCTGTTGTTGCGGTGTATGTTCCGTCCTCTGCTTTCTTCAGCTGTACGTTTACATCTCCGATTATTGCTGCTGTAGGCTCTTCTGCTCCGTTCTTGGCAACTGTAAATGTTCCTGTTGCTGTATCGAACGTAAAGGTATATTCGCCGCCTGTTGCTGTCATTGTTGCTGATGCTTTCCAGGTTGTCTTAAATACTGCGCTGAGCTTATCTGTGAATGCTATGCCCTTGCCGTATTCATTATCTCCGTCGCTTACCTTTATCTTGTATGTGCCTGCTGCAAGCTCTGTTGTTGCTGTGTACTTTGTGCCTGTTGACTTCTCAAGGTTAAGCTTGATGTCGCCTATAACACTTACACCCTCTGCCTTCTTGGCAACTGTCAATGCGCCTGTTGCTTCATCAAATGTAAATGCATATGTACCGCCTGTTGCTGTCATTGTAAGGAATGCTTTCCAGTCTGTCTTAACGATTGTGCTAATCTTATCTGTAAATGCTACGCCCTTACCATACTGCTTGTTGTTTGCAGATACCTTGATTTTGTACTCGCCTGCTTCAAGCTTTGCTGTTCCTGTGTATACTGAGTCTGTTGTCTTCTTAAGTACAACCTGAGTGTCGCCTATGATAAATGCGCCGTCACCCTTCTTTGTTACATTACACTTGCCGGTTGCTGTATCAAATGCAAATGCATATGTACCACCTGTTGCCTTAAGTGTTGCTGATGCTTTCCAATCTGTTTTGAATACTGCGCTTACTTTGTCAACAAATGTTACGCCCTTGCCGTATGATTTGCCGTCTACGTTAATCTTAAACTTGTATTCGCCCGGTGCCAAATCAACTCTTGCTGCATATATTGTTCCTGATGACTTTGGCAGTACAAGTGTTACGTCGCCGGTTACGCTTACATTTGTTGCCGGCTGAACCTCCTGAATGAGCTTTGCTTCAGCTGTCATCTCATATCCGCTTGCTGCAAGTCTATCATAGTAAACATACTCAATATCGCTTGCACCCTTAAGCTCATCATAGCTGTTTGCTGTTGTTGCTGTGATTACCTCTACGTTAAGGTTAACTGTTGTGTCGCCGCTGCCGATAACATCAAATGTTGCAGTAAAGAACACACCTTTATTAAGGAAATCATAGAGTTCAAGGCTTGTACTACAGAAAATAACCTTGCCTGTTTTGTTGAAATTTACGATTGAGCTGCCATCGCTGAGAACAGGAAGACAAGTTTTGCCTGTTGTTCCCTCGACAAGCTTCAGTACATTTTCATCATAAAGCAATCTTGCCTGTGCATTAAGCAGCTTATTATCAGCCTTAAAGTAATAAGTAACCGTAACCTGCTTTGTGTTGCTGTTATAATCATAAACAACAGGTTTACAAAGATTTGAATCAACTGTAATTTTTCCGGTGGTTTCTGCTGCGCTTACAGTAAATGACATCGCCGTGAATGTGCACAGAATCATCATTACTGCCAAAACAACAGAAAAAGTCTTCTTTAGTGTTTTCATTTTTTCGTGCTCCTTTATAAATAATACTCCATTCGTCTGCCGCATACTCAAAACTTCAAAAGTACCGGCTGACGACATCACCATTGGCGGATAAAGCAAACTTACAAACTTTGCTAAACTCGCCCATCGCATTCATTATATCATAATCACACAAAATAAACAATCTTGGTAATAACTTTTGTAAAAAATGTTTTCCGAAAAATTATGTACAAAATAACGGCAAAAAGAAATTTTGCACAAAACCGTTTTTTCAGTTTGTATAAATTGCATCATCAATATTCATATAATATCCAAAACCAGCATAATATGACAATAATTTGAATAAAATAATGTAGAATAATATCCTATTAAATATCAAAAAGTGAATTTAAATACGTCATACATTATTAATTGCTGATTATATTTTCAATAATAACTTAAAAATCAAACGACAATCTGCCTAAACAATATTTCATTCAAAAAACTCCGGATGCATACGACTGTAATGAAAAATATATTGCTGGGCTATTCCTGCATATTCGCCAAAATCATTACCATTCATATTAGGGAACAGTTTTTCCATTGCTCTTTTCATCCACACATCAACAGGAAATGCTTCTATTCTGTGCATACCAAACAGCAATGTGCAGTCAGCCACCTTTTGTCCAACACCGACTATCTTCATAAGCTCACTGCGTGCGCTGTCATAATCAATTGTTTTGCAGATTTCAAGGTCAACCTCTCCACTGCTGACACGCTGTGCCGCATCAATAAGATAGCGATTTCTGAATCCTGCTCGAAGCGGAGCAAGGTCGTCCGGTGCAAGCGCTGCCAGCCTGTCTGCATCAGGAAACGCAAACTCGCCGTCTCCTATCTGTTCTCCAAAGTTTTCACACAGTCTTTGCACAATTCCCTTTATGCGCTTAATATTATTGTTCTGTGATATAATAAATGTACACAAAGCCTCAAACGGCTCCTGCCTCAGAATACGAATCCCCGGAGCATACTTGGCGGCATCAGCAAGCACCGGATGAATTTTGCTTATATTCTCTCTGATTTTGCCGTAGTCAAGTCCAAGGTCAAAGTAATCATACCAAATATTCTCAAAATCCGCCTTATCGGCATTATCTATATATAATCTCGTACCGTCAATACTTACCTTAACACATTGGCCAAACGCAATCCCCTTAAACGAACCGTCTGCTTGTTCCGTCCAGCGAAAGCTTTGTCCGCAGTCAAGCGTCTGGGCAAGGTCAAAGTCACGAATTTCGTCCACCATTATTCCTTTGTCTGTTGTTTCACAACGCACATACATCACCACTCAAAAAATCTTATTAAAATAATTATATCATAAAAATCACATTTGTGTTATAATTTAGTTAATCTGATTTTGAACGTCAAATTTGTCGTTTTGCGGCGACGGTCAACGACATATTACCACACAAACAAGTTACCTAAACGGAGGGCTTTTAAATGAAAGAAACAATTTGCACAATTCCGATTAATGATATATTTATGCCGAAAGACGGTTGTCCAATTTGCCGAATGGAAAGTATGCTTGAACAGCAGTATGTAAAATTTATAACAGGCGATGCCATGATGGAGCCTAACATTCGCATTGAAACCAATAAAAAAGGATTTTGTCACCGCCATTTTTCACAAATGTTTGAAAAGGGACAAAAACTTCCAAACGCACTAATCCTTGAAAGCCATTTGCAAGAGATTATTGACAACCTTATGCCAAAAAAAGCAAAAGGCAAGCCTGACAAAAAGATGCTTGACTCTTTAAAATCCGAGCTTGACTCGTGCTATGTATGCGACAGAGTAAAGGCAGATATGCACCACTTTATGGCGACTGTCTTTGTCGAATGGATAAAGGGTGAAGAATTTAGAAAATTATACAACGAGCAACCGTACATCTGTCTTAAACACTACGATTTCATTATGGAAGCCGCCTTATCAAAGGGAGGATTGCCGTCAAAGTATCTTTCGGAGTTCAATGCAGAAACTACTGCTCTCACCAAAAACTACCTTCTGTCGCTAAAATCCGATATCACTCATTTTTGCTCTATGTTTGACTATCGCAGCAAGGGACAGGAATGGGGAACATCCAAAGACTCTATTGAACGCAGCATAAAATTTCTCACCGGTGAAACCTTTTAACTTCGGGAATACTCGTCGCACCATAGCTTAATAGCGGTAGCCCGAATTAAACATTTTTCTCTGAATAACGCAAGAATCGACTCGCGTTTGATTTAATTTTGTTATAATTTCGGGCACTTAAGGTTATTTCCTGCACAACTCTATCTGCCCGAACCGGATGCAACGTCACGTTGCCGGCGTCACGTTGCCGCAAGAATCGACTGATGTTCACTTTAATTTTGCTATAATTGGGGGCATACAGGTTTGTTACGAAAATAACCTGTATGCCCTTGTTAATTATAAATTGTTATTTGTAAATTGCATTTGAGTTCCCACAAACTGTATATTGCGGAAATCATCAATGTTGTTGCTTATGATGTGGTCAATATACGTTACATAGGCTTTTGCAAGCTGATTATATCCCATAGCGTTCCAATGTCCGCCATTGCGATATTTAGCGCAAAAATCTTCTCTTTCCTCTTCTGAGAACCACTCGTTTTGCAAGTCGATAACATAACAGCCGAGCAAATTTGCAATCGCTTTAATCTTCTCGTTTGTTGCCGTGCGTATTTCAGAAGCACCCCTGTCGTTTGGCAGGGTTACACAGAATATCTTTGCATCAGACTGTAAACCTTTAATTTTTTGAATAATAGCGGCATAGCCTCCGACTGATGTTTGAGCATTTTGCGTGTAGTCGGTCAAATTAATATCGGTTGTTACGTCACCCGAAAACTCGCTATAAAGTATCAAGTCGTTTACACCCAGAGCGATAATATATCCGACCGACTTATCCTCAGAAGTCAGCCAACCCTTTGCATTTGCCTGTTTGAGCCAACTGCGGCTGTTATCCGACGGCTTAGCCGTAGAACCCGATATGCCGTAATTTAACACGCTTGCGCCTGTAATACGCTTTAACTGTTGAGGATATGAGCAAAAGTCTGACGGTTCAAAATCACGCTCGGCACCGTTGCTTATGTCAAAGAAGCCCTCTGTAAGACTGTCCCCGATACAACAATAGGATTTTATAAGCCCTGCAAATCCTGCATCGGAAATGAGCTTTGATAATATGCGCTCATCTCCAAAAATTTTATTGCGCAATGTATTGTCCAAATGCCGCTGACTTATTGAGCCGCTTTGCAAATCCTCGTTAAGAGTTGTCGGCGAATTAAATTCAGTCTTGATTTCACCGCTTTCAAGTTGCAAATCAAACTGTTGGTTCACAAAGTTAGTGTTTTGCGGCAACCAAATACCTATTTGACGTACGGTATTATCAGCCGTAAATGTTGTACTGCTGTTATTCTCAAATGCGATTGCCGACGTTATATTTGTCGAACCTGAGCTTCCGCTGTACAGCGTTACCGAACCGTGAGCGCTGTTCTCGGCATTTTGAGCACTGAATGTGTATGTACCGTTGATTGGCAAATACGGTGAGGCAAGAATAATCCTGAATGTGCTGTTAGCCGTGGTCTTGCCGTTAATTGTGATGTGATTTTTGCTTGCCGTAAGAGTAACACCGTTTTTTGTTTCGGTAAAGTCAGGGATTTTTAAAATATTTGCATTACCTTTGACATCAGCCTTTTGATTAAGAAAGATGTCGACTTGTTCCATATCATATAAGTCATCTATTCCATAGTAATAATTGTCAAGATAAGCCTTAATCGCTCCTGCATTAGGTAGCTTTGTGTTATCCATTGATGCCGTGATTGCTGTCGCTATTTTATTTGTATTGATTTTCAGTGACAATTTGGTGTCTATCTCTTCCGCACTATACGCCTCATCTACTCCGTAGTAATAATTGTCAAGATAAGTCTTAAGTGCACCGACGTTAGGAAGTTTTGTATTATCCATTGCCTCTGTAATTTCAGTCGCTATTTTATTGGTATTGATTTTTAGTGACAGCTTGGTGTCTGTCTGTGCTTTATTATACGCATCATCAATACCATAGCCGGCAAGAGTGGTTGCCTTGTCGGCTTTGTTGTCAAGCAAAATATCCGCCTCTTCCGCACTATACGAATCGTCTATTGAGTAGTAATAATTGTCAAGATACTGCACACTCGGATAATTTTCCGTAGCACTGAACACCTCTTCGGCAACGCTTACCTTTTTGGATGCGTTCTCCTTGAGATTAATATCGTAACCTTCAAGGATTTCAAAGTTTTGCTCAATCTTGTTGAGCTGTTGGTCACACTGTTTGAGCATTGCGCTTGCTTCATCTCTGATTTTCAGAGTTTCAGCGTTTGGATTTTCAAATGTTTTATCCTCTACTGCAATGCTCTCATCAGCATACAAAGTGATGATTTCGGTTTGAAAAATCAATTCATCCGAATTTCTGCCTTCAAGCTGAACCTCAAAATAGCCGTGCATAAAAATGTCTGTCTTTTTGACCTGCCACACAATTAAGGTGCCCTGCGAGTCAATCACTACGCTATCGGGTATAACAGAATTTACACTTCCGTCTGCAAACCGCAGATATATTTTGTAGTCAATTTCTGTGTCACGCATATCACTGATTAAAAACTCCTGAGTATGCGCAAGATTTTCACCTGTAACGCCAATGCAGTTACCGTTTTGAAATTCAACTGCTTTTTTATTTTTATATATAATCAAAATTTCACCTCCATATATACTCCCAAAATAAAAAAACTTGCATATTTTAATGCAAGTTTCTTAAAAAAGCGGCGTGACGGCGGCGTGATGCCGCCCACAATTCGAGTAGATAGGTCTATATATTTTAATATGATATTTGCCCGACAATAATAATTCGTTTTCGGACTACCAATGGTCGCCCGTGGCAGAAACGTCAATGGGGTGTGCGGCTATTGTTTCATTATCCTACGTTTTGCAGCAACGGCATAACAATTTACAATTAACAATGTACAATTTACAATTTTGAATAACGTATACAGGTTGATGTGTTTTCATACGTCAAATGCCCGACAATAACAATCCGTTTTCGGGCGACCAATGGTCGCCCCTACCGGGTGGGGATTTATTGTTAAGCTAAAAAGAAAAAACGGACAGCCAAACTGTCCGTTAATTTTATAAGTACAAATATAATCTGATTTATCTGCTTTTGCAAACGTCATTACAAGTACAGATAATGAATTTTTAGCAGTCCATTTTCCTTGTCAATTCTGCCAAGTCCGAGAAACTCGTTTTGGCGGTTTTTTACTCTGAAAATCTGACCGTCCAAAACATCAATCTTTGCAAGATATGTGCGTGCAATATCAAGCGCTCCTCCGTTTGAAAAACGCTTTGCCTGCGCATCGGACACAACCACATAGCCGCACTGTTCAAACATACTCTCAACAGATTTAACACAGTCCTCAATCTCTCCGTTTGCCGCAAGCTCCTTTGCCTGCTCAAGCGTTATGCAATCATCAAGCCCGAATCCGCAAGCCTGAGTTCGCCTTAGTGCTGTCATCACCGCACCGCAACCGAGTTTTTTTCCGATATCGTCAATAATTGTGCGCACATACGTGCCCTTTGAACACGTTATCTCAAGCGTACCGCTCTGTGCTTTTTCATCAAACTCCATAAGCTCAAGGCTGTACACTGTAACCCGACGACTCTCACGTTCAACCTCTATGCCCTGTCTTGCAAGGTCATAAAGTCGCTGACCGTTTTTTTGCACTGCCGAAAACATCGGCGGAACTTGGTTAATTTCTCCTCTGAATTCTGGTAAAACATTCAGAACATCTTGCTTTGACACGCACGAATGCATCTCACTTGTGACCGTGCCCCAAATATCAAGCGTGTTTGTAGTCTTGCCGAGTTTAAAGTCTGCAATATAAGATTTATCGTGGTTTAGAATCAAGTCCTGCGTTTTGGTTGCATTACCAAGCAAAATCGGCAGAACACCCGTTGCGTTTGGGTCAAGCGTACCTGTGTGTCCGATTTTCTTTTGTCCCAAAAGTCTGCGCAGTACGGCGATAACATCAAAAGATGTAAATTCAGTCGGTTTGTCTATTATCAGTATGCCGTTCATAAAAACCTTTCAGCCGCCTTAACTAGCTTTTCCGTCACCGTCTTTAAGTCGCCCTCAATGGTGCATCCTGCCGCCGCAGGATGACCGCCGCCGCCAAACTGTGCACAAAAGTCGCTGGCATTAATATTTTCGTTAGTGCGAACAGAAATTTTGAAAAAATCCTTTTGCTTTTCACGCATAGTAATTCCCATAAGTACGCCCTCAATCTGGCGAGGGATAGAGGCAAGACCCTCCATTTCGTCGTCGCCGATACCGAGTTTTTCAATCATATCAAGCGTGGTATGGATAATTGCACACTTTCCATCTGCACAATACTTCATTGTGTCATAAACTGCACGTTCAAGCATAATTTTATTCTTTGTCTTTGTTTCAAACATTGCTTTATTTATGTATGCCGTGTCACAGCCAAAGTCCATAAGACTTGCCGCAACACGCATAGTTTCTGCTGTTGTGTTGGTATATCTAAAGCAACCTGTGTCGGTAGAAATACCTGTGTACAGACAATTTGCAATATCATGTGTTATTTTTACGTCCATACGCTGAAACAGCTTGTAGAGAATTTCACAGTTAGCCGCCGCAAATTTGTCAACAAATTTTGCCTTGGCGGTAAAAGTGTTTGAGCCGTGATGATCAATGCACAAATCAACCTTGCCTATATATTGACTCATATTTGAACCCAGCAGGCTGTCAGCCGCAACATCCACACTTACAACTGTCTGGGTTTCAAACTCCTGCTCATCAAGCTTGGGCAGATATTTAAAACTCGACGGAATACCTGTGGTAATAACCCTGGATTTTTTGCCAATCTGTGCCAACGCGAGGCTCAGAGCAAATGCACTGCCCAACGTATCGCCGTCGGGATATGCATGAGTGAGAATATCATAATTGTCATGAGCCTCTAAAAAACGGGCGACCTCATACAAATTCATCATCTTAATCCTCGTCTTCTTTCTTAATATCAAGCCCGCTTAAAATACGGCTGATGTTTGCGCTGTATTCAATGCTGTCCGTAGCATTAAAAATCAATTCGGGAACGTGGCGGAGATGCAGACGATGGCCAAGCTCGCGGCGGATAAAACCTGCCGCTGATTTTAACCCCTTGACAGCCTCTTTTGCACTATCAATTCCCTCTATTGCGCTGACCGAAACGGTACAGTATGAAAGGTCGTTTGTCACCTCAACTCTGACGATTGACAAAAACACCTGCTGTACTCTCGGATCCTTGAGTTCTCTGAAAATAGCAGTAAGCTCTCGTTTGATATCTTCTGTTGTACGTTCAATTCTATGGCTTGCCATTAACCTTCACTCCTTTTTGCTTAATTATCAGTCCAAATCACTTTTTTACAATTCTCCGCATAGCTGTTCCTCGCAACGGTAAAATTGTAAATTGTTAATTGTTTTGTTAGTCTCTGTATTCCTCGATTGTATATACTTCAAACATATCGCCCTCTTTGATGTCGTTAAAGCGCTCAAGTCCGATACCGCACTCGTAGCCCTCATTAACTTCCTTAACGGCATCCTTAAATCTCTGGAGCGATGCGATAGTATCATCTGCAATAACAATACCGTCACGAATAACTCTGACGCTTGCGTTACGCTGGATTTTGCCGCTCTTAACATAGGAGCCGGAAACAACACCGACAGACTTAATCTTAATAACGTTGCGGCACTCAGCCATACCGAGAACAACCTCTCGTGTCTTTGGAGCAAGCATACCCTTCATAGCGGCTTCAATCTCATTGATACAGTCATAAATTACGCTGTAAAGACGCATATCAACACCGGAACGCTCAGCGTTTTCGCCTGCAACTGCATCAGGACGAACATTAAAGCCAACGATAATTGCGTTTGATGCCTCGGCAAGCATAACGTCTGATTCGTTGATTGCACCTACTGCACCGTGAATTACATTTACTCTTACCTCTTCGTTAGATAGCTTTTCAAGCGACTGTTTAACAGCCTCAACAGAGCCCTGAACGTCAGCCTTAACAATAATCTGAAGCTCCTTAACCTCGCCGAGCTTCATCTGGTCAAAGAGATTGTCAAGTGTTACCTTGGTCTGAGCGTTAAAGATTTCTTCCTTCTTTGCCGCCTTTCTCTGGTCAACAAGTGTACGTGCAAGGCGCTCGTCTGTTACTGCGTCAAACACATCGCCGCCTGTCGGCACCTCATCAAGACCCGTAATCTCAACAGGAACCGAAGGACCTGCCTCAACAACTCGTTCACCCTTGTCGTTAGTCATAACTCTTACACGACCGACGCAAGTACCTGCTATTACAATATCGCCCTTATGGAGCGTACCGTTCTGAACAAGCATTGTTGCAATAGGACCTCTGCCCTTGTCAAGTCTTGCTTCAATAACAGTACCCTTTGCCGCTCTGTCAGGGTTAGCCTTAAGTTCCTTCATCTCGGCTACAAGCGTTACCATCTCAAGCAACTCGTCAAGACCCTCTTTTGTCTTTGCAGAAACAGGGATACAAGGTGTATCGCCGCCCCACTCCTCAGGAATAAGCTCGTATTCTGTAAGCTGCTGTTTAACAGCCTCAGGGTTTGCGCCCACCTTATCCATCTTGTTAATGGCAACGATTACAGATACGCCTGCGGCCTTTGCGTGATGAATAGCTTCAACAGTCTGCGGCATAATACCATCGTCAGCGGCAACAACAAGAATTGCAATGTCGGTTACCTGAGCACCTCTTGCACGCATTGTAGTAAACGCTTCGTGACCGGGTGTATCAAGAAATGTGATAGGCTTGCCGTTTATCTGCACTCTGTAAGCACCAATGTGCTGGGTAATGCCGCCTGCTTCGCCTGCGGTTACGTTAGCGTTGCGGATAGCGTCAAGAATAGAAGTTTTACCGTGGTCAACGTGACCCATTACAACAACTACCGGTGCTCTCTCAACGAGATTTGCATCGTCATCCTCGCTGTCGTCAATAATTCGCTCCTCAATAGTTACAATAACCTCTTTTTCAACCTTTGCGTGGAATTCCATTGCAATAAGTGAAGCTGTGTCAAAGTCGATTGTATCGGTTGCAGTTACCATCGTACCCATAAGAAAGGCTTTCTTTACGACTTCTGCAACAGTTGCTTTTAAACGGAGTGCAAGCTCGGAAACTACAATTTCATCAGGAATTTGAACAGTAATCGGCTTTTGCTTGCGCTCCATAGCAATACGATTCAAACGCTCCTGCTCTGTTTCACGCTTTTGACGTCTGCCCTTTTGGCGCTGTGAACGGTTAGAAAATTTCTGCTTCTTCATTATGTTGTCTGTGCTGCGCCCCTTTGAGCTGTCGCTTGCCATATCATCGTACTTGCTGTTGTAACGCTCAACATCAATGTTGGTTGCACGCGTGTCAATTACTCTGCGCTTGCGTTCAGCAGGCTCACTCGCTGACTTACCTGAAGTTTCCTTTGCGGGCTGCTTTTCTGTCTTTTTATTATTAGTATTAGCTTTTTCGGGCTGCTTATCAGACTTTTCCTTTTTGTCAATATCTTCTTTCTTTGAGTCTTCCTTAGCCAAACTCTCAGCTTCGTCAAGTTTTTTGTTGCGAGCCTCAAAATATGATTCAAGGCTGTCAACCTGATTTTCCTTTGTGATTACATCAAAAATTACGTCCATCTCACTCTCTTCAAGTGAGGTCATTGTCTTTTTAGTTACACCGCAATGCTGTTCAAGTATCTCAATAATCTTCTTGTTTGAAACACCCAAATCGTTCGCTGCATCTTTTACCTTATACTTTACCATATAATTCTCCTCCCAATTCGTTTTCAACAAGCATTTTCAGCTTATCAGCAAAGCCTTTGTCTTCAATCGCCGCAACTCCGCAGAGCTTGCCGACAGCAAAGCTGACTTCATCTTTATTTCTGTCTAGAGTTAATGTAGTTATGCCGTTTTCGTGCGCCGAAGCCAAAACAGGATTGGCACTGCTCTTAGAAAAGTCGCTCGCAAATATAATCAGCTTCGCCTTGTTCTTTTGTATGGAGTCTATTGACGGGTCTGCTCCGATTATCAGCTTGCCCGCCCGCCTGCAAATGCCGAGGAGCGACAATATTCTGTCAGTCATTCATTATCCCTCCTGCGCCGCGGCTTCAAGCTCACGCCGCATTTGCTCATATATTTCATCAGGGATTTTACAACTGAGTGAACGCTCAAATCTGCGACCCTTGCGTGCTTTTTCAAAGCAGGAAGTGTTCTTACATACATATGCTCCTCTGCCGGGCTTTTTCCCCGAAAGGTCAAGTGAAATCTCTCCGCTTTTAATAACCTCGCCCAAATCGTTTTTGACGTCGGGCGCCTTTACCACACGGATAAGCTCACGTTTTTCTTTCATTTCTCCACAGCCCGTACACCTGCGCATAGGTATCTTTTTTTGCTTCATAAAATCCCTCTTTTATTAATTATTCCTCTATGCTCTCTGTCGGCTCTTCTGAGGGTTCTTCTTCATCTTCTCCGTAAAATCCGCTCTCAGGGCGAATGTCAATTCTCCAGCCTGTGAGTCTTGCGGCAAGACGTGCATTCTGACCCTTGTTGCCGATTGCCAGTGAAAGCTGGCCGTCGGGAACAGTTGCCTTACAGCTCTTTGTTTCCTCGTCAATAATTTCAACCTTGCAAACCGTTGCAGGTGAAAGTGCCGCGGAAATATACTTTTGCGGGTCATCACTGTATTCAATAATATCAATTTTTTCGCCGCCAAGCTCCTCAACGATTTTGTTTACGCGGGCACCCTTTGAACCAATGCAAGCACCGATTGCGTCAATGTCAGAGTTTGTGCTTGAAACTGCCATTTTTGTACGTGAACCTGCCTCACGGGAGATTGACTTGATTTCAACAATACCGTCAAAAATCTCGGGAACTTCCTGTTCAAACAAACGCTTTACAAGTCCGGGATGAGTTCTTGAGATTATTGCGTGAGGTCCTTTTTCATTGTCCTTAACATCGGCAATATAAACTTTGATGTGGTCGCCCTCTTTGAGATTATCGCGACCAAGTTGTTCACTCTTTGGGAGCACTGCTTCGCTCTTACCGATTTTAATTGTTGCAACACCCGATTTTGGATCGATTCGCTCAACAAATGCAGTAACAATCTCACCGAGCTTGCTCTGGAACTCAACAAGTGACTGACCTTTTTCACCGGCTCTGATGCCCTGGCGAATTACGTTTCTTGCAGATGACACTGATGTCCAGCCAAGATGCTTTGGATCAATCGGAACTTCGATTTCATCGCCAATGGCAAATTTCTTTCTCTTGTTAATCTTTTGAGCCTCTTCAAGAGTCACCTCAAAGTTAGGGTCAAACACCTCTTCAACAACAGTCTTTACAAGCTTTGCGTCAAAAGTGTTCTTTTCGGGGTCAATCTTGAATACAACGTTTTCATTGCCGCCGTAGTAATTCTTGCAGGCTACAGAAATTGCCTTTTCAATGTGCTGGAGCATATACTCGCTTGATATGCCCTTTTCTTTTTCAAATAAACTTAATGCTTCAAATAATTCCTTGTTTGTCATTTTCCAAATCATCCTTTTCTAATGTATTTATAAATTAATCAAAATCGTCAAGTTTAATCCAAGCGGCGTCTTTTTTGCTTATTGTAACCTCATTTTCATCGCTGTGATCGGATATAGTAACCATACCTCTGTCATAAGCCTTGAGCTTACCTGCAAACTCCTTGCCGATTCCCTCAATCGGACGCAGCATCTTAACCATTATGTCTGCTCCGATAAACTGCTCAAAGTGCTCGTCATTAATAAGTTCACGCTCAACACCGGGTGAGCACACCTCCAGACAATAAGCGCCTTCAATAGGGTCAAGTTCATCAAGAGGGTCGTTGATTGCACGCGAAACCTTTTCACAGTCGTTGATGTCAACGCCGTCAGGCTTGTCAATAAATATTCTCAGATACCAGTCGGCACCCTCTTTTACATAGCGCACATCCCAAAGTGAAAGACCGAATTGCTCAACAATCGGCTCACAAAGCTGACGAACGCGATTGACGGTAACACCGCCTTTACTTTTTGCCATATAACTCCTCCTTAGCGATATAATTTGATACATATATAAGTATAAGATACTAAACACAAAGGAGCGAGCCGCTGCTCACTCCTTAGCATTAAAGTATTTAACAGTAATATTATAGCACCAAACTTCCCATTCTGCAAGCATTTTCAAAAAATTTATGCAATTATTTCCTATGCCGCCGTATAAATAGGGGTATTTGTGAATTTTATGCTGAAATTGTTTATAAAACAACCTATGAATATTACAGTATTGTTTGTTTTTGTATTAAGGAAGCATCAACAACCGTAACTTCTCCGTCACCGTTAACATCAGCCATAACAGTTATGCCATCCTCAAGAACTGCTGTTTCAATATATGAATTAGCAAATGCGCGGCTTTCAACAGTAACCACTGATTTGGGAATGTTAATTGATTTGAGATTTATGCATACCGCAAAAGCCTCTCTGCCAATTTCTTTCACTGTATTTGGTATAGTTACGGAAGAAATATAGAACTTGTTTGCAAATGCGCGTGCGCCGATTCGAGTAACCTTATGTCCGTCAACATATTCAGGGATTTCGACATAATACTCATCATTTTTAACATGATCTACTACAGTAGCAGTGCCGTCATCTTCAATTTGATATTTCAATCCTTCTCCCGATGCATTCACATCATTTTCGACAGCGGAAACACCGGCAAATGAAAACGCACACATAGTAATAGTGATTGAAAGTGTAAGTAACGCTGAAATAATCCTTTTCATATTCTAGCTCTCTTTTCTGTGAATCATACTGATTCTGTTTAGTGTCATTGATTACTAAGACATACAAATAGTCTGCAAAATCAATATCCTAACTAAAATACGGAAAATCAACTTTAGCAAACATATCTATGATAAACTTTTACATATAGTCTGTCAACAGATTATATCACCATAATTAAAGCAAAAATTGACAAGTTTTATGTGTGATAAGTGTATTATGCGAAAATTGGCATAGTTATCGCATAAATTTGGTCAAACAGCTTGCGATATCAGCGCTTCTCCGCCAAAGAGCTTAGAGCATCCTCTAAAAAATCAAAACAGCAAAGAACAGATTTTTTAAAAAATTCAAACAAAATACAAAAAACATTTGAAATTACAAAACAAATATGTTATAATGTCACTCGGACACTGCAATAAGTTATCCGAACATAGCAAACTGCGTTATAAAAACAGCAATTTGCAGACAATAAAACAAAATATGCTGATATAGCTCAGTAGGCAGAGTGCGTCCTTGGTAAGGACGAGGTCACGGGTTCGAATCCCGTTATCAGCTCCATAAAAGGATTTCCCTTTGGGAAGTCCTTTTTTGATAACGGGATTCGAAAGGGCGTTAATAAAACAGTCCGGCGGACTGTTTTTAGCCCGTCGCGTTGATGAACGTTAAAACTCCACACGCCGCAACAAACGAGGTCTGCACCCTGACACTTTACAACATAGTTATCAGCCCCAAAAAGGTCATCTCATAAGAGGTGACCTTTTGCTATAACGGGATTCGAAAGGTTATGAAATATAAATTTATTTTAAGAACAGACTAATACCTTTAATTTTTTGGTTTCTGTGATATAATAATATTAATACAAATATACGGAGATGATTTTGATGAATGAATTATATAGTCAGGCAAAACTGGCAATCACTGAGCTTTGCGAAACAGCCAAGCTGAAAAAGGGCAGTATTGTTGTAATAGGTTGCTCGTCAAGTGAGATTGCAGGCGGAACAATCGGCAAAAATTCAAGTCTTGATGCCGCCGAGTCAGTATTTAGAGGAATCTACGAGGTGCTCTGTGAAAAAGGAATTTATCTTGCAGCGCAATGCTGTGAACACCTTAATCGTGCAATTATCATTGAATCGGAGGCTTTGCCCAATTCCGAAACAGTAAACGTAGTGCCTCAGCCAAAAGCAGGCGGTTCGTTTGCCACAACAGCATACAAAACTTTTAAAAATCCTGTTGTGCTTGAAGAGATAAAGGCAGACGCAGGACTTGATATTGGCGGCACACTGATTGGTATGCACCTCAAAAAGGTCGCTGTACCCGTAAGACTGAGCATTGATCACGTCGGCAATGCAATTTTGCTTGCCGCAAGGACAAGGCCAAAATTTATCGGCGGCTGTCGTGCCATATATGATGAAGAAAATATGTAAAAAGCGGCGTGACGCCGCCCACAATTCGGGCAGACAGCTTGATATTATCATCACTTCTGTTCCCGATTGTTTTTGAGCATTTTCCTATAATGTGAAAAAAGCGGCGTGACGCCGCCCACAATTCGGGCAGACAGCTTGATATTATCATCACTTCTGTTCCCGACTGTTTTTGAGCGTTTTCCTATAACGTAAAGAAACACCGTTTCTCCTCTGTCGAGAAACGGTGTTATTTTTATAACAACAGCACAGTATCACTTCATAACACACATATGCCGTTAAAAATTAATATTTGCTTTTCGTGCCTGACTGCACAAATCACGAACATTCAAAGTATAAGTTTTTCCATCCTTAACAAAGTGCGTTCCGCATTGACGAAACTCAAAATGCACATCACGAGAAATACATTGCTCACGTATGGCAAGCACCCATTCGTAATCAAGCGGTCTGGCGTTTTTATCCGATTCGCCGCCAACTACAACCAATTCAATATTATCCAAATAGGCTGACAAGTCTATGCGCTCTATCAAAGGCTGGCAAATAATATTTTTGTGCTTGATAGGAAGCTCCTTAAAAACTGAAAGTCTGTAGTCTGCCCTGTCTTGATTTTCAACTGTGCAACCAACAGTCACATTATCGTATCCATCGTTCCAATCGTCAGGAATGCAAACCATAAAACGCTCAATCCGCTTTGTCAAAAAGAAAAAGTGCAGGTCAGAACGTTCCCGTATCATATTCCAACATTCTCCACGCCAATTATCAGCCTCTTCTATCAGAAAATCGCTGGAAAAACACAGATACACAGTCTGTCCCGATTTAATCTTATATGAGCCTGATTTATTTTTGGCAACAGGAGCATAGAAATTATCTGTTTTTATAATATTACTTGTATCAACTCCTCGCTTATAATCACCTTTATGAATATAACAGTATTTGCATCCCTCACTATATTTGCGGCAGCCCCGCCACGGATTCCACATTGCCATAAAAAATCTCCATTTTAATATATTTAAAAATAAAAATACAAGACTTGCAGAACATAAACACCTAAATCAAGAATTACAATAACCGCAAACGGCTTGGTATCTGCTCAACACAGATACCAAGCCATTATAATTTAATAATAATAAATTTTGTCTGACTTTAAGTGATAATTTACGTTTTCTTTATTATCTGTCGTTTATGTTTTTGTACTGTTTTTCAGTTGAAATGCTCATATACGCAGGACGAATAATCTTGCCTGAGTTTATAAGCTCCTCCATACGGTGTGCGCTCCAACCGGCAATACGCGCCGTTGCAAAAAGCGGTGTGTAAAGCTCACAGGGAATATCAAGCATACTGTAGAGCAATCCGCTGTAAAAATCAACGTTTGCCGCAACGCCCTTATATATTTTTCTCTTGCGTGCAATAACCTGAGGTGCAAGCTTTTCAACCTTTTCATAAAGCTTAAATTCAGCCTCATATCCCTCAGCCAAAGCGAGCTTCTTTACAGCATCCTTGAGTATAATCTGACGTGGATCTGAAATCGTGTAAACTGCGTGACCCATACCGTAAATCAAGCCGTTTCGGTCAAAGGCTTTTTTGTCGAGCAGCATTTCAAGGTAGTTTGTAAGCTCGCCGTCATCTGTCCAGTCCTTAACCTTGTGCTTAAGGTCCTCAAACATATAATAAACCTTAACGTTTGCGCCGCCGTGCTTTGGTCCCTTAAGAGAAGCAAGCGCAGCCGCTATTGCAGAATATGTATCTGTTCCTGATGATGTTACAACGTGAGTTGTAAAGGTGGAGTTGTTACCGCCGCCGTGCTCCATATGAAGAATCAGCGCCATATCAAGCACCTTCGCCTCAAGAGGCGTGTACTTTCTGTCAGGTCTTAAAAGTGAAAGGATAACCTCAGCAGTAGACATTGTAGGGTCTGCACGATGAATGTACAGGCTCTTGTCGCGCAGATAATGGTTATATGCGTGATAGCCGTAAACAGACAGCATAGGGAACACAGATATAAGCTGAATGCACTGTCTAAGCACATTATCAATCGACGTGTCATTGGAATTTTTATCATAGCAGAAAAGCGTAAGCACACTGCGTGCGATAGAATTCATCATATCGTCGCTCGGCGCTTTTAAAATTACATCTCTGACAAAATTTTGCGGCAAAGTTCTGTAACGCACCAAAAGCTCCTTAAACTCCTTAAGTTGCACTGCATTCGGCATTTCGCCAAAAAGGATCAGGTAAACAACCTCTTCAAAACCAAAGCGGTCGTCAGCAAGAATTCCGCTGACTATATCAACTACGTTATAGCCTCTGTAATAAAGCTCACCATCACACGGAACCAGCTTGCCGTCAACCATTTTGTTTTGTTTGATTGTTGAAATATCAGTAAGTCCAGTAAGAACACCCTTGCCGTCAAGATCACGCAAGCCGCGCTTTACATCGTATTTACTGTAAAGGCTCGGGTCAATTATGGAGTTTTCGGTCATCTTGCGGGCGAGAGAATGAATCTCCGGTGTAATGTCTGAATAATCGCCTGTAATATGCATCAAAAAATCACTCCTTTTATTATATTTAATATGCACTTATGCAATTAAATTAATTATAGCATATTATCATCCAAAAGAAAAGATACAATAATTGTAGAAGTGTCATTATATTTCTCTTTATTTATATGTGATTTGCATAATTATTTGATTTGTATTCATTTTTTTGCCTGTTATTTTGGTTTTCTTTTATTTACACGAAAAATTTGAAGGTGTGACCTTTGAATTATTCATTTTAATTATTTTTGCAAATAGTAAGAATAATATATTTTAATTTAATAGCAAAATGAGCTTTTGCCTGAAACAAAAGCGGCGTGACGCCGCCCACAATTCGGCAACGTGACGTTGCATCCA
>DKXL01000038.1:47255-53555 GCA_002493005.1 Ruminococcaceae bacterium UBA7127
ATTCGGCAACGTGACGTTGCATCCAATTCGAGCAGACAGCTTGATAGTATCTACACTTCTCCACCCGACTGTTTTCAAGCATTTTCTTATAAAGTAAAAAAGCGGTGTGACGTTGCATCCAATTCGAGCAGACAGCTCGATGGTATCTACACTTTTGTGCCCGACTGTTTTTGAGCAATTTCCTATAAAGCCAAAAACAGGGCAAGCTCTGCGCCTGCCCCGTAATTTTGTAAAATTATTATTTGAGGTATGAACCATTTGTGCCAATCTGACCGTTGATTCTGGTAAATCCACTTGCGCAGCATACATATACTCTCATATTTGCTCTTCCGATTGACGGAACAGTAAGTGTGCCGTTTGTAACATTCTGAGCATCACCTGTAACAGCATCGATATATTTACCGTTAGGGAGATTCTTGAATGTTGAACCGCCTGAGATAGAAACGCAAGCAAGGCTGTCAACGCCGTTAGCTGTATATCTGCGTGTAAACGCCATATCGCCTGAAGCGTTGCTTGTTGTGTACTGTCCCTTCTGAAGAGCAGGAACTGCTCTGCGGATAGCATTGAGCTGCTGTAAATGTACAGCAAGCGGTGACTTAAGAGTTGAAGCAACGGTACCTGTTGCAGTATATTTGCTAAAGTCGCTTGCACTTACAGAACCCTCAAGGTAATCGCCAAAATATGCACGACCTGTTGTTGAAAGAGGTGCAGTTGTGCCCTTATCTACAGGCGCACCCTTCATAAATTCAACTTCTGATCCGTAATAAATACAAGGAATACCTCTGAATGTAAACATCAAGTCCATATTTTCTGCCCATGACTGTGTACCGCCGTTATAACGGGTGTTGGAATCAGGACCGTAGTCATGAGAGTCAACATACATTACGTTCCATGTTGCATCGTTATAATTCTCATCACAATTCAAAGCAGCTCTGTATGCATCGCTTGCATTGCCGAATGCCCAATGCATTCTAAAGTCGATTACACCTGTACCGTTAGCTTGGCTGTAATCAGGTGTGTGATAAGTAACACCATTAAGAAATGCATTATCGCTCTTGAGTGAAATGCTCCCTGTCTGATATGCATTAAAGTGAGCAACACTGTTATTATAGTTTGTTGCCTGGTCTGTACTGCTCCAGTTGCTTGTCCATTTTGAATCAGTCTCAGCCCATGTATAGAAGAACGGAGTATTTGAAAGACCACCCTCGTTTACAACTTCATGTGTTCTTGCACAAACCTCACCAAAAATATAGAAATTCTTGATGCTTGTAAATGCCGGGAAATAAGCGCTGTTTAGCGTCCATCTGTTAATATGCTTTTCAGTATCAAGACGGAATGCGTCAACGCCCATATTTGCGTAGTTAAGATAAGAATCCTTTATATATTTTGCAACCTCAGGATTTTCGGTATTGACATCAACACAGTCGCCGTCAATTTGTCCTGCCTGCTCAGTAAATGAACCCCATGAAAGTGATGGCTCGTGATGATAATAATTTTCAACATCATGCGCACCTGCATCAAGCTTCTTGGTATCCTTCATTATGTTAAGTCTTGCATCATACTGACGTCCCGGTGTAAGACTGTCATACACACTGCTGGGGAATGTTTTTGCAAAATCCGAATCAGGAATCTGAACCATACAATTAACTGACGCTAAATCCTGAACAGTTTCATATTCCTTTGTAAACATCGGAGCAAGAGTTGCTTCACCAAAGTTACCGGTGTGATTCCATACAACGTCCTGAATAAGCTTCATGCCCTTTTCGTGAACAGCATCGATAAGATCCTGATATGTAGCGCCATCGCTCTCATATCTTACATCAACAGTTGAATAATCAAATGCGTGATATCCGTGATAATCATAGCCCGAAGCATTTGTAACTACAGGTGTAATCCAAATTGCGCTGAATCCAAGAGCCTTAATGTAGTCGAGCTTGTCGATAAGTCCCTGAAAATCACCACGCCATGCCGGATCCGAATCAGGGTTGTTAGCAGAGCTGTCGTCCCAGCAGTGAATGCTGTTGCCTGTGTCGCCGTCATAGAAACGTGTTGTGATTACAAAGTAGATGGAATCCTCACGCAAATCAGTGCGTTCTGTATCAATAGGAACCGGCTCTTTGCTGTACCATCTGTTGTTTTTGTACCACCACTCACCTGTGTTGCGGGTAAGCTCAGCCGACTGCTCACCGTTTGTAACAAACATCATATTGATTTTTGTTACATCATTAAATGTGTAGGTGTAATAGTTGTTGCCCTCTGCTGTCATTTTAGGACCGGGATAGTTGGTCGAAATGTTCTGTGGAAGGCTGTTCCAATAATAGATTGTCGGCACACCTGACTCACAATAGTAGTGTACCTTAATGCTGCTTGATGCCGCAGTGTCGCTGTCTTCGTCTGCATTAGCAGCGCTAACCGAAAAAACGCCGACAGTGCATACAACACATACTGCCAAAATCAAAGCAAGAATTTTCTTGAATTTTGCCATAGATTCTCCTCCTTATGACATATATCTATACAATATATATTATAATTTACAACGCATCACTCATTTTTCTTTTTTAGAATAATTATTCTTTGGTTGCTTACAAATATTGACACCGTTATTTATGTAAAATACACAAAAATGACTGCATTTATCTTCCATATAATTAAAAAGGACAATAAATACAGTCAAATCGTTACATATTAAATTTATTCTTATATATTCGGCTTTAAAACAAACTTTTCGAGAGCCTTCGCAATACCGTCATCATCGTTAGACTCGCACACATAATCGGCTATTTTTTTTACGTCGTTTTCACCGTTTGCCATGGCGACACCAAAGCCGGCATAGCCAATCATTGTCATATCATTGTAGTTGTCACCAAAAGCAATAAGCTCTTCGCGCTTAATGCCCAGCTTTTGCAACAAGGGCGGCATCATTGAACCCTTGGTCACACCAAACGGCATAATTTCAAGAAAGTACGGAGCACTCTTGTATATATCCAGCAAACCGTCATAACGACTCGACAAAATTTCTTTATAGCGGTCAATTTCATCAGGCTCGCCTGCAAGCAATATTTTGTTAATTTCAAATCTAATTGCTGAAACAAAGTCATCAACAAACACCATATCGGTCTTGAGAATATCCTGCTCAACATAAGTGTAGTCGTTGATTTTGCGGTTAGCAACAATACTTTTGTTGTCATATGTGTTGATGGTAATATTTGAGTCACTGAGCACACCAACAATATCCGACAAATATTCCAGAGGAAAACGCTTGCTCACAACGGTTTCACCGGTTTGACAGTTAATAATTTTGCCGCCGTTAAAAGCCATAATAAATCCACCGTAACGGTCAAGCATTAAATCCTTAGAAATCGGAAGAATTCCTATTGGGTGTCGTCCCGATGCAAGAATAATCTTCTTCCCCTGACGCTGAGCCTCAAGAAGTGCATATCTGGTACGGGGTGTAATCTCCTTTTTGGAGTTGGTAAGCGTCCCGTCAATGTCTAATGCTATTAGCTTAAAATCCATAAAATTCACCTTAAAAAGCCAAGGGGTTATCTATACCCATACAAAAATTACCGTTTCAACTATATCATAATTCATAAAAAAAATCAACACGTATTTTATCCCAATATTGGCATATTAAAGCCATTTTTAGACTTTTACAGTTATATTTATAACGGTGATATTATGTATTTTATTGTGCCATAACATTAAATTATCGAAGCTGATATTTTTTTAAATCAACGTAACCGTCAACCACATTAACGCCCTCGGCAATCAGTAGCTTTGCCTGCTCGCCAACACCTCCGAATGCAAAGCTTGGCGCAAGCCTCCCCTTGGAGTTGACAACTCTATGACAGGGAATTATTCCCGGTGCAGGATTTTTGTGAAGCGCATTTCCTACAACTCTTGCACAATTTCCGTTGCCTGCCATTGCCGCAACCTGCCCATAAGTAGCAACCTTTCCACAAGGAATCTGCATTACCGCTTCATATATCCTATCATACAGCGACTTTGTGTTTTTATCGGCATTATTAAATGTACTGTCTGTCATTTAACTCAAACTGTCCTCCTCATCACAATCGCATAATTTTATATTATTGTTCTCTTCTGCGGACTTTTTACCGGCACTTTCTTCTGCCTGTTCAAGCTTTTTTTCTTTTTGCAGACGTGTTATGATTTCGTTTATATCCTCACGTTTCTCAGGCTCAGAAGTACCTGTAAGTATTTTAATAATAGCAATAATTTCATCAAAGAACACTAGCAGAATAAGACCAATTAAAATTATTAGTCCCCACGGAGATAAAAACACACTAAAAACAGTATTCAGAAATGGGACTTTGCAAACCATTATTCCGGTAACATCAGTGGTCGGAATAGGCTCATCGGCAATTTCATTAGCAATTCCCCTGGTTTGCAGCATTAGCACACCGTTTTCATGATATGGAGCCTTAATGACCTTGTGAGTAACAAGCTTACCCGAAAGATTGCCTGATCCCTTAAAAGTGACAACATCACCTTTTTTAATTTCAGCAACATTCTCGGGTTTTTTGTCGATAATAACATCTCCCACCATTAGCTCTGGTTTCATACTACCGCTTGAAACACGCAAAATTGAATATCCAAAGACAGATGGTGTTTCACCGTTTACCCTTGAAATAAAAAATATGACGAGCATAGACACAAGACACACTATCAAAGTCCAGCAAATTATATTTTTAATTATGTTCAACACCCTGAATACGCCTGTCCGTTTCATCGCATACCTCTGTTAATTATATTTTTCAAATCTCAGCTTAAGCGTAACTTTTCTGTTAGTTGTTTATGCAGTTATGCTTTTATACTGTATAAATTAAGTATAACAAAAAATTGCTATAAATACAAGAAAAAGTTATGAACATTTACAACAAGCGGTGTGACAATTTGCAATGCTAAGCGTTGGTGCGAGAAGCATACCCAAATCCAAATATCACGTAACATTAAAAACCTCCTTCATCAAGTGAAAGAGGTTTTGATTTTAATATAATTTTATGTCTTACAGTGTAAGATCAAGACTGTCGATAGTATAAGAAAGTGTAGTATCGGAGTCATTCTTAATATACCAGAAAATAGATTCAACCGAAGTGCCGTCTGCTGATGCACCTGCGACACGAACATTGGTTACAACAGGAACAAATGCCTGATCATCAGAGGATTCCGAATAAACGTTGACCGTAATAGTTTTTACGATTTTATCCGAATACTCTTTACCGCACACAGTCATTGTGATTGTTGCAGTGCCTGGTTTTACACCTTTTATAACACCTGTATTTATGTCGGAGACAGAAGCAACACTTGGATTTGAAGAAACATATGTTACGCTGCCGCCGCTGTAGGTTGGAGTAATATTTATCGTACTGCCGACCTTAACTTTTGCAGAGGAATAGTACTTAGAAATTCCCGCAGGAGTACCAGAATTTCCATAACAGGTGTGATCCTTGTTACTGCCATTATCACCGTCACTCCAACGATAAAAAAGAACAGTGTTTTTATTTACAAGGTCAGTATTATCTCCGCCATCGTATCCGTCGTATATGTCGTTTCCGTTTTTATACTTAAGCTTAACTCTGGTAGCTTCGCTCGGAATAGTCGCAGCATACACGGTAAAACCAATGGATGCGTTATGATTTGATCCGCCGCAACTACTTGGATTATATTTTCCCGAACCAACCTTTGTAGTGGAAACAGGAGCATCGTCTGCTAAACCGTTGTCATTCCAATAATGCAAGTAGAACTTTGAAACATCAACACCTGAATCAGAAGCAAAGCCTACATAAATATTCTTTACGCATTCGCTAGATGGGGCTTCAATCAAATCTCCTGAACTTGTTGCGCTGTTGCCGTAAGGCTTATAGGTTTTGAGCGGGCTGTTTACACCAAGGTAAAACTTGCCATTACCTGCCCCAATCTTAAGATTGTTAAGGAAAAGCGATACGCTCTGGGGGTCGCTGCCCGAATTAGTAACATCTGTTCTGTACATCTTTCTTGTATGCGGAGCAAGAGCAGAGTTGTTAAAGTTTGTAACAGGTGTTGAGCCATAGTTTTCGCCGCCGTCGGTCGACTCATATGTGACAAAGCTTATGTTTTTGCCGTTGGCAATTTCATAAGTTTGACCCGGAAGCTGCAGCTTGTCGCCTGTAAGTGATTTCGGACGGGTAAACCACGAAAAAGTAGTTGACGCCGACGACATCACACATACTATGCAAAGCACAACCGAGAGCACACTCACAAGTAAAAGCTTTGATTTTTTCATGGTTTCACCTCCTTGTT